>JAKLDR010000007.1 GCA_022703445.1 Planctomycetota bacterium | reverse complement strand
CCAGGTCGTAGACGTCGCGGATCTTGCCGCGGTTCACCAGTTTGAGCTCGGGCAGGTTGGTGCGCAGGACGGGGTTGCTCATCTCGGAACGCTCCTTGTTCTCAGGCTGTCAGAACCACTTCTTCCGGCGGAAGTACCAGATCATGCCGATCATCATCAGCACCATGAAGCCGGTCACCAGGGCGAAGGCCTGGGGGTGCTCGGCAAAGGGGATGCCTTTGACATTCATGCTGTAGACGCTGGAGACCGCCGTCGGGAACATGACCAGGACGGTGAGCACCGTGAAGATGCGCATGGTCTCGTTGGTGCGCTGCATGAGGGCCGAGTTGTACATCTGCGCGGCTTCGTAGATGGTCTCGCGGAAGAGCTCGATCTGGTCGGCGATGCGCGCCAGGTGGTCGGCGACGTCGCGGAAGTAGATCAGCACGCTCTCGCCGAGCAGCGGGTAGTCCTCGTGGAGCACCCGGCCGATCATCTCCCGGTGGGGCAGGACGATCCGGCGCAGGTGCAGGACGTTGCGCTTCAGGGCCAGCATCTTGGTGAAGGATTCGCGCGACGGCCGGCTGTTGATGAAGTGGGTCTCGACCTCCTCGGTCTCGCGGTCGAGCACGTCGAGCAGCGGGAAGTAGTCGTCGACCAGCCCGTCGACCAGCCGGTGGAAGAGGAAGGCCGGGCCCTTGCCGAGCACGTTGGCGGAGTTGCGCCGCAGCGCCCCCACCGCCCGGGTTATGCAGCCGAGCTCGCCGCCGGTGTGGTAGGTCATCACCCAGTTGGCGCCCATGCAGATGTCCAGCTCCACGGCGGCCAGTTCGTCGTTGAGCAGCGTGGCCGGGTTGGGGGCCAGGAGCACCATGAACAGGTACCGGCCGAAGTCCTCCACCTTGGGGAACTTGCTTACGTTGGTGCAGTCCTCGATGGTCAGGGGGTGCAGTGCGAAGACCTCGTCGAGCAGGTCGATCTCCTCGGCGGTGGGGTTGTCGAGGTCGACCCACAGGGTGCCGGCCGAGGGGCCCTTGGTGATGACCTCGGCCATGCGCTCGGGGTCCAGCCCCGTCGCCAGCCGGCGCTCGTTGTCCAGGTAGTAGCTGTGGACGGTCATCGCCAGAGACTCCCCGGCGGCCGGCCCCGGGGCGCACCCGCATCCCAGGCCCGCCGGCCGCGGGCGGATTATACCCCGCCCCCCGCGCCCGGCAACTGCCTAGAACCCAGCCGGTCGCGGCGTATAATCACCGGTCGTCTGCGGAGGGCGAGCTTGGCGGATCTGACCTTCATATCCGACCTGCACCTCGGGCCCGGGGCGCCCGGAGTGGAGGCGCGCTTCCTGGCGCTGCTCGAGGAACTGGCCGGGCGATCCCGCGCCGGCCGGGCGCAGCGCCTCTACATCCTGGGCGACCTCTTCGCCTTCTGGGTGGAGCGGCCGGCGCTGGCCCGCAGGCTGCACGCCCGTCCCCTGGAGGCCCTGGCCGCGCTGGCCCGCGCCGGCTGCCCGGTGGCGGCCCTCGACGGCAACCGCGACTTCGGCTACGGGCCGGTCTTCGCAGCGGCCGCGGGGGCCCAGCCGCTGGGCGAGCGCGCCGTGGTCGAGGCCGGCGGCCGGCGGGTCCTGCTCATGCACGGCGACGAACTGCTCACCGCCGACCGGCGCTACCAGTTCTTCAAGCGCCTGGTCCGGAGCTGGCCGGCCAGGTTCGCGGCGCGCCGGCTGCCCGAGCCGGTCCTGCTCTGGATGATCCGCCGGCTGGAGGGCGTCAGCCGGCACGAGAAGGCCGTCAAGCCGCCCGGGGCCATGGAGCCGGACCTGGCCGAGGCCGCCCGCCTGGCCTCCGCCGCCGGGGCGGGGGTACTGGTCTGCGGCCACACCCACCGCCCCGGGGAAAACGATATTCCCGTGGCCGGCGGGGTGCTCCGGATGTTCGTGCTGGGCGGCTGGACGGAGGACGGCGGAACCATCCTCGACTGGCCGGAGGGCGGCCAGCCGCGCCTCGCCCGGTGGCCGCCCGGGGCGCCGGACGCAACGGGAGGCTGAGGGGCGCAATGCACCAGGACATCATTTCCCTGTTCGAGGCCGCGGTGGCCGCGAGTGCCTCGGACCTGCTGCTGACCGCCAACACCCCGCCGGTGCTGCGGCTGCACGGCGAGCTGCGCTTCCTGGAGGCCCCGCCGCTCGACCCCGATGCCGTCCGCAAGATGGCCTACGCGGTGATGACCGACGCGGAGATCGCCACCTTCGAGCGCGACGGCGAGGTGGACATGGCCGCCAACGTCGCCGGCCGGCGCTTCCGCGGCAACATCTACCGGCAGCGCGACGCCCTGGCCGCCGCCTTCCGGCTGGTGCCCACCAGCATCCCGGAGATCCAGGCGCTGGGGCTGCCCGCCGCGCTGGAGGAGCTGGCCCTGGTGCCGCAGGGGTTCCTGCTGATCACCGGGCCGACCGGATCGGGCAAGTCCACCACCATGGCCTCGATCATCGAGCACCTCAACCGGCGGCGCCGGGCGCACGTGATCACCATCGAGGACCCCATCGAGTTCGTCTTCACCTCCAAGAAGAGCATCGTGGACCAGCGCGAGGTGGGCCGCGACACCCAGAGCTTCGCCAGCGCCCTGCGCCACGCCCTGCGCGAGACGCCCGACGTCATCATGGTCGGCGAGATGCGCGACACGGAGACCATTTCGGCCGCGCTGACCGCCGCCGAGACCGGGCACCTGGTGCTGGCCACGCTGCACACCGGTTCGACGGTGCAGTCCATAGACCGCATCGTGGACGTCTTCCCCCCGCACCAGCAGGGCCAGATCCGGCTGCAGCTGTCCTTCACGCTCCTGGCGGTGCTGGCCCAGAAGCTGGTGCCGCGGGCCGACGGCACCGGCCTGGCCCTGGCCACCGAGCTGCTCCGCAACAACTCGGCCATAGCCAACCTGATCCGCGAGGGCAAGACCCAGATGCTGGCCGGCGTCCTGGAGACCCAGGGCCGGATGGGCATGCACACCATGGACAGTTCGATGACCGACCTCTACCGCCGCGGGCTGATCACCCGCGAGGACGCCATCCGGCGTATGGAGCACCCCCAGGCGCTGGACCGGGGCTGACGGCCCGGGGGCCGGCTATCCCTGCGCGTCCCAGCAGTAGGTGCAGAGCTTCTCCTTGGGCAGGCCGATGGCCGCGACCAGGTCGTCGAGCCGCTGGTAGCGCAGGCTGGTCAGCTCCAGCGTCTTGCCGATGTGCTCGATCATGGCTTCCTTCTTGGCGGAGCCGTCGGCGGCGTACTCGGCGAGGCAGGCGTCGTCACGGCCCTCGAGCGCCTTGATGGCCCAGCGGCCGGCCAGGTCCAGCTCCGAGCGCGAGCGCGAGAAGTTCAGGAACTTGCAGCCGTAGACCAGCGGCGGGCAGGCCGGGCGCATGTGCACCTCGCGGGCGCCCACCGCGTAGAGCCGCCGGACGGTGTCGCGCAGCTGGGTGCCGCGGACGATGGAGTCCTCGCAGAAGAGGACTCGCGCGCCATCGAGCATCTCGCGGATGGGGATCAGCTTCATCCGGGCGACCAGGTCGCGGACCGACTGGTCCTGGGGCATGAAGGAGCGCGGCCAGGTCGGGGTGTACTTCACGAAGGGCCGGCGGTAGGGCACGCCCGCCTCGGTGGCGTAGCCGATGGCGTGGCCGGTGCCGGAGTCGGGGATGCCCGCGACCATGTCGACCTTGACGTTGTCGCGGCGGGCCAGGGCCGCGCCGCAGCGGTTGCGGACCACCTCGACGTTCTGCCCCTCGTAGCTCGATGCCGGGTAGCCGTAGTAGACCCAGAGGAAGGAGCACATCCTCATCCGGTCGCCGGGGCCGGCCAGGCGCTCGGCGCCGTCGGGCGAAAGCCGCACGATCTCGCCGGGGCCCAGGTCGCGCTCGACCTCGTAGCCGAGGTTCGGAAAGGCGCAGCTCTCCGAGGCCACCGCGGTGGCGCCGGGCTTGCGGCCGATGATCAGCGGGGTGCGGCCGACCCGGTCGCGCGCGGCGTAGACCTCGCCGCCCTCGGTGAGCAGCAGGATGGAGCAGGAGCCCTCGATCGCCGCCTGGGCGCTCTTCAGGCCGTCGACCAGGGTGCGCTCCTGGTTGATGAGCGTGGCCACGATCTCGGTCGGGTTGATCTCGCCGCCCTTCATTTCCGAGAAGTGGGCGCCCTTGGCCAGGGCCTTCCGGGCCAGGGCCTCGGCGTTCTTGACCACGCCGACGGTGACGATGGCGTAGACCCCCAGGTGCGAGCTGATCAGCAACGGCTGGTCCTCGAAGTCGCTGATCACGCCCACGCCGGCGGCGCCGCGCATCCTGGCGATGTCGTGCTCGAACTTGGAACGGAACTGGGAGTTGGTGATGTCGTGGATGTAGCGGCTGAACCCGCCCTCGGCGGTGCGGACGGCCAGCCCGCCGCGCATGGTCCCGAGGTGCGAGTGGTAGTCGGTGCCGTAGAAGAGGTCAGTTACGCAGTCCGACGAGGAAGAGACTCCGAACATTCCGCCCACGTGCGCCCCTCCTGTTGTCTCGGTTTAAGCCCACAGAGAACGCCCCGGCCGGCCCGGTTCGACGGGCCGGATTCTAGCCGCCGGCGGTGGCGGGCGCAAGGCTGCATGGCCGATGGGCGCGCGCAGTTACCGCAGCACTTCCTTGAAAGGCGCGGGGGCTTTCCCTCCCCGCCTCTCAATAAAGCAGACGCCGGTCCGCTCATCAACCGTCACTGTGGCCTCAACTACGCGGGCCGGGAACGGCTCCGTGATGCTCCGCACAAACTTGACGAAATAGCGGCCCTCCGCGCGGACCACCTCGGCCGGGCAGTTGGCCGGCACCTCGCGGCACTGCGAGGCCTTCCTGGCCACGGCCTCGGCCTCGGCCTCGGAACCGATGGCCCTGCCGGAGGGATGCAGGGGAGACAGAACCTTGCCCGCCTTCTCCGCCAGGCGCTTGAGCACCTCGACCACCTGCTGATTGACAAACGAGACCGGCTCGGCTCCGAGGGTCGTGAAGCGGCCGCCGAACGCCTCGCCGCGGAAACAGAGGGTCCAACCGGGCTTCACGCGGATGTAGAGCCCGCGCGGGCCGGCCGGCTCCCACTTCTCGTCGACACCGTCGTCGCAATGCACGGTCACAGCCACGGGCATCGAGGGAAGTTCGGCGTGCCGGCCCAGCCGGATCGGGCCGGTGTCTCCCTCGGAACGATAGCCCTGCCAGGCGATATCCAGCCGGATCTCCCGGCTGTGTTCGCGAAGCGCCTCGAGCACAGCGGCGATGTCCGCGGCGCCGGTCAGAACCAGACCGTTCCCCTCCCCATCGCCATAAGCGATGCTCTCGACCTTGGCCGAGTCCAGCCCGACGACCGGGTCGCAGCTGGTCAGTTTCCGCACCGAGACCCGCACCACGGACTCCAGCAGGCGGTGTTCGGTGACCTCCTGCTCGAGGCCATCCGCAGCCAGGAGGTAGGTGCGCGCCTCGGCCTTGCCGGCGGCCACAATCTCGGCAGCCTCGCCGGAGGCCATCATGCCGGCCAGAACGCCGGTCAGAAGCGGGTACTGGTCGGCGATCCTGCGGGCTTCGCTGCGGTGCTCCGTATATCGTCTGCCGAACGAAGCTTGCTCCCTGGAGCCGCAGCCGGCGGACAGCAACATGCCCGCGGCAAAGATTGCGTAAAGCGTTGCGCGCACGTATAGCCCCCCACGGTCCGTTCGACTCATTATCCCCGCTCTTGCGACCGCCGCAAGCGGTATCGGCGCAGATATTGCACCCCACCCCGGGTCCGACGTCCACTGCCGCCGCTCGCGGCGCAGACCGGGGCGCCTATAATCACGGACGGTCTTGGGGAAAGGAGTCATCCGTGATCGCACAGGGCAAACCGGGACGGGTCTTCATGGGCCGGCTGACGCACGGGGCCGACCTGCTCGCGGAACTCACCGCCTTCGCCGCGGAGAAGGGCATCCGCGCGGCGCGGGTCGAGGCCATCGGCGCGGTGAAGTGCGCGCGCACCGGCTTCTACGACCAGGCAGCCAGGAAGTACGGCTACCACGAGTTCGGCAAGCCCATGGAGATCCTGGCGCTCGTCGGCAACGTCTCGGTCAAGGCCGAGGCACCCGGGAAGCCCTTCGTCCACGCCCACGTGACTCTCTCCGACGAGGAGGGCCGGGCCTTCGGCGGCCACCTGGCCGAGGGCACGACCGTCTTCGCCGGGGAGTTCTGCATGGTGGAACTGACCGGCGTCGAACTCACTCGGCGGCCCGACGAGGTCACCGGGCTGGCGCTCTGGGGCTGATCCGGGGAACGGCGCGGAAGGATCGGAGCGGCGCAGGGCTCCGGGCGGCCGGCCGCTACTCTGCGGCGCCGGCGTCCTCCACCTGTATCTGCGGGATCTCGATGCCGTCGCCGTCGTCGCCGCCATCCCCGTCACCGTCGCCATCGTCGCCGTCGCCATCACCGTCATCCGGCACGGCGGCGTCCTTGGCGGCCTCGGCGGCGGCGCGGGTCATCTTCTCGTTGAGCTCCTCGGCGCGGGCCAGGATGCGCTCGAAGCCCTTCTCCTTGCGGGCTCCGGCCAGGTCGGGGTCGTTGCGCAGCACCTCGATGTCCGGATACATCAGATCGATCATCTGGCTCAGGGCCTCCAGCGCCTTCTGCGGCTCGCCGGCGGCGCACCAGGCCCTGGCGGCCTCGGCGGCCAGCAGCGGGTCCTTGGGCCGGCGCTTCTGGACCGCGGGGATGACCTTGGCGGCCTCCTCGCGGCGTCCCAGGGCCGCGACCATCCGTGCGCGGTGCAGCTCGAGCTCCCCGCGGGCCCGGGCGTCCACGCCCTGCGCGGTCGCCCAGGCCAGGGCCAGGTCCTGACGCCGGAGGGCCTCCTCCCTGCGCCCGTTCTGGAACAGCGCCAGGGCGAAGGAGTCCTCCAGGGCCGGATTGCGCGGGTCGAGGGCCACCGCCCTCTCGGCAGTCTTGAGGGCCTCGGCCGGGTCGCGGAACTCGGCGCGGGGGCCGACCAGCAGGAACCAGGCCAGCTCGTTGTGCACGGCCGCGTCGAAGGGCTCGCGCGCGGCGGCCTCGCGCATCCGGTCCAGCCCCTCGCGGCCGCGCCCGGCCAGGACCAGCCAATCGCCGCCCCGCACGGGCGTCCCGCGCGCCGCGCCGGGGAGCTCGGCGGCCTCGGCCGCCAGGGCGTGCAGCCCGTGCATGCGCAGGAAGAATGGCCAGGAGCCCGGGTCACCGGCGTGCTCGGCGGCCATGTCCGTGAATTCCTTCAGGCTGGCGGCCCGCTCCGGGCGCGCTCCGCCTTCGTCGCCCACGTCCCCGGGCAGCGGAACGTCCTTCAGCGCCCTCCGGACGGTCGGCTCCCAACGCTCGGCATCGAGGTCTAGCAGGAAGCGCGCGGCCTCCCCGGCGGCCTCGGCGTCCCGGCCGTAGAGCAGCTCGGCCAGGGCCTCGGCGGCGCCCGGCGCCCCCAGAAGCACCAGGGCGCGCCCGGCCTGGAAGGCGGCGGGGCCCTCCCCGCCGGCCTTGAGTCGCTTGCGCAGGTCCGGAAACTGCTCCGGACCGCCGATGACGGCCAGTGCGCCGGCGGCCTCGGCGGCGGCCGGCCCGCCGAGCAACCCGGCGACCTTCGGCGCGGCGCTCCTGCCGACCATGGAGGTCAGCCCGGAGAGGGCCGCACCGCGCACCTCGTCGTCGCCCAGGAGGCCGGCCAGCCTGCCGGCGGCGGCCTCCTCGCCGGGCTCGGCGATCCGGGCGATGGCCGCGATGGCCGCAGCGCGCGCCTCGGCATCGCCCTTGGCCTCGGCCGCGGCCCAGAGCCTGTCGAGGGCCCCGCGGAGCCCGGCGGCTCCGGCGGCGGCCACCGCCGCGCTCCGCACCTCGGCCCGGCCGTCGCCCAGCACCCGGAGAATGGCCGCCCCACCCGCGGCGGACAGGGTCCGGCCGCGGGAGCCCAGCGCCCCGACGGCGCAGGAGCGCACCTCGGCCTCGCGGTCACCGGCCATCTCGGCCAGGCGCTTCACGGCCTCCTCCTCGGGAAAGCCGCCGAGCGCGACGGTGGCCGCGGCGCGCACCTCCACTTCCTGGCTGCGCGAAACGCCGAGCGCCGCATCGAGCGCCGCGCGGCTGCGGCAGGACCGCAGCGGCCCGAGCGCCCACGCGGCGGCCTCCGGACCGGAGTCCCCGGCCAGGGCCAGCAGCACGTAAGGCTCGACCTCGCGCGGGGCGCGCTGGGAAAGCTCCTCGAGCAGCCGCACCCGGCGCGGACCGTCGCCGGCCATGAACCGGTCGGTGAAGGTCATCCCGAAGCGGCCCAGGCGCGCGGCCAGCTCCGGCGGCAGCTGCCAGGCCACGCGGCGCAGGACCAGGCTGATCCGCTCGCGCACCTCGGCGTCGGCCCCGGGCAGGGCCGCCTGCAGCGCCGGGCGGGCCGCCGGGCCGATCCGCATCAGTTCGGCGGTGGCCCGCTCGCGGGCGTCGAAGTCGTTGGCGCCCAGCTCGGCCACCAGCTTCCTGATGCGGGCGGCGGGATCGTCGGCCGCCGGCTCCCCGGCCGGCGCCGGGATCGGAGCCAGGGCGCAGAGCGCGGCCAGGACGGCCGGCAGCAGCCGGCGGAGCGGGGCGGAGGGGCTCATCACGGCGCCGATTATAAGCCTTCCGCCCCGGCGCGGTCAATGGCACCCGCGGCCTTGACAGGACCGGGGCGCCGCGCCTATCATATCGGGCGGGATGAGGAGCCCGGCACGCCGGCATCCGGTCCGCGCGGGGCCCAGCGGGGGAGGGAATCGATGGCCAGGAAGCGCAGGAAGGACTCTTTCGTGATCGGCGTCAAGGTCCGGGAATTCGTCCGGGCCAACCGCTGCATGGCCGGCAGCGACCTGGCCGAGGCCCTCGACCGCCAGGTCGCCGCGCTGCTCAGGAGCGCGGTGGGACGGGCCAAGCTCAACAAACGCAAGACCGTCCGCGGCTACGACCTGTAGCCTCCCGTCACTTCCCCCCGCCCGCCGCGGCGGCCACCTCGCCGGCCAGGGCCAGCAGCTCCAGGTCGCGCTCGAATCTCCCGTTCGGCCAGTGCTTCATGAAGGCCTCGCCGCGCGCGTCCAGCAGCCGGTTGACCTTTCCGGCCAGCTCCCCGCCGACCTTCTTCTCCTGGAGCGCGCGCTCCAGGTACAGGATGGCCTCGGCCACTTCCAGGCCCTCGCGGAACTGCTCGTAGCGCTCCGAGGCCACCGGACCGTCCGGGCCGGCGGCCAGGATGGCCATGCAGGTGCAGGTCGGCCCGCCGGTGCCGCGGCCGCAGCCAACGTGGGTCAGCTTGCCGCTCTTCGACTTGAAGGCGAAGAAGTCCACGCCGAAGTCGCTGACCCCGTCGTGGCCGCACATGATCTCCTCCTCGAGGATGTCGCGGTAGAGGACCAGCGGCGAAGTGTCGTTGAAGTCCGTGCGGAAGGTGTAGCACCAGAAACCCGGGCGCGGCCCGAGCAGCGCGCGGTAGCCGCGCGCCGTCGGATGGCCGCGGGTCCAGACGCAGTCGGCGTAGCGCGCCAACACGGTGACGCCCTTCTCGGTCGTGGCCCACTTGGCGCCCAGCTCGCCATTGTGGGCGGTGTAGGCCCAGACCCCGTCGGGCCAGATCTTCCGGAAGATGCTCACCGCGGCCGGGTAGGCCGGGCAGTTGTAGCTGTTGTGCCCCATGGCGGTGACGTCGAACCAGCCGCGGGCCTCGACCCTCTTGCGGACTTCGTCGAGCACCGGCTTCCAGAACTTGAGGCTCTCTTCCGTGCCGGGCGGGGGCTGGTCCATCGGCTCGATCTTGCCGGTGGCCGGGTCGAGCAGCGAGACCTGCTTGCCCTCCTTGACCTTGGCCCAGCACTCGGCGGGGTCGGCGGGCATGCCGCCCCAGCCCGGGCGCTGCTCGCCCCAGCAGTTCAGGCGCAGCAGCGCCGGTTTGCCCATGCTCTTGGCGACCATGTCCAGGTACTTGTCCAGGACCGCGAAGTCGTGCTTGTAGCCGTCCCCGTCCTTGATCCAGCGGACCATCGACTCGCGGTTGCCGCCGATCCCGTAGAAGTCGATGGCCAGCTCGGCCAGCGCCTGACGGGAGTTGACCTCAGCCATCAGCGCCAGCGATTTGCCCATCAGGTCGAAGTGTCGGTCGCTCCACATCGGCACGTTGTAGTAGAGCGCCAGGCTGTCCGGGGAATGCTGGCCGAAGCTGGTGACGCGGAAGTCCTTCGGGTCCGGCATGGTCCACGCGGACACCTCGACCCTGAAGGGGACAACCACGGGGGGCAGACCGTCGGCGGACACGGTCACCGTGCCTTGGTAGCTGCCGGCGGCCGTCTCCCTGGGAACGCGCACCGTGATCCACAGCGGCGCGACCGCTCCGCCGGCGAGACCGGTGCGCTTCACCGGGAAGCACGGCCCGGGGTTGTACTTGAGGCGCAGGTAGTTGGTCGGGTACTGGTCTCCGGAATGCGCCGCCCGGACGACCGGGACCTCGGCCGGGGCGGCCTCCAGCAGCGCATTGTGGCGGACGCTCGAGGTGGTCTGCCCCGAGGCGATGCCCGCCTCGGCCCAGCGCACCCGGACCGAGGCCGCGGGGAGCTTCGCACCGCCGGGCCCGGCCAACTCCGAGACGGCCGCCTTGAGCCCCCGGATGGGCTGATCGGAGCTTACCGCCAGCCGCCCGGAGAAGACCCCGTTGCGCGGCGAGGACACCACGATCGGCTGGAGCTCGCCGCCGTCGCCGTAGGAGAAGGCGCTCACCGTTTCGTAGGGGGCGCAGTTCCAGACCTGGATGCCCTTGGGCCGCTCGACGTTGGGCGAGAGCGCCGAGCCGGCCGCGGCGGTCAGGCTGAGGTCCTTGAGACCCGCGTAGGCCCAGATGCCCGGGATGCCGCCCGAGCCGGTGTCCTGCTTCACCCGCCTGGCGGTCGTGGCCGCCTCATTCACCGGCGCACGGTGCACCTCGATGGCCAGCACGTTGACGCCGGCGCGGAGCAGCTTCTGCGGCACGGCCACGCCGGCCATCTTGCGGAAGCGCGGCGCGAAGGCGGCCTGGGCCTCGGGGGACCACTTGTAGGCGCGGATCTGGGCGAAGTTGCCGTCCGGCTGGACGTAGAGGTCGTCCGGGTACTTCTCCGCGAGGGTGTCCGGCTTGATCTCGCCGGAGGGCATGTGCCCGCGGGAGAGCTCCTGGCCGTTGACGTGGACCACGGCGCCGCCGACGTACTCGAGCGACAGCTTGAGGTCCTGCACCTTGCCGGGGTCGGCCACGGTGAACTTGGCGCGCACGCAGATCAGGGAGTTGGACGGGCCGGTGTAGCGGACCGCGTCGACCTCCGGCCCGGCCTCGATGGGCGCGCGGTCCTTCTCCCAGGAGGAATCGTTGAAGTCCGGCTTGATCCAGTCCGCGGACGGCAGCGGCGACTGGAAATCGGCCATGGGGCCGGCCGCCTTGGGGCTCGGGTCCGGGGCCGGCTTGAGCTGCCCGTCCTTGCCGATCACCACCGGGGTCTTGAAGACCAGGTGGGAGCGCAGCAGCGTGTCGCTGCTGAGCACGGTGATGGTCCCGCTTCCGGCGGTCCCCGATGGTTCGCCGGCGGAGACGGCCGCCGCCAGGGTTATCGCTGCCGCGCAGATCAGTGCCAGACGCATGGTGGGGCTCCTTTCCGATGGGCTGTAGGGGTGTGTGGGTCTGTGGGTATGTGAGTGTGTGAGTATGGGGGCATCAGCGCCCAGTCTCCCACCCCCACACACGCACGCACCCACACAATCACACACTCACACACTCCTGCTCACGGCACCACCGCCGTATCCTCCGCCGCGTAGACGATCCTGATCCGCAGCACCCGCCGGTTCAGCCCGTCGGCGGCGTAGGCGTACCGGTCGGTGACGCCCACCCCGGAGAGCCAGGCAAAGGCGATCTCCGGGCCGGTGCTGTCGGCGTTGCCGTAGGTCCCGAAGCGGGTCACGGGGTTGCCGTTGGTGTCCAGCACTCCGACCCGGCAGCGGACCAGGTCCGGGTACCAGACGCGGCCGAACTCGTCCACATCGAAGCGCGTGCTTTCGCAGTTGCAGTAGAAGTTCTCGATGTGGCTGATGCCGTAGTGCATCCACAGCGCCCCGGTGACCTTGGCCGGACCGTGGATGCGCTCGTCGTTGCCGACGAAGCAGGCGGCATCAACGGTTTTGAGCTCCGGGTCGAGCTTGGGCTCGCCCTCGTAGGGCTTGGGCACCAGGGAGTTCTGGGTCGAGCCCGCCCCTATCGGCGGCCAGTCGAACGTCCCGCCCTTGGGCGAGAACTTCACGATGCTGCCCCACATCTGCTGCGGGTTGCCCCGCGGGTCGTTCCGGCCGAAGCTCTTGCCCGTGCCGATGTAGGCGGCGAACTCCGCCGGGACCGGCTCGTCCTTGGGGCGGATCTGCTCGGCGACGTAGATGTTGCCCGCCTGGTCGAACTTCGGTCCGACCGCCACGTCGGAGACCTTCCAGATGAGCGGCGATCCGGCCACCCGCTCGCCGGAGGGCAGGAACTCGACCAGCTTCTTGGGGCCACGCTCCACCGACGGCGACTCGAAGACGAAGTGGTGGCCGTCGTGACGGATGCCGTGGGTGTGGGTCATGTAGACCATGCAGACGTGCACGCCGATGCCGTTGCTGCCCTGGCGGCCGTCGGGTTTCATGCCGGGCGGCGAGGCGAAGGGCGCGTCCCACTTGACCGGCTTGCCGGAGCGGTCCCACTTGTAGAGGTACTGCGGCCAGCCCAGGGTGTAGAGGTTGCCGTCCGGACCGGGCTCCAGACACGAGCCGGCATTGACGTGGATCGGGAGGCTGACCTGCTCGCAGCGGTCGTCCTTTTCGCTGTAGCGCATGAAGGCGTAGTTGGCCGAGGCGGTGTGCCAGCCGGTGCGGGCGTACACCTCCGGGTCAGCGCGCCAGCGGTCCACCACCAGCCCCATGAAGCCGCCGTCGCCGATGGTGCTGGCGCCCACCTGCCTGGCGTCGCTGAACTTCGTGCCCAAATCCTCGATGCGCAGGAGCCTGGCGCCGTCGCTGGCCCAGACCACCGGGGGCTTGGCCCCCGCGTCCAGGGCCATCCGCCAGCCGGCCCACTTGCTGGAGGCGGTCAGCTGGGCGGTCGCGAGTTCCTTGGGATCCTTCCATCCGCCGGGCCCCGAGCCGGCCGATGGCCCCATCTTGACCAGGGACGCGACCCCGTCGCCGACCCGCCGCAGCAGATAGACGGCCCCGGTGCCGCCGTCGGCGGCCAAGTCCACGACCTCCCCGGCCGGGAACGAGGCGGCCGACTTGCCGTCGGCCTCCGAGACGGCCACGATCCGCTTGTTGGCCGGGTCGGCGACGAACAGGGTGCCCTTGCCGTCGGCGGCCATGGCCGAGGCCGCCCCTCCGAGATGGGCCTCGTCGGCACCGGCCTTGGCCGGGTCGCCGAAGAAGGGTTCGGCCGGGGAGCGTTCCGGGAGCCTGACCCGGAAGACCGCCGGGTAGGGCGGGACCTTGTCGCTGGACCAGCTCCGCCGCTTGGCGATTCCGCTGAAGTAGGCCGCCTTGCCGTCGCCCGACGCGGCCACGACCGAGCGCTGCAGGTTCAGGAAGCTGGCGTCCGGTTCCTTGGGCAGCAGCTTGGGGCCGAGCACGGCGGGTGGCAGCCCCTGCTTCCCGGAGCCGTCCAGCAGGCCCATGACGCCGCCGTCCTCGAGGAAGAGCAGCTGGCCTTCTGGGGCGGCGGCCAGGGCCCCGCCGCATGGCCGGATGCCGGACAGCCGCCGCTCCACGATGTCCATGACCACCGGGACGGTCCGGCCGTCGAGCTCCACGGCCGCCCCGCCCAGCGCCGCCCAGTGCTCCCGGCTCAGGCCGGCCGGAGGGGGGCTCAGCGTCTTCCGGTAGGAACCGTCGCGGTTGAGCACCACCAGCCGCTTGCCGGATCGGTTGGCGGTCTTGCCGCCTGCCTCGGTCAGCACGCAGAGTCCGCCGTCGGACCAGACGGCCATGGCGTGGACCCCCTCAATGGATTGCGGATCGGCCATGGCGGCCTTGTCATACTTGGCGCCCAGGCCCAGGGCCACACGGACCTTGAAGGGCCCGCCGGTCGCGGGCTTGCCCCAGTCGGCCTTGCCATCCCACTCGACGCTCTGGGCGAGCCCCGGCGCAAGCGGCGCCGGCGGGTTCTTGCCGAGGACGCCCGAGACTAGGTGCCGCACGACCCTGCCGCCGGAGTCCACGATGAAGACCGAGACGTCGGTTTCGCGGTCGACGGCGAACTCGATCCGGACCTTGCCGTCGGCGGACTTGGTGGCCGTCGGCTTCTTGGCGAAGGTTGGCGGCGCCGGGGGCTCGGCGGCGAGGGCGGCGTTGACCAGGATGGCGCAGATGCAGAGAGGCAGCTTCTTCATGGCCGTGTCCCTCACTTGATCTCGGCGAGTTCTTCCGCCGCGAAGGCCAGCTTCACCCTGGCCACGCGGCGGCTGACTGTGTCGGCCACGTAGGCGTGGGTCTCGGAGACGGCCACGGTCAGCGGCCAGGCCAGCGGAACCTCCGGCTTCTTCGCGCCGGAGCCTTTGGCTCCGTCATCCTGGTTGCCGTACTTCCCGAACGTGGCAATGGGGTTGCCGGCGGTGTCCAGCACCTCCGCCCGGAAGAGGCCCAGGTTCGGGAAGAAGACCCGGCCGTACGCGTCGACGTCGAAGCCGCCGCCCTCGCACATGCAGGTTAGCATGCAGCTGGCGCTGGTGGCGCTGTAGGGCGCGAAGCCGAAGCGGCTCCAGAGCGCGCCCTGGAGCTCGGCCGGGACCATGGTCTTGTAGCCGTCGTGGGCCGAGGCCTTGACCTTCGGCTTGGCCAGCAGCTCGGCCGGCGGCGTGCCCTCGACGCCCTCGGAGACGTCCTTGCGGTACCAGATGGCCCCGCCCTCCGGCGGGAACTTGACGATGCTCCCGTACATGTAGCTGTAGTAGAAGCTGTCGCTGTGCTCGCCGGTGGCCGCCGGCGGCGGCTTGATCTTGCCGTCGAAGAACTCCGGCCAGTGGCGCCCCTCGGGCTTGACCATGCTCGCCAGATAGATGTTGCCCTTGGCGTCCAGCCGGATGATGTCCCCCTTGTAGCACTGCCAGACGACGGTGCGCTTGACCTTGCCGTCCGGGCCCATCACGTTGACGCTGGTGGTGTTGTCGTTGGTGGGCGGGTTGCTGGCGTCCTTGCCCTGCTTCCAGACGCGCGGCGGGATGATGTAGAGCTCGTCAGGCCGCAGCAGCGCCAGGTTGCGGAGCTGGAAGCACATCAGCCCGGGCACCGGCAGGTAGTTCGAGGCCTGGCCCGGCCAGTTGAGCGCCTTGCCCGCGTGGTCGAAGCGGTGCAGCCCGTGGTAGCTCCAGCTGTAGGAGACCAGGTTGCCCTCGGGGTCGGCGACCAGCTGGGTGCCCAGGTTGGGATTGTTGGACATGCCCTGCAGCCGGAGGTCGTCCAGGACCTTCCCGGACTTCTCGTCGAGGCGCCACCACTTCTCGACGTGGCTCTTGACGTAGAGCTCGCCGCGGACGCGGTCCACGGAGATGTCCCGGGGCCCCTCCGCCCAGGGGGTCTTCACGTCGCGGGGGTCGCCCTTCATCTCGAACTTGCCGCCGGCGTCCTCGATGACCAGCAGCGTCGGCGCGCTGCTGTAGGGGATGGTGGGCATGACGATGCGCACCGGCTTGGCCGAGGCGTCCACGGCGATGCGGTGGGGCAGGGCGCAGTCCTCGGCGTGCCGGCAGTTGGGCAGGGCGATCTTGCAGAGCTCCTTGCCGGACTTGTCGAATTTGATCAGGTCGGGGGTCTTGACGTCGGCCATCGAGCAGACGTAGACCGAGCCGTCGGCCGGGTCGACGCCCAGCGAGTCCGGGGCCTTGACCTTGATCTCGCCGGCCGGCGAGCCGTCCTTCTCGTTGAAGATGGCCACGCGGTCGGCGCCGTGGTCGGCCACGTAGATCAGTCCTCCGGCCACGGCCACCCCGCGCGGAGAGGTCACCAGGTCCTTCTCCTTGCCGGGAGACCCAACCTTGCCCAGGAACGGCTCGGCCTTGGCGCGGGTCTTCAAGTCGATCCGGAAGACGCAGGGCACGCCGGCCACGGACTTGTTCTTGGGGTCGCCGGCGGTCAGCCCGGAGAGATAGAGGTGCTGCTCGTCGGTGCTCAGCGCCAGCGCCGGGCGGCTGACGCTCAGCTGGTAGCCGTTGGCCAGGTTGAGCCCGGGAATCTCGGCCAGCAGCTTCGGCCCGACGACGCTGTCGTAGGGCGCGCCGCCGTCGGCGTCCAGGCTGGCGATGGCCGGGCCCATGACCACCCAGTGGACCCGTCCCTTGCTGTCCACCGCCGGGCTCTGTCCGGCGGCGCGCCAGACCAGCTCCGGGTAGACGCTCAGGCGCAGAGTGTGGTAGACGTGCGGGACGATGTTGCCGGCCGCGTCCTGAAAGACGCCCATGGCCTTGAGCCTCTCGGCGGGCAGCTCTCCGGAGAAGGGCATGATCGTCCGCTCGTGCTTCCCGTCGCGGTTCAGGACCTTGAGCTTGATGCTGCCCCAGTGGCCCACGGTGGTCGGGTCGTAGTGGAAGGCATAGATCGAGCCCTTCGGCCCGACCGCCAGGAACTTGACCGGCCCGGTGGACGCCGGGTTCTCGAGGACGAAGCCGTCCGGCTCCGGCCGCATCCCGGCGCGGACCCGGACCTTGAACGGGCCGCCGGCCGCGGGCTTGCCGGCGTCGTCGCGGCCGTCCCACTCGAGCTCCTGGGCCAGCCCGGCCTTGAGCGGCGCCGGCGGCGCGCCGGCAGGCCCTGAGCCCGCCGAAGGGTCCTTCCCGCCGATGGCCCCGGCCACGAGGTGGCGGACCACCGCGCCCTTGGCGTCGAGCACCGCCACCTCCACGTCGGTCGGCGTGGCGACGGCGAAGGCGATCTTCGCGCCGTCGCCCGCCTTGGCGACGGTGGGCTTGGCCGCGAACGCGGGAGCGGCCGGCTCGGCGGCCAGAAGCCCCGGGCAGAGCACCAGCAGGGCAATCGCCAGTCTCGCTTTCATGGTCTCAACTCCTGCCTCGGGCATGTCCGACGAGTCCGACCGGTCGGACCGGTCAGACTAGTCGGACCGATTCACTTCATCTCACAGGTCTCCTCCGCCGCATGGCCGAACTTCACGGCCACGATGCGGCGGTTGACCACGTCGGCCACGAAGGCCTTGCCGCCGGCGGCGTCCACCGAGAGCGGCCAGCCGAAGGGGATGGCCGGCTCGGGCACCGGGCTGCCCGGCCCCCGGCTGTCGGCGTTGGCGTAGGCGCCGAAGCTGGCGATCTCGTTGCCCTCGGTGTCCAGCACGCAGACCCGGAAGCGGAAGGGGTCGGGCATGAAGATACGGTCGTGGCCGTCGAGGTCAAAGCGGGTGGTCTCGCAGTGGCAGCCGAGTTCGTGGCCATGGTTGCCGACGTAGCCCAGCCGCCTGGTCCAGAGCGAGTTCCGGAGGGCCACGGTGGTCCGATTGTACTGGGCGGTGGCCGTGAAGTCGCCCTTGTCGTCCTTGACGATGCCCCCGCCCTCCGGCGGGAACTTGGCCAGCAGGCCGACGTGCAGGTAGTCGTAGCTGGGGTGGTGGGCCGGACCGTCCGGGGGGAGCTTGCCGGCGAAGGCCTTGGGTATCCGTTCGTCCTTGGGCGCGGCGTGGGCCCCCAGATAGATGTTCCCGGCGCGGTCGGCGGCGATGCCGCCCAGGCGCGCGCCCTGGACCTGGACGGCGCAGTCCTTGAGCACCTTGCCGTCGGCCCCGATCACCTTGATCTTGACCTCCTCGATCTGGCGGTCGCCGGTGCCGGCCGGCACCCAGATGGTGCCGTCGCGGCCGGCGAAGATCCCCGCGCCGCGGGTGTGCCCGTACCAGAAACCCTCCAGGGAGTGCTTGCCGGCCGAGGCGAAGGGCACCGGCTTGCCCTCGGCGTCGTAGCGGCGCACCAGGTTGTTGCGGACCAGGTAGTACATCAGCCCGTCGCCGCCGCCGGCGGCGTCGCCCCAGGTCATGGTCCACATGTCCTCGGCCTTGCCCTTGTCGTCCTTGGGGGTGTAGCGCCCGAGGTATTCGCCGGTGGTCGCGCTGTAGGCCAGGCTGAAGGTCCCGTGCTGCCCGTAGAGCGGGTGCTGGGTCAGCAGCTTGTCGCCGACCACGGCCACGTCCCCGACGAACCCCAGGGGTTCGCCCTTCTCGGCCTTGAGGGCCTCGGCCAGCGGCTCGCCCAGGACCTCGAGCTTGCCGCCGCGGTCGGCCAGCTTCAGGACGGTGCTGCCGCCGTAGACCAGCCCGGCGGCCCACAGCACCGGCTCGGCCTCCGAGTCGTCGAGCGCCAGGTAGGCGCCGCCCCCGTAGCGCGACTTGAAGCTGTTCTCCCAGGCGGCCTTCTCGGCCTTGTCCCTGAGCCCGCCGAACTTGGCGATGCGCCGGGCCGCCCAGTTGTGCCCCGGATTGGCCCAGTGCTCGTCGGTGAAGTCCTTCTCGCGCTTCTTGAGCTGGAGGACGTAGACCGCGCCGGTCTTCCGGCTGACCCGCACCGTGTCCGGGCACTCGACCTTGATCTCGTCCAGGTAGCCGCCGTCCGGCTTGAAGACCGCCACCCGGCCGTGGTCGTAGTCGGCGACGTAGAGGTTGCCGTCCTTGTCCACGTCGATGCCCTGGGGGTCGCTCAGGCCCGCCGGGCCGTCGGGCTTCTCGTAGGGCTTGCCGATGAAGGCCTCGGCGGGCTTGGAGCCGTCCAGGGGCACGCGGTAGACCACGTTGATCGGCCCCCTGGCCTTGCCCTTGCGTCCGGCGTCGACCAGGCCGCTGACGTAGACCGTCCGGCCGTCGGGCGAGAGGGCCAGGTGCCCGAAGCCCCCGATCTGCGGGCAGATCTCCGGGCCCAGGAAGTTCTCGGGCACGCTGCCGTCGGTCCCGAGGATGAGCAGGCGCCGGCCGCCGCGCAGGTCGGGGTACTTGATGCCGCCGCCGCCCGGGGCGGAGAGCACCACCAGCCGGCCGTCGCCGGTGACCAGCGGGAACATCCGGTCGCCGAAGACCGCCCCGGGGTAGGTGGTCCGGGGCAGCAGGTGGCCGACCACCGGCACCTCCGGACCGCCGTCGGGGCTGATCCGCGGCCAGCCCCTGCGCTTCTCGGCCGGGAGCCCCGCCGGGCCGGGGTAGACCTGGCGGAGGTACTTGCCGTCGCGGTCGAAGGCCGAGATCAGCCAGGTGGTCCGGTGGGCGTAGAGCCCGCCGGAATGGATGAAGTAGACCGCGCCGTCGGGGCCGGCGGCCACCCCGTTGACTCCGGCCAGCGCGTAGGGCGACCAGCCGATGATCCGGTCGAACTCCGGCCGGAGCCCCAGCGCGACGCGCACCCTGAAGGGCCCGCCGGCCGCCGGCTTGCCGAGGTCGTCCTTGCCGTCCCACTCCAACTCCTGGGCCAGGCCCGGCTTGAGCGGCTTCGGCGGCCTGTCGCCGAGCATCCCGGCGGCCAGGTGCCGGACCGTCTTGCCGTCGGCCGAGAGCACCTCCACCTCCACGTCGGTCGGCGCGGCGGCGGCGAAGGCGATCTTCGCGCCCTCGCCGGCCTTCTTGACCACCGGCTTGGCAGCGAAAGACGGCTCGGCCGCGGCGGCGGCCGCCGCCAGGCTCATCGCCGCCGCGCAGGTCAGGAACAGACGCATGATGAACTCCTTCTTCCTCTCAGGCCCCCTCTCCCCTTGAGGGAGAGGGCGGGGGTGAGGGGTGTCCCTCTCGTCGCCCGTGCTCAAGGCCTCTGCCGACGGGGAAGGAAACGAGGGAGTACCCCTCACCCTTTCCCTCTCCCTCAAGGGGAGAGGGAATCTGCAAGGACTGCTCATTTCCTGGCCACCTCCGCCGCCAGGGAGAAGAGCAGCTCGTCGCGGGCCTGCCAGTTCGAGCTGATGAACGACAGGTAGGCGTCGCCGCCGAACTCGTAGCGCGGCCCGAACGGCCAGCGGGCCCGCAGGTAGTAGCGGGCGCGCTCGTCGAGCGCCTCCACGATGCGCTTCTCCAGGTCGCCGGAGACCTTTCTGGCATCCAGGGCCTTGGTCAGGAAGGTGATGGCCTCGGCGATCTGCGCGCCCTCCCGGAACATCTCCAGCCGTTCGGTCCAGAGCGCGCCGTCCGGCCCCGGGGCGGTCATGGAGCAGGTGTTGTTCTCCGGACCGACGGCCTCGTAGGAATCGCAGAGGTGCACGTAGCGCCCGTCCTTGCCCCCGGGCAGCGGCCAGAAGTCGCCGCCGATCCGGCCGGTGCCGCGCACGTTGCTCTGGACGGCGGCCTCGTCCACCGTCCGGTAGAGCACCAGCGGCGACCAGTCGGCCATGCGCTCGACGATGGCGTTGCCGTAGCGCGGGTTGGCCACCTCGATGCGCCCGGCGCCCAGCTTCCAGGGCCGCGGGTAGAAGGCGTACTGGAACTTGCCGCCCTTGTCGGTCTCGGGGTTGTAGGGCCGGCCGGCGCCCCAGACCCACTCGCTGTAGGGCACGGGCATGCTGCCCTGGCTGGCCGGGTAGCTCTCGGGGTTGGAGTGACTGGAGTTCATCCACCTGCCGTCGGGCCAGATGTGCTGGAAGACGTCGACCACGTCCTTGGCCGGCCCGCGGCAGTAGCTGATGTTGCAGACCGCGGTGGCGTCGAGCCAGCCGCGCTTCTCGATCTTCCCGCGCAGCTCGGTCAGCACCGGCTTCCAGAAGGCCTCGTTCTCCGGAGTGCCGTAGGCCGGCTGGGGCATGGCCTCGGTCCTGCCGGTGGCCGGGTCGCGCACGGTCACGGCCAGCGGCGGGTAGGGCTTCTTGGGGTCCATCCCCGGGTGGCTCCAGATGTTGAGCAGCAGGATGGAGGGCTTGCCGACCTTCTTGGCGAACACCTCCATGTACTTGTCTACCGCGGTGAAGTCGTAGGTGTAGCCGCCGCCCTCCTTCTTCACCCAGACCACCATGGAGTCGACGTTGTTGAGGCTCGGCGACTTGCAGGTCAGGTTGAGCACGCAGATCCGGCTGCCGGCCTGGGCGAAGACCTCGAGCGAGCGGCCGATCAGCTCCATGTGCTTGTCGCCCCAGAGCGGGACCTTGTAGTACTGGGCCAGCGTGTCCGCCGACTGGTACATGTTGTTCTGGACGTCGAAGTCCCTGGGATCGGGCACGCGCCAGTCGATGACCTTGAGTTCCACCGGGACGCTGAACTTGGCCGGCCCGGCGGCGCCGGCCGCCTCGACGCTCAGGGTGCCCTTGTAGAGGCCGGGCGCGGCGTCGGCCGGCACGCGCACCGTGACCCAGACCGGAGCCACCGCGAAGGCCTTGGCCTTGGCCCAGCTGTACCTCACCTTGACCGAGACCGACGCCGGCTGGACCTCCGCCGGGAAGACCTCCAGCAGCCGGTCATGGCGGCTGTCCTTGTTCCAGCTGGTCTCGGGCCTGGCGATCTCGGCCAGGCGCACCTGCGCGGCGGCGGCCGGGATCTTGCCCTTGCCATCGGCGGCGGCCAGGTCGGACATGCCGGCCTTGATGCCCCTGATGGTCTCGGCCGAGCCCAGCACCACCTTTCCGGAGAAGACGCCGTTGCGCGCGCCAACCATGCGGATGGGCTGGACCGCCTCGCTCGGCCGGGCGAAGTCCCAGGCCTCGGTGGTCTCGATCTGCTGGCTGTTCCAGAGCTCGACCGCCGGCGACGGCCCGACGCAGGGCACGAGCCCCGCACCGGCCGCGGCCGTCACCCGGGACTCGATGATCGCCACGTGCGGCCAGCAGGTGGCCTTGCCGCGCTCGCTCAGGCCCTTGTAACCGCCGGTCTTGCCGGTCAGGTCCACCTCGTTGATCGGCGCGGCGTGCAGCTCGACCGCGATCACGTTGACGCCCTTCTTGAGCATGGCCGCGGGGATGACCACGCCGTCGGCCGAGCCCTTGGCGGCCAGCTGCCGGACCCGGACCCTGGTCACCTCGGGGTTGTCGGCCTCGTGAGGGTTGTAGAGCTTGCCGTCGGCGCGGACGTAGGCATCCTCCGCGTAGCGTTCGGCCAGGGTCTCGAGGTCGATCTTGCCCTCGGGCAGGTGGCTGCGCGCGAGTTCCGCGCCGTTGACGTAGACCACCGCCCCGCCGTGATAGCGGAGCACCAGCTTCAGATCCTTGACCTGACCGGGGTCGGTGACCGTGAACTTGCCGCGCAGGCACATGAGGCTCCACTCCGCCGCGGTGCCAGGAAAGTAGATGCCGCTGTATCCGTGAACGCCGCCCAGGCCGCCGCCGCCCCAGTCCTGCCCGACCATGACCCGGCCGCGCACCCGCGGCCAGGCGCTCTCCTCGAAGTCCGGCCCGGTCCAGTTGGCCGGCGGGAGCGCCGCAGCCACGGCCGGCCATGGCTTGCGCTCGGACTCCTGCATGCCCTGGAGCAGGGGTCCGAGCAGCGTCTTGGCCTTGCCGTCCTTGTCGACCAGCGCGGGAGTCTTCCAGCGCATGTAGAGGTTGAAGGACCCGCTGTCCAGGTCGAGGACCGGAACGGGCCCGGGCTGGCTCTCGCCCGCCACCGCGGCCGGCGCCAGACACGTGGCCAGCCCCAGCAGACTTCCGAGCAGGACAGCCACGCAACGCAGGTTCGCCATCATCGTCGTTCCCTTTCCGATCATCCTCAACCCTCCAGGGCCCGGCACGTCTGCCTCTCGGTCAGCGTGGCGGGGATCAGCACGCGCACGGGCTCACTCCCGGGGCGCCGGATGCGCTCGGCCAGGCGCCGGACCGCGGCGGCGCCCATCGCGGCCACGTCGATCCGCATGGTGCTCAGGTGCGGAGCCTCGGACGTGGCCACCGGCAGGTCGCCGAAGCCCAGCACGCTGAGGTCCTCCGGGATGCGCACGCCGGCGGCCAGGGCGGCCCGCACCGCGCCCCGGGCCATGGTGTCGCTGAAGACGAACACCGCCGTGGGCCGCGGCTGGAGCCGGAGCAGCTGAAGCATTGCGGCCGCGCCGCCGTCCTCGGTCGAGAAGCCGGTGGCCACCAGGTCGGAGCGGTAGCTCAGGCCCGAAAGCTCCAGTCCGCGCCGGTAGCCGTCGAACCTGGGCCGGGACAGCTCCCGCTGGCTCCAGTCGATGTAGGCGATGTCGCGGTGGCCGAGGCCGTACAGGTGGCCCACGGCGGCCGCCGCACCGCCGACCGAGTCGATGTCCACCGAGTCGATCTGCACGACGTCGGTGACGTGGTCGACCAGCACCGCCGGCAGGCCGGTGCGCGCGGCGCGGCGCAGCACGTCCGGATCGGTGACGGCCACCAGCAGCAGGCCACCCACCCCGGAGCCGGCGATCTCGTCGAGCCGGTTGGCGCCGCCCGGACCGTAGACCAGCAGGTCCTGGCCGAAAGCCGCCGCCGCCGCGGTCAGGCCCCTGAGCAGTTCGCCGTAGTACCCGCCCGCGGCTGCCGCCCCGCCCGGCTTGAGCTCGTTGAACCAGCGGGAGATCACGCCGATCCGGCCGGTCGCCGCCACCGGCAGCTTCGCGCCTTCGCGCAACAGCGTGCCCCGTCCGTGCACCGGCACGACCAGTCCGTCGCGCTCCAGCTCGGCCAGCGCCGCGCGCACCGTGCCGCGGCTCACTCCGAACTCGGCGGTCAGGGCACGCTCGCCGGGAAGCCGGCCACCCCGGAAACGGCCCTCGGCGATGGCCTGGCGCAGCCGGCCCACAAGCCCGTCCGTCAGCGGCTTGGCCCTCATCCTTCTGCGCATCAGCCGGTCTCCAGCCACTGGTACAAGTGGTACAGTATAAGCCTACATACACCACCCAGTCTTGTGCTGTCCGTGAAAAACCAAAAGGAAGTTGTGTGTCAGTGGGCGGATCGATCTAGGGGATCCGGCGGCGCATGGCGCGCAAGTGGTTGATTATTTGCGGCTTGAGCCGTCGGCAGGCTTGCTCGGGAGCTTCTGCCACCACTGCAGCCAATACCTCGGCTCGTCAGGAAACTCCTCGATGGTGAACAACCTCAGTGCGGCGCAGGCGGCTGGAACGGCCTCGCGGAGGCCGGCGTTGGCGAGCACGGCGACCATCGAAGCCTGCACGCGGCGCTGCAGGGCGACATCGCCGCCGAAGGACAATTCGGGCCTGGCCTCCTCCGCGCTGGAACCGCCGAAGGCCAGGGCCTTCAGGGCCTCGGCGCAGGCGATGGCTGTATCCGGAGCAAGGCCGGGAGCCATGGCCGCCTCGGCCACGCCTGCGGCCGCCTTGCGCCGCAGGCCCTCCAGCTCGGCCCGCGTTCCGGGTCCGGTCCGGGCCGGGTTCCTCTCCAGCCACGCCGCCACGCCGGCCGGGCTGCCCAGCTCGGCGGTCAGCAGACAGGCCGCCCGGGAGAGCTCCTGGTCCTCGCGGAACGACAGGGAGGCCCGGCCGGCCGCCGCCACGGCCGGCGCCCAGCCCCTGGCGGCGATAGCGGCGACGGCCATCATCCTGGCCGGACCGGTGCCGGAGGCGGTCATCAGCCGGACCAGGCTTTCGTCCCCGTCGGCCGGGGTCCAGCGGCGGTCCAGTTCCCAGACGGCGGCGACGCCCGCGGCCTCGTCCCGGCCGGCGGCCAGTTCCAGGAGCTCGGCCGCTCCGGCGGCGGCGAGCCGGCGCCCGCCGAGGGCGGCCGGGGGCGCCTCGCGCCGGCAGATCTCGGCCACCGCGTCCAGGGCGGCCCGGCGCTCCCGCTCCCGGCAGAGCGCGGCGTGGCGGGCCAGGGCGGGCAGTTCGGCGACGCCTCCGATCCTGCGCAGCGCGTCCACCAGGTCCCAGCCCAACGCCCGGCCCACCGCCCGGTCTGCCAGCAGCTTGGCGATGCGGCCGGCGGCGGCGCGTTCCCCGGCGGCGGCCAGCCCGGCCACGGCCGCCCGGCGCACCCGCAGCAGCGCGGCGCGGTGTTCCGGGGAGGAATCGCGCGGCGCCCAGTCGTCGAGCAGCCCGAACAGGTCCGCGGCGACCGCCACCGGATCCACGGCCGCCAGGGCCTCGGCGGCGGTGGCCCTCATCCAGCCGTCCTGGCCGGACAGCTCCTGGCGCAGCCGGGCTACGGCGGCGGCTCCGCCGAGCTGGCCGAGCGCCGAGGCGGCGGACATCCGCTCTGACAGGTTGCCGTGATCGAGGATGAAGCACAGGCCGTCGACGGCGTTGTGCGTTCTGGCCAGCCCGGCCAGCTCGATCAGGGCCATCAGCCAGGCGCGGTCGGCGGTGACGTTGACGTCCCAGCCGAACAGCGCCGAGTCGGGCTTGCCCTTGAGCTTGTCCCGGTTCTGCTCCTGCCACTTGCGCCAGTCCTCGGCGCTGCGGCGGCCCTTCTCGTCGGTGAGGCGCTGCAGCTCCTCGCGGGCCCGGTCGCGGACCTCCTGGTCGCCGGACTCGATCCGATCGATCAGGGTGTCGAAGCGGCGCAGCGAGCGCGAGATGAGCCGGCCCAGTTCCTGGAGCTGGCCCTGGTCGTTGGCCAGGATGTCCCGGCTGAGGCTGCCGTCGAAGTCGGGCAGCTGGGCGTAAAGCCTGGCCAGGACGTCGGCGTTGCCGAAGCCGGCTATGGTCCGGGCGGCGTGGCAGCGCACCGAATAGGAGAGGTCGAACTCGGCCAGCTCGTCCAGTCCGGCCAGGGCGCGCTTGCGGAGGGCCGCGCTCATCTCCCGGCCCATGGCGCCCACGGCTTCGATGGCCGCCATGCGCGACAGGGGCAGGCGGTGGCCCAGGCCGTACTCGATCAGGTGCCGGACGGCGTCATCGCGCCCCGAGACCTCCCGGACGAGCTCGGCCACGCTCTTGCGGACCAGGGCGCGGTCCGGCTCGACGTCGGCGCAACGGTCGATCATGCCGGAGATCCGCTGCCGCTCGTCGGCGGTGAGCGCCCCCCGGGGCGGCTCGCCGGCCCGCGCCCAGGCGCCGGCCGCCAGCGCCAGGCCGGCCAGCCAGAGCAGGGGGGCGGAGCCGGACCTCAAATCGTCCTCCCCACGGCCGCGGCCACCGGGGCGACCTCGCGGACCAGCGCCGCGAACTGCTCGCAGGAGAGCGACTGATGGCCGTCGAGCACCGCCTTGGCCGGGTCGGGGCAGACCTCCAGGACCAGCCCGTCGGCGCCGGCGGCCAGCGCCGCGCGGCTCATGGCCGGCACCAGGTCCGAGCGGCCGGTGCCGTGGCTGGGGTCGACCATCACCGGCAGCGGCGTCTCCAGCTTGGCGGCGGCCACCGCGGCCAGCGCCAGGGTGTTGCGGTTGTGGGTCTCGAAGGTGCGGATGCCCCGCTCGCAGAGCACCACGCCGCGGTTGCCCTGGGAGAGGATGTACTCGGCGGCCAGCAGCCACTCCTCGAGCGTCGCGGCCATGCCGCGCTTCAAGAGCACCGGCTTCTTCTGCTGACCGAGCTCCTTGAGCAGCAGGAAGTTCTGCATGTTGCGGGTGCCGACCTGGAGCATGTCCGCGTAGCTGGCCACGAGTTCCACGTCGCCCGGAGTCATCACCTCGGTGACGATGGGCAGGCCGGTCTCGGCGCGGGCCTCGGCCAGCAGTTCCAGCCCCTCCTTCTGGAGGCCCTGGAAGCTGTACGGGTTGGTCCGGGGCTTGAAGGCCCCGCCGCGCAGCAGTTTCGCCCCGGCGGCCTTGACCGCTCTGGCGGTGGCCACGATCTGGTCGCGGCTCTCGACCGTGCACGGTCCGGCGACGAGCACGGCGGCCTTGCCGCCGATCTCCACGTCCCCGACCCGAACCGTCGCCGCGGCCACCTGGCTCTCGCGGCTGGTCAGCTTGTAGGGCGCCAGCACGCGCATGACCTTCTCGACGCCGGCGCAGACCTCGAAGAAGTCGGTGTCCACCTCGCGCTCGTCGCCGACCACCGCGACGACGTTGCGCTCGGTGCCGTGGATGGTGTGGGGGGCGAGCCCCGCCTGCCGGACGCGCTCCTCGACCGCGGCGAGCTGGTCCGGCGGGGCGCCGAGCTTCATTACGATGATCATGGCTCTATGGGCCTCCGGGGGAAAGTCTAAGCCGCGGGGGGCGGGAATCAACAGCAGGGATGGGGCACGACGACCGGCTTTCGGCTATCGGCTTTGGGCTTTGGGCACAACGGCCTTTCCGAAAACCGAAAACCGAAAGCCGAATGCCGAAGGCCGAAAGTCGACCTACTCAGCGGCGAAGAGCTTCGCCGCCGCGGAGCGCCCGCACTTCTGGTAGAGCGCGTAGGCCTCGGCGGCGCGAGCGCGGACGCGCTCCGGGGGCTCGCCGGCCGCCCAGCCGGCCACTATCGCTTCGAGCGTGTAGGCCTCCGGCGCCATGAAGCCGGTGGTGAGCACGAGCGCCCGGCAGCCGGTCGCACGGAGCGGCTCGGTGAAATAGGCTTGGCTCTTGCAGGCCAGGACCACGGCGGCCGAGGGCTTGGCTCCGGGGTCGGCCTTGGGGAGTTCTGCCAGCCGCAGGTCCATCAGCCCGTTGTGGCCCACGAAGCACACCAGGTCGGCCGGGGCTTCGGCGCCGAGTGTGCCCGCCGCCGCCCGGAGGAAGTCAGTGAGCGCCGCCTCCATCTTTGCTCCGTCGTAGGCTTCGGCGAGGATCCGGACTGCCGGGCCACTGCGGCTTCTGAAGAGCGCGCGGGCCAGGATCTCCGGCCGGCGGGGCCGGTCGGCGAGCGGCACTTCCTCCCAGCCGCCCGAGCGCCCCAGGAACGTCTTCACTCCGTAGGCCGCGCCCCAGTAGAGGTTCCCGGCCGGGTCCTGCCCGTCGCCGAGGTGCGCCGGCACCTTGACGATCCCCTGGTTGCGGTTGTCGCAGAGCGCCACGAAGACGTGGACGAGCTTGTAGTCGCGGGCGGGGCGGGCCGGGGCCGGCGCGGCGGCGGGGCGAGGCGCGGCCGGAGCCGGCACCTGCGGCTCCCGGCCGCAGCCGAAGAGGACGGTTACTGCCAAGATGACGGTTGGCCGCATCATGAACCCTCCGCCAGGACATATGGCGACAGGAGTGCAGCTCTTTCGGAAACACTTGCGCCTCTTGCGCATCTTTGCGGCTGAGCAGCGGCCCTACGCGCTGAACCTCACGTTCATGAGGTCCCCGTCCTTCATCGGATAGTCCTTGCCCTCCTCGCGGATGAGCGAGGTACCCTTGAGCTTCTTGTAGCCGCCGGCCTTGACGAATTCCTCGCAGCCGACGATCTCGGCGCGGATGAAGCCGCGGCCGATGTCCTTGTGGATCTTGCAGGCGGCCGAGACGGCCGACTCGTTCTTCTTGATCAGCCAGGCGTGGGCGTCGGTCGGCCCTATCGTGAAGAATTGCGCCATGCCGGCGGCGTCGAGGGCGGCGCGCATGGCCAGGTCGGCGGCCGGCCGGCCGAGGCCCATCCCGGCGGCCATCTCGGCGCGCTCGGCCTCGTCGAGCTCGAGGAGCTCGGCCTCGGTCTTGGCGGCCACCGCGATCGCCGGACGGCCCTTCAGGAACTCCGGCAGGGGCTTGCCGATGTCGTTCTCGGCGATGTTCAGCGCGACCATCACCGGCTTGGTGGTCAGGTACTGGAAGGAGCGCAGCCGGAAGAGGTCGTCGGCGGTGAGCTCGACCGAGCGCGCTGGCTTGCCGGCCTCCAGCGCGACCTTTACCCGCTGCTGGATGGCCAGCTCCAGGTCGTCGGCCTCCTTCTCCTTCTTGGGGCGGGTGGTCGGGGCGGTCAGCCGCTCGATGCGCCGCTCGACGATCTCCAGGTCCGCGAGGATCAGTTCGCTCTCCACCTCGGCCAGGTCCCGCGCCGGGTCGACCGAGCCGAGCGGGTGCGGGGCGGCGTCGTTCTCGAAGGCCCGCAGGACGATGACCAGCAGGTCGAAGGCCCGGGCCTTGCCGAGCACCTCGGCCGAGACCTCGCGGGCCCCGCCGCCGCCGGTGATCATCCCGGTGACGTCGTGGACGTTCACCTGGACGTAGCTGAGTTTGGCGCTGGCCTCGATCTTGCCCAGGACCTCCAGGCGCTCGTCTAGCACCCGCGCCGGGAGCGACTCGACCCGCGCGCCGGGCGCGAAGCTCGCGGCCACGTCCTTGGCGGCGGTCAAAGCCCGCCACAGTGCGGTCTTGCCCGAGAGGGGCAATCCGATGATGCCGATGTCCATGGGGGAGAGAGTTTAGGCGGCCGGCGGCCGAAATCAAGAAGCCGTCGTTGCGCAGGCCCGGCCGACGCGGAAGGGGGCGGACTGGCAGCGCCTCCGCCCGGGATTCGGCAACTGCCGTTCGCCACCGCCTCTGTCCGGGGATTCCGTTCCTTGATTCCCGGCCTCCCCCGGCTTACACTCCCGTCCGCAATCGAAGCCGCGGGCCCGAAGACCCCCGGAACAGATTCCGCCGTTTCAGGAGAATCGCGATGAAGTCTCTCGCTGCCATCATGGCCACCGGTCTGGCCTTGGTCGTCATAGGCTGCTCGGGGGCCAAGCCCGCACCCGCTCCCAAGACCCCGGCCAAGGAGCCCGCCAAGACGGCCCCGGCAGCCGCGCCCAAGACCGAGGCGGCCCCGGCCCCCAAGGCCGATCCGGCCGCTCCGAAGACCGAGGCGGCTCCGGCCCCCAAGACCGAGCCCAAGAAGGATCCGGCCGCCGAGACCACGCCGGAGCCCAAGGCTGAGCCCAAGGCCGAACCGAAGGCCGAGCCGAAGGAAGACCCCAAGCCCGTCTCCAAGACCGATCCCAAGGCCGACCCCAAGGCTGATCCCAAGGCCGCCAAGGGAGGCAAGGACGAGGTCGTGGCGGTGGTCGACGGCGAGAAGATCACCCGGGGCGACCTGGACGCCTTCACCGCCAAGGTGACCGGCGGCCGGCCGATCCCGGCGAGCCAGAAGGCCCAGGCCGAGCAGCAGATCCTGTCCATGCTCATCAACCAGGCGCTGCTCAAGAAGTTCATCAGCGCCCAGAAGATCGAGATCGACGAGGAGGCGCTCTTCGACGCCAAGCTGCGCACCTACGTCCAGCGCATGCCCGGCAAGGAGAACCTGCACGCCCGGCACATCCTCATCAAGGTCGGCGAGGGCACGGTCAAGACCGACGCCGAGGCGCTGGCCCTGGCCAAGTCCGTCCGCAAGGAGCTTGCCGGCGGCGCCGACTTCGCGGCCCTGGCCGCCAAGCACTCGGCCTGCCCGTCCAAGAAGGACGGCGGCGACCTGGGGGACTTCGCCCCCGAGCGCATGGTCAAGCCCTTCAGCGACGCCGTCAAGGCCATGAAGGTCAACGACGTCAGCGACCCGGTCAAGACCGAGTTCGGATACCACGTCATCCAGCGCCTGCCCGCCGGCGCCGCCGCGTCCGGCCCCGAGGCCATGCAGGAGAACTTCCAGAAGCTGGTGGAGGACCTCCGCGCCAAGGCCAAGATCGAGAACAAACTGCCCGTCCCGCCGCCGGCCCCCATGGGCCTGCCGGGCATGCCCGACGACGACGAATAGGAGAAGAGCGCGACAGCCCCGGGTCTGAGGCCTCCGGGCCTCGGACCCCATTGCTTCCGCAGCGACCACCATGCACCCAGTCGACAAGATCCGCAACCTGGCGATCATCGCCCACATCGATCACGGCAAGACCACCCTGATCGACTCCATCTTCCGCGCCGCGCACACCTTCCGGGACAACGCCCGGGTGGAGGAGCGGGTCATGGACTCCAACCCGCTGGAGAAGGAGCGGGGCATCACCATCCGCGCCAAGCACTGCACCGTCGAGTGGCAGGGCTACATGATCAACATCGTGGACACGCCCGGCCACGCCGACTTCTCCGGCGAGGTCGAGCGGGTGCTGTCCATGGTCGACTCGGTGCTGCTGCTGGTCGACGCCAACGAAGGGGCCATGCCCCAGACCCGCTACGTGCTGATGCGCGCGCTCAAGCAGGGCCTGCGGCCCATCGTCATCGTCAACAAGGTCGACCGCCCCAACGCCGACCCGGCCGGCGCGCTGCACGAGACCTTCGACCTCTTCGTGGAGCTCGGCGCCGACGACCACCAGGCCGACTTCCCGGTGCTCTACGGCTCGGGGCTCGAGGGCTGGCTGGTCCGCGACCTCGAGAAGGACGAGCCGCGCAAGGGCATGGAGGCGCTCTTCGAGACCATCGTCTCCTACGTGCCCGCCCCGCAGGTGGATCTCAAGGCGCCCTTCCGCATGCAGGTGAGCACGCTGGCCTGGAGCGAGTTCGTCGGCCAGATCGGCTGCGGCCGGGTGCTCTCCGGCACCCACAAGGTGGGCACGCCGCTGGTGCGCACCGCCACCAAGTGGCGGACCCACGAGCGCAAGGAGGGCGAGTGGGACGTCGTCGCCACCAACCAGGCGGTCTCCACCCACCTCTGGGTCACGCGGGGACTCGAGCGCCAGCAGGTCGAGGAGATCTCCGCCGGCGACATCGTCTGGCTGGCCGGCCCGGAGGAACTGGGCATCGGCGACACCATCTCCTCGCCGGAGATCGCCAATCCGGCCCTGCAGCCCCTCGAGATCGAGGAACCCACGGTCAGCATGTTCTTCCTGATCAACTCCGGCCCGTTCTCCGGGCAGGAGGGCAAGGCCATCACCATGCGCCAGATCAAGGAGCGCCTGGACCGCGAGCTGCACACCAACGTGTCGCTGCGCGTCTCGGAGATCGGCCGCCACGACGGCATCAAGGTCTCCGGGCGCGGCGAGATGCACCTCGGGGTGCTCATCGAGGAGATGCGCCGCGAGGGCCTGGAGTTCTGCGTCAGCCGGCCGGAGGTGATCACCACCGCCGACGGCCACGGCAACGTCCTGGAGCCCATCGAGCAGCTGGTCATCGACGTGCCCGAGCAGCACCAGGGCACGGTCATCGAGAAGGTCTCGCGCCGCAAGGGCGAGCTGGTCAACATGCACTCCACCGGCACGGGCGTCATGCGCATGGAGTTCCGCATCCCCACGCGGGGCCTGATCGGCTACCGCAGCGAGTTCCTGACCGACACCCGGGGCCTGGGCATCATGGCCTCGCGCTTCATCGACTACGGTCCTTGGCGCGGCCAGGTCGAGGCCCGGACGCGCGGGTCGCTCGTCTCCATGGAGACCGCCCCGGCCACCAGCTACGCGCTCGAGAACCTCCAGGAGCGCGGCACGCTCTTCATCGGCCCCGGCGACCCTGTCTACCTGGGCATGATCGTCGGCGAGCACTCGCGGCCCAAGGACCTCGACTGCAACCCGGGCAAGAAGCGCCACGTCACCAACATGCGCTCGGCCAACAAGGAGATCGACGTCCGCCTGGACGTGCCCCGGAAGATGTCGCTCGAGGCGGCCATCGAGTGGATCGCCGACGACGAGTACGTCGAGGTCACCCCCAAGAGCATCCGCATGCGCAAGGCCATCCTCTCCCAGGAGGAACGCCGCAAGATCGAGCGGCAGGCGGCGTGGGACGAGGAGGAGTAGGCGGGGAACGGTCTCACGCGGAGGCGCGGAGACGCGGATAATGGCTGTTATCGCAGGCTACGGATGCACACGGAGGAGGCTTCGGGCCGGATTCACGTCACCCACCCCCCGGTCTCGGCAAGCCTTCCGCTCTTGCAGTTGGGACACGGAGAATGCGGTTCGCTGAGGCCACTAACCAGATCGCCGATGCAGCCGCACAAACCGCAAGCCTGCTCATCCAGGCGAAACTCGCCAGCAAGGCTGTTGTCTCTATTTCGAACTCCTGTTGGGGTGAACTCCGGCTTGGCTCCATCGCTGCGAAAACGCAGACTCGTGCAGCGCAGCAAGCGATCCTGCTGAATTGGACCAAAGTCCGGATTCGCCTTGCTGGTCACCACCTTCATTTCGATCACAGCCCCGACGCCCCTGTACGTCTTCTCCAGGGTTCTTGCCTCGCAACAATCGAGCGCTCTCTTTATGACAAATGGGAGTCGATTGACAGCACTCTGGGCCTGGCTCAGACTGATCGCAAGATCCTTCCTGAGTTGCGTCATCACCTGCAGACGCTGCTCTGCGCTAACCGCTGTCAGAAGAACATCGTAGTCATGCAGGAACTCGGGGCCCCGGTCCCGCATGGCAATCTCCACCCGATGCTGGCAACCACACGCCAAGCAGCCCACAAGCGTTGACGCCCCGTAGCCACTGGAGAAGCTGTGGTAGTGATACCATCCGAACTCCAGGATCAGCCCGCAGCTGTTGCACTCGTAAGTTGTTGGCATGCTACTCTCGCTCCGGCGCGACCACGTCCGCCGGCCTGTCGACCCGCGCTCCCCCTCCCGGCATCGCCTCCAGAAACCGCTTGCCCAGCCCGCCGGCGGCGGCGAGCCAGCCCTGGAGTTTCTTGGCCGCCGGGCTGTCCTTGGCCGCCTTGGCCACCAGGTGCACCACCAGCTCGCGCTTGAAGGCCGGATCGCCGAAGAGCGGGCCGGCCTTGTCCTTCTTGCTGCGGACCTCCTCGGCGCGAGCCGCCAGGCGCTTGGCCAGCCAATCGCCGTCGACGACGGCCGAGAGCTTGTAGAGGCCGTCCGCGCCCTTCTCGCTGTCGAGCGCGGCCTGGCGCTCGCGCTCGACGATGTCCGCCATGCCCTTCTGGAGGGCGGCAAACCACGGGTCGGGCATCACCTTGATGGCCCGCGAGAGCTCCAGGTCGGCCTTGGCGTACTCCTTGCCCGAGCAGTGCTCCAGGGCCATGAAGAGGTGGACGCCGGCGAGGAGCTCCCGGCAGCGGCCGGCGCCGCCCAGGGCCTCCTCCTCGGAGGCAAGGGCCTCGAACTCGCGGGCCGAGAGGTGCCGGTAGCCCTGCAGGCTGTAGATCCAGCCGCGGAGCGCCCGGCAGTAGGCGCGGTGCTCCGGCGAGGCCAGCGCCGCGGCATCGATGGCCTCGACCTCGTAGAGGGCGAAGTTGTCCTGGGCGCCGACCGCCATCCCCGCGGCCATCATCATCCGGGCTTCGGGCGGCAGCTGCCTGGAGAACCCGTCCATGTCGGCGGCGATGCCCGCCCAGTCGGGGCTCCCGTCGGCCAGCTTCGCCCGGCCGGTGAGCTGGCTGGCGAGCTCCGCCGCGCAGTTGGCCGCGTCCTGCGCGGGCTCCGGCAGCTTGCCGAGCCCCTGCTTGCCGGCCTGGTCGGCGGCGAGCGAGAGGCCCTTGAAGAGCGCGACCAGCGCCGCCCCGCGGCCGGTCCGGTAGGCCTTGGCCTTGAGGCTCCCGACCTTCTCGGCCAGGCGCCGCTCCTCGTCGGCCAGCTCCGCCCAGTAGCGGGCCTCGGCCGCGGCCTTCTCGCACTCGGCCACGAGCGCCCCGGCCTCCTGTGCGGCCGGCCCCTCCCCGGCGAGCTTCCGCAGCGCGGCCAGGGACTTCGCCGCCCGGTCGGCGGCGGCGCCGGCGGCCTTGGCGTCCTTCTTCTCCTGGGCCGCCCTGGCCTCGTCGCGCGCCGCGACTATGCCCTGCCTGAGCCCCTCGGGCGTCGGCGCGGCATCCCCGCCGCAGCCGGCAATGATTGCAGTGATTGTCAGGAGAAACGTGGCGATCGCAGATATCCGGCGCATGGCGCTTCCTCCCGGAACCCGGAGCCGTTCCGGCGGCCCGGGCTGTGCCCAGTCTAATCGCTTCCCCATGCGCTGCAAGGGTCTCGCGTCAAGTGTCCCAACGCAGAGGTCGCAGAGGCGAAGACGCAGAGGCCGCAGAGGACAACGGTGGCTTTTGTCGTTGTTACGACAGCTGCAGCGCCGTGGTCGTTCTCCGCGACCTCTGCGCCCCTCTGCGGCCTCTGCGTTGAGGTCAACCGTGGCGCAGCAGCGAGTTTGACGCTCCGGCGCAGGTGGCTAGAATCCCGCCATGCTGATCATCGCCGACAACAACATCCCCTACGCCGCCGAGGCCTTCGGACGCTTCGGCGAGGTGCGCCTGGTCAACGGCCGGTCGCTGACCGCCGAGGCGGTCAAGGAAGCCGATATATTGCTCGTGCGCTCGACCGTGAAGGTCGACGAGAAGCTGCTCGGTGCCGCCAGCCCCCGCTTCGTGGGCACGGCCACCATCGGCACCGACCACGTGGACCAGGCTTACCTCGCCAAGCGCGGCATCGTCTTCGCTAGCGCCCCGGGCTCCAACGCCGAGTCGGTGGGCGAGTACTGGAGCGCGGCGCTGCTCTTCCTGGCGCGGCGGCTGGGCCTGGAGCTCGCCGGCCGGACCGTCGGCGTGGTCGGCGTGGGCAACGTCGGCCGCCGGGTGGTCCGCCGGGCCAAGGCCCTGGGCATGGACGTCGTCAAGTGCGACCCGCCGCTCGGGCGCGAGACCAAGTCCGACGAGTACCGGCCGCTCGGGGAGCTGCTCGAGCGCGCCGACCTGGTCACCGTCCACGTGCCGCTGGAGAAGGCCGGCTCCGATCCGACCTGGCACATGGCCGACGAGGGCTTCTTCGCGCGGATGAAGCCCGGCGCCATCTTCTTCAACCTGGCCCGCGGACCGGTGAACGACTCGAAGGCCCTGGCGGCCGCCATCGACTCGAAGAAGCTCTCGGCCGTCGTGCTCGACACCTGGGAGGGCGAGCCGGTCGTGGATCCGAAGCTCGCCGCCCGGGCGGACATCGCCACCCCGCACATCGCCGGCCACAGCTTCGACGGCAAGGTCAACGGCACCCAGATGCTCTACGCCGCGGTCTGCAGGCTGCTCGGCGAGAAGGAGGCCTGGAAGCCGGCCGATTCGCTCCCCCCGCCGGAGGTGCCGCGGCTGACGGTCGAGGCCGCCGGGCGCTCGGTCGAGGACGTCTGCTCCGAGGCGGTCGGCGCCCTCTACGACATCACCGCCGACGACGCACGCTTCCGGGCCACCATGACCCGCCCGGAGGCCGAGCGCGGCAAGCTCTTCAACGACCTGCGCGTCAACTATCCTCCGCGCCGGGCCTTCAGCTACACCGCGGTGGTCGCCAAGGGCGCCACCGCCGCGCAGAAGGGGGCCCTGACGGGTCTCGGTTTCCGGGTGAGCGCGCTCTGATTTTTCCCGCCCCGCACCGGCCCGGCGGGAGTCCAATCCCCCAGTGCGGCCTGGTCCGTCCGGCCGGGCGGGACCAAGGGAAGGGACGAAAATGGCAGTGATGATCGGCAGGACCAAGAGCTGGATGTTGTGGCTGGCCGGCTTTCTGTGCGCTCTGGTTTTCGGGCGCAACGTCAGCGCCGGGGAGGCCACGGAGAAGCACGGCGTCCGTCCCCGCCCCCCGCTGGCCGAGCCGGAGAAGCCCGCTGCGGGCATCGAGGATTCGAAGGAATGGCAGGCGCTGCTGGCTGCCTGGAAGGAGGCCGAAGAGGTCGCCTCAGGCCGCAGGGGCCAGTATCCATTCGACCGCAAGGGCCAGGAGAAGCTGCTGGCCGATCTCGACCAGGCCGCCAGGGACCTGGACAAGCTGGCCGCGGACGGATGCCTGAGCGAAGCCGAGGCCGGACTGCTCAAGGACGAGAAGCAGGTGCTCGTCGCCCGGGTGGCGCGTTTCCGCCCCAAGGAACTGGAGGGGGCCACCTGCTACAAGCCGATGGAGCTGCCGGCCCCGGCACAGGCCAGTTCCGAACGCCTGGCCCGACGGCTGGCGCTCCTCGAGAAGCTTGTCGCCGGCGGCAAGGTCCACCGGGCGGCCATGGAGAAGGTGCTGGCCTCCGTGCAGGCGGACCTGGCCGTGCTGGACGATGACAGGCAACTGGCTCCGCTCGGCGCCCAGGAGAGAGCCGCGGCCGAGAGGACCCGCGACGCGGCCCGGGCCGCGGTCGAGAAGCTCGGCAAGCTCCTGCGAGACGGGAAGTGAACCCCGATGAACGCCGATCCCGCAATGAGTTTCGGGGCGGGCCGCTTGGGCTCAATCTGCGCTCACCTGCGGCCATCCGCGGTCATCTGCAGCAAGTTAGGAGTCTCCCATGGCTGAAATGATCGGCAGGACGAAGAGCTGGCTCGCGTGGTTCGCCGGGGCGGTCATGGCCCTGGTCTTCGGAGGCTCAGGCTGCGGTCGCGACGGCGGCCAGCAGCAGCCGGTCTACGGCGGCCCTCCGGCGCGGCCGGTCCAGCCGCCAGCTCCGGCGCAGCCGCCGGCCGGGCGGACGATCCCGGCCCAGTCCGACGCGGGTCTCGAGGAGTCCGCCGACTGGAAAGTCATCGCCGAGGCCTGGGACTTCGCCATGCCCTTCGCCCGGAGCGGCAAGAGCACCACGGCCCAGCGCAAGGAGATCGACGCCAGGCTCGCCGCCGCCCGCGAGGCCGGCGCGCGGCTGGTCAAGGCCGGGCTGCTCTCGGCCAGGGAGGCCTCGCTGCTGGCTTCCGAGGCCGACAAGGCCGTGGCCGACATCCGCCGGGATCCCCCTGTCGGAGTCTTGTGCTACGAGGTGGCCAGCATCCCCGCGGTCCAGCGGCTGAGCTTCAGGAGCATCGCCGAGCGCCTGCCGGCCACCGAGGTGCTGATCAAGGAGGGGAAGGTCCAACCGGCGGCCATCGGCAAGGTGCTGGAGGCCATCGAGGCGGACCTCGTCACCCTCGCCGACGAAAAGCGCCGCGCCGAGCTCGGCGACCGAACCAGCAAGGAAGAGGCCGACAAGCTGCGCGCGGAACTCACCGCGCAGGTCGCCAGGCTCAAGGCCAGCCTGCTGCTCCGGCCCCGTCCGCCGACCAAGCCCATGTGCTATGACGTTCCGATGCTCCCCGAGCCCAAGCCCCAGAGCGCCCGGGAGCTCGACGAACGCCTGGCGCTGCTCGAGCGTGCCGAGCGCTCCGGCCGCCTCGCCACGCCGACGGCGGAGAAGGCGCGCTCCAGGATCCTCGCCGACCAAGCCGAGGCCGACTGACCGTGCCCTACCGCGCCCCCGCGCTGTTGCTGGTGGCCCTGGCCGGGGCGATCGCCGTCATCGGGCTCGTCCTCATCGGCATCGACGTCTACGCCGCCCGGCAGCGCGGCCCGCGCTGGAAGCGGCGGCTGCTCGGGGCAGGGCTGGCGGTGCTGGGCGTCTTCGGGGCCTGGTCCGCCCGGCCTCGCCCGACTCCGCCCTCATCGACTCCCATTTGCTATGCGCCTATGCCAATGCCCTGTCCTACGCCCAGCATCCAGAGCCTGGAACAGCAAGTCTCCACTTTGGCGCGCCTGCTGGACGAAGGCAGGATTGACCCCAATGTGGCTCGCAAGGCGCTGGCCGCCGCCGAGACTGCGCTGGCCGAAGCGTCGACACGCGAGGTGCTCGACAGCCTCTCGACTGCAGAGCGAAGTCGCGCTGGGGCTCTTATCCAAGCTGCGCGAACCCGAATCGATCAACTCAAGACCCGCCTCGACGCCAACCCGCCGGCCCCGGCCAAGCCCGCGGCGAGCCTGGAAGAGTCTCCCGACTGGAAGGTCATCACCGACGCCTGGGACTTCGCCAGGCGGCTGAGCGGATCCAGCACAACCAAGCAACGCTCCGCATCCGAAGCCAAGTTCAAAGCGGCCAACGAAGCTGCCGGACGGCTGGTTGCATCAGGCGTTCTTTCCTACGCGGAGGCCGCCCTCCTGGCGTCCGAGGCGGAGAAGATGGCCCGGGACATCCGCACGGAACCGCCGTCGGACGGGGGCGTGACCTGTTACACCATGGCCCCAGTGAGCTGGCCGGACTATCAGGGGCTGGATCGACTCAAGCAGCGTCTTCCCCTGCTCGAGGAGCTTCTGGCCAGCAAGAAGATCAACAAGCCGGTCCTGGACAAGGTGCTGGGAACCATCCAGAGAGATCTGGCCAGTCTGGACGACCTTCTGGCGGACAAGAAGTACGTGACTGGCGACAAGCGCGCTGAAGTCCAAAGGACTCGCGAGGCCGTCAAGGCCCAGGTGGAGCGACTCCAAGGGCTCATCGAGGGGGCGCCTCAGTCCCAAGCTCCGAAACCGGAGGCCAGGTAGATGCCCTACCGCGCCCCCGCGCTGCTGCTGATGGGCCTGGCCGGGGCGGTGGCCGTGGCCGGCCTCGTGCTCATCGGCATCGACGTCTACGCCGCGAAGCAGCGCGGCCCGCGCTGGAAGCGGCGGTTGCTGGGCGCGGGGCTGGCGGTGCTGGGGATTCTGGGCATCGGATATGCCGCCCGGCCAGGACCGACCTGCTATGACATGCCATCAATGCCCTTCACCGCCCCCAGCCTTCAGCGGCTGGAGAGCCAGGCCTCTCTCTTGTGGCAGTTGATCAGCGCCGATAGGCTCGACCCCGAAGTCGCCAGGAAGGCCCTGGCCGCTACTGAGGCCGCGCTGGTGGATGCGTCCAAGGAGGAAGTTGTTACCGGACTGTCGCCGGCGGAACGCGGCAGGGCGGAGAACCTCCGTCTGACGACCTGGTCGACGGTGGAGCAGACCCGGATCAGGCTCGAAGGGGGCGATCCGGGGCTGGCTGGATCTCCTGACTGGCTGAAGCTGGCGGCAGCCTGGGGCGAGGCCGAGGAGGTCATCTCCGGCCGGCGGGGGCAGTACCCGTTCGACCAGGCCGGCAAGCAGCGGTTGCTGGCGCAGCTCGACGAGGCCGCCGCAGCCGCCGATCGTCTTGCGACCACGGGGCTACTGAGCGCGGCGGAGCGTGACCTGCTCAAGAAGGACCTCGCCGAGTTCAAGCCCGGGGTGGAGGCTAAGCGTCCCACCGAGATGCGCCTGGCCACCTGCTACCGGCCTATGTCCCTGGCAACGCTCCACCCGGCCGTTCACCTCGCCGAGCGCCTGCCGCTTCTGGAGAAGATGGCCGCCGCCGGCAAGGTCCAACCAGCGGTCCTCCGGAAGGTCCTCGTCTCCGTCGAGAGCGATCTGGCAGCACTGCAGAGCGACCCGAAGCTCCTGGCCCATCCCGATGCCGAGAAGACCCGCGACGCGGCCAAGGCCGAGGTGGAGAAGCTCAGGAAGTCGCTGGAGGAGAGGAAACCGTGAGCGTCGAGCCGAGTCCCGAGGAGTCGGCCCTGCTGGAATCCGACCGCCAGATCGAGTTCGAGGCCCGCGAGCGGCAGGGGAGCTGCTACGAGACCGCTAGCCTGCCCACTGCGGCGGCGGCGGGAGCCTGGCGGCTGGAACGGCGGATGGCGCTGCTCCGCAAGCTCCCCGCCGGCGGTCGGGTCGGGGCGGAGGCCGTCGGCCGGATCCTAGCCGCCATGGATCGCGACATCGCCGCGCTGGCCGCCGAGGACCGCGCCGCGGCCGCTTCGGCATTAGAGGCACTCAGGAGAGCTTTCGAGAGGAAGTAGCCATGGCTGAGATGATCGGCAGGACCAAGAGCTGGCTCGCGTGGCTCGCCGGGGCAATCCTGGCCATGGTCTTCGGGGGCGCAGGTTGCGGCGAGGGCAACATGCCCCAACCGGCCTACGGCGCCCGGACGACGCCGCCGGCGCCACCGGCCCGGCAACCGGCCCCGGCCAAGCCCGCCACGAGCCTGGAGGAGTCCCCCGACTGGAAGGTCGTCACCGACGCCTGCGACTTCGCCATGCCCTTCGCGCGGAGTGGCAAGAGCACCGGGACCCAACGTAAAGCCGCCGAGGCCAGACTCTCAGCGGCCCGGGAAGCGATCGCGCGCCTTGCGCAGGCCGGGCTTCTGGCACCGGCGGAGGCCGAGCTGCTGGCGGCCGAGGCTGGGAACGTGATGGCCGACGTCCGCCAAAACCCGCCGGAGCCTGAGCCGGGCCAGGTCACGGCAGTCCTTTGCTACGACATGGCCGTGATTGTCCCGGCTCAGAGGAGCACCCGGCGACTGGCCGACAGGCTGCCGCTGCTCAGGAAGCTGGCCGACGACGGCAAGGTCCACAGAACCGCACTGGAGAAGGTACTGGCCGCCGTGGAGGCCGATCTGGCGGTCCTGGCCGACGAGAAAGAGTTGGCCAGACTGCACGCCATCATGCTCCGCCCCGATGCCGAGAAAACCCGCGACGCGGTCCAGGCCGAGGTGGAGAAGCTCAAGAAGCTGCTGAGCGACGGGAAGTAACCGCCGATGAACGCCGATAAACGCCGATCCGTTGAGATCGGGAAACAAAAGCAAGTTGTGGCTGCCGTTGTCATCGGCGTTCATCGGCGTTCATCGGCGGTTGGTGCGCTGTTCTTGTCCTCCGTGTACTCTGTGTCCTCTGTGGTTGGTTAGCCCATGGCTCGCCAGGACTCCTTCGTCTTCGAGGTCACCCAGCGCTGCAACCACGACTGCCCGCACTGCTACAACGCCTGGAAGAACCCGGTCGACTACCCGATGGGCGAGCTCGGCACCGCCGAGACGCTGGCGATGCTCGGCAAGCTCCTCGACGAGACCGGCGCGTCGCTCGTCTCGCTCACCGGCGGCGAGCCCATGCTCCGGCCGGACATCTATGAGATCGTGGACTTCCTCCGCTCGCGCGGCATCACCGTCAACCTGATCACCAACGGCGGGCTCCTCGACGACGCGGCCATCGCGCGGCTCATCCCGGGCAAGATCAGCGTCTTCGAGCTGCCGCTGCTCTCGGTGGAGCGCGCGATCCACGACCGGATGTCGGGCAAGGCCGGGGCCTTCGACCGCTCGACGTCGGCCATGGCCGAGCTCAAGCTCCGCCGGCAGCGCGTGGTCGGGGTCTTCGTGGCGACGAAGTTGAACCTGGCCACCTGGCGCGAGACCGCCGAGCTGGCCGTGGCGCTGGGGCTGGACGGGATCATGTTCAACCGCTTCAACCCCGGCGGCGAGGGCATCAGGAACCTCGCCATGCTCCAGGCCTCGCCCGCCGAGCTCCAGGCGGCGCTGGACATCGCCGAGGAGATGAGCGCGCGCTACGAGCTGCCCATCAGCTGCTCGATCGCCATGCCGCCCTGTCTTTTCGATACGAAGCGCTACAAGCGCCTCGGTTTCGGCTTCTGCGCGGCGGGCACCGCGCGGGCCTACTACACGCTCGACCCGCTGGGCAACGTCCGGCCCTGCAACCACACGCCGACGGTCCTCGGGAACATCCGCGAAACGACCTTCGAGGCCATGGCCTCTTCGGAGCGGATGCGCGACTTCTGCCAGGCCCGCCCGGCCTTCTGCGGCGGCTGCAAGCTCGAGATGGAGTGCCTGGGCGGCTGCAAGGCCGCGGCCGAGGCGGCCACCGGCTCGGCCTGGGACTGCGACCCGTTCCTGACGGCCTTCGGCAAGGCCGCCGTCCGGCCGTAGGGGGTGCGTGACACGATAGGCGGCACGTCCCAGGGAGAGGCCACAACGACGATTCTCACGCCAAGCCGCAAAGAACGCCAAGAACGGCTGGCTTTTCCTCTCGTGACAGAGGAAGCCTCACCTGCTGTTGTCCTTTGCGGCTTTGCGCCTTGGCGTGAGGCTGCCGTTTTCAAGCGCCTAATGCGTCACGCCCCCGCCGTAGGCGCCCGGCGCCCAAATTCCAGTTGCCTCGCCGCGGGCCCGGCATATAATCCGCGTGCCTTCGGCGCGTACCTGTAGCTCAATTGGATAGAGCATCTGACTACGGATCAGAAGGCTGGGGGTTCGAGTCCCTCCAGGTACGCCACCTAAGTTAGAGCGCCAGCGGATGAGCCCGGAAGACGAGAGGTACATGGCCGAGGCGCTACGGCAGGCCGAGAAGGCCGCCGAGGCCGGAGAGGTTCCGGTGGGCGCGGTGGCGGTGGCCGGCGGGCGGATCGTGGGCCGGGCCGGCAACCAGCGCGAGATGCTCAAGGACCCCACCGCGCACGCCGAGATGCTGGTGCTCACCCAGGCGGCCGCGGCGCTGGAAACGTGGCGCCTCGACGCGGTCACCGTCTACGTGACCCTCGAGCCCTGCGCGATGTGCGCCGGGGCCATGGTCCTGGGCCGGATCGGGCGGCTGGTCTACGGCGCGGCCGATCCCAAGGCGGGGGCCTGCGGGTCGGTGATGAACGTGGTCGACCACCCCGCGCTCAACCACCGGGTGCCGTTCGAGGGCGGGGTGCTCGCCGGGCGGTGCGGAGCGGTGCTGAAGGAGTTTTTCGCGGCGCGGCGCGGCAAGTCAGGCGCGCCGGCCGAGGAGTGAAGAGCGGTTTCCCGGCGGAGAGGTGCCAGAGCGGCCGAATGGGCTGGTTTCGAAAACCAGTGTACCCTTTGGGGTACCGTGGGTTCGAATCCCACCCTCTCCGCCATTGAGCGCGCAACCCCAGGATCCTCCAGGGGTTAGTTATTAAAGAGGCCTCCAGCTGCGCACATTTGTGCACGGATTGTGCACACGGAGGCGCTCATGCCATCGGGAAATGTGGTTCTTCGGGACCGCCGCGGGTCCCCGCGCAACATTCACATCGGGAAGGTGTCGGTATTCCGGCGAGCAGCTTCTTGGCTCCTCTATTATCGAGAAAACGGAACTCCGCGGAAGATCCGCATAGGCCCTGACCGGCGGGAAGCGGAGCGACGTGCCGCTGAGGTCAATGCCCAGCTGGCCCACGGTCTGCCCTCCACCTTCAGCTACGAGCGCATCTCGGTGGAAGACCTCGTGCGCCTCTGGCTCGAAAACCACGATCTCGTGCTGCGTTCCTCGGTGGCCACGGTCAGCCGCTATCGGGCGGCCACGGACCACTTCCTGCGCTTCGCGCAGGCGAATCACATCGGCCTGATGGCTGACTGCGTCACTCCTCGAATCGCGGAGTCCTTCGTGAAGCATCTTCGCAGCCTGATGGTTTCGCCCAACGGCCACACGAAGACGCCCAGGAGGAAGCTCAGGGACAAGGGCCTCATCTACATTCTGGGGGTATGCCGGTCGCTGTTCAACTACGCCGCCCGGCAGCGGCATCTGCCGCCCTATGCACGCAACCCCTTCACCGACCTCGGCATCGAGAGGATGAAGATCGAGGATGCCAAGCCTACCGGCGTGCTGTCGCAGGAGGAGGAGTCTGCGTTCCTGGCAGCATGCGACCCGTGGCAGTTCAGGGTGTTCTTCACGCTGGCCTTCACGGGCATGCGTCCGGGCGAGCTTTGTCATCTGCTGGTCGAGGACGTGAACCTCTTTACTCGGACCGCAGCCATCCGCAACCGTCCCGAACTCGGCTGGAAGACCAAGACCAGGGCCGAGCGCAAGGTCTACCTCTTCGATGAGTTGTTGGCTGTGGTGCAGGAGCTCGCGGCTGGGCGCACCTGCGGGCCCCTGTTTCTTGCGAGGCACTTTGCCGCTGGAGTGGAACTGCCCAGCCTGGCGGGGAAAGATGCCAGGGATCTTGCGCGTGAGTTCGATACGCGGGTGGCTGCCGGAGCTCAGCAGGGTGGCCTTGCGTGGGGCAGGCTTGCCGAGGAGCACGCCAGCAGGAGGTTTTGGCGGGAGATGGGCGCGATCACGCCCAAGGAAGTTCGGCGCGAGTTCATTCGTGTGGCCAGGAAGATAGGTCGGCGCGACCTGACCTGTCCGAAGCTCTGGCGCCACCAGATGGCCACCGCCATGCAGGAGGCCAGCGTAGACCCCTTCGCCCGCAAGGAGATCATAGGGCATACGCGCCTTGAGACTACAGCGCTCTACACTCACACACGCGAAGCAACGCTGGGAAGAGAGATAGCGAAGGTGGTCCAGTTGCGCGCGGACACGATCAATACGGTTCGAGCCCGTTTCGCCTCGCGGTAGCAACTGAGTGGTCGATGGGATGGGCCGGGGGCTGGCCCACGTTCCGTTGGCACGCCTCTTGCACATGCAAGAGGCACGGACAGGCCTCAGCTGGAAGGCGGGGAGGTCGATCGCACAGTAATGGTGCGGTTCCGCCCCAGAATGGCCGGCGGATGGTGCAGTCCCGGTGCTACCGGCGAGAGTCCGCAGATCACGTTGGATGACGAAATGAGACGGCACTTACGTGCCAGGCCGGGGGGGGCGACTATGCAGGAAGCGATCCGATCCCGGGAATGTCCCGTCCCTAAGGTGCTAATGGCTTTGGGCGACGAAGCCGCAACCGCCGACACTATGATGATGCTGATCGAGCACGGCTTTGGGGTGGCTATTGCCCATACCGGAGAGCAGTGCCTCGACATGCTCGTCCATGGGAAGTTCGGGGTCCTCATCCTCGATCTCGTCCTCCCCGGCCTGAGTGGGATCGAGGTGCTGGCGGAGGCCCACAGGCGCAGACTGGCTGCCCACATTATCTTGGTTTCCAGGTACATAGGACTCCTGGACACCAGGCGCTACAAGCAGATGGGCGCCGACGACGTGCTGTCCAAGCCGCCGGACCCGCGCGCCGTGCTGGAAATCTGCCAGCGCACGTGTGGGGGCCTGGCCGTGTCGCCTGGCGGAATATCTGATGCGATCCGTTGACGTCCGCCAGACAACCGGCTATTGTAGCTGGAGGCCAAGCAAGTGGAGATTCGGGGTGACAGTGCTCATGGGCCGGCTATGCGTTCCTTCTCCAACTCAACGCCCATCGCAGAAGTTAAGACGTTCTTCAAGGGCTTATGGCGTTTTGAAGGCTAGACAGTCACATGATGGGCACGTTTTCATGCCCCCGGAACTGCCCAAGCAGCCGATGTGCCAAGAGGACGCGCCCATCGCGGTGCGAGGAGGGGTGCCCGCATGGGGCGCGACGTCATGGCAACTTGTCAGAACATCTCGGCAATCTGGGGTAGCATTTGAGTGCGGGCGGCGCCTGCTGGGAGGCTGGCAATCACTGTGCTGTCTCCGGAACCGCCAGAACGGTCTTGCGTAGAATGGGCACGCTGCTACAGCTTGACCTCGGTCTTCGGCAGAGATATCATGATGAAATGGAGGGGGCGTCGGTTCGAGGAGGGGTGCAGATGAGCCCACAGCGTGCGAACTGGACGCACCGATCGGTAACTGCTATTGCTGAGCACGCGGATCCGGCGGCGTTCGTTACTGGACGTGCCCGTGCTGTTGTCTTGGATGCTTTGCAGCGAGGTTGGTCAGGACCACCGTTTGACCCGTGTGAACTGGCGAAATACTTGGGTGTTAGCTTGTCTCCTCGTCATGATATCCTGGACGCCAGGATCCTTCCGATAGGGAGGGAGAAGCTCAGGATTGAGTACAACCCCAACCGCCCTCGTGGGCGGATGCGTTTCTCCATCGCACACGACCTTGCACACACGCTCTTTCCGGACTGCCGCGAAGCGGTGAGGAATCGCCTGCCACAGCACAAGATGGTAGCGGACGATTGGCAACTGGAGATGCTCTGCAACCTGGGCGCATCAGAGATGCTCATGCCCATCGGTAGTTTTCCAGACCTGGGAAGAGAGGAGCTCAATATCGACAACCTTCTTGCCATCCGGAGCAAATACGATGTGTCCATGGAAGCGCTCTTGCTGCGCGTTGTTCGCCTCACACGCGAACCTTGTATAGTCTTCTGTGCCTCTCGCAAAGAGCCGGGGGGGGGTGCCAGCCGGTATCAGATTGACTACGCGACCCCATCGCGCGCCTTAGCTGGAGTCGGCCCTCTTCATGCAGTCCTTCTGCCCGACGACACAGTAATTCGTGAATGCACGGCCATCGGTTTCACTGCCAAAGGGTTCGATACATGGCCGAACGTGCGGAGTCGAATGCGGGTCGAGTGCGTTGGAATTCCCGGCTACGCAGGCCACGCCTACCCACGAGTTGTAGGCATCGCCGTGCCAAGCGGCGCCAAGAGGGGCGCACTGAAGACTATCACCGAGCTAACCGGCGATGCTAGTCAGCCACGGGGGGACGGAAGCCGTATTGTGGCACACGTTGTGAACGATGGGGCTCTTGTCTGGGGTGCCGGGTTCGGCCTGCAAGTGCGTAAGAAATGGCCCGCAGTGCAACGAGCCTATCGAACTTGGGTGATGTCCGGCAGAGGCCATGCCTCAATGGGTAACGTGTGCATGACGAGGGCAGAAGATGCTCTGTACGTCTGCCAGATGGTTTGTCAGCGGGGATTCGGGCCATCCACTACTCCCAGAATCCGGTATGTCGCTCTAGAACTATGTCTGGAGAAGCTTTCTGTGCTGGCAGGCAAAATGAACGCCAGTGTTCACATGCCACGGATTGGTACTGGCGAAGCCGGAGGCTCTTGGGCTGTCGTGAAGGAGCTCATCGAGAACATTCTGTGTGAAGCTGGGATAGCAGTGTCTGTCTATCAATTGCCTCCGCGCAGAGAAAGGGCGGCAGGCCGGGCAAGCCCTGTGGCAGTAACGCCCATCGGTTGATGGTGGCAATCGGAGCAACGCGGTCATGCCAAGCAAGATAGTTGTCCTGTCTGGGCCAGTGTGCGCGGGCAAGACAACACTTGCCGAAAATCTCTCCAAGGCTTTTGGAGCCCTGCATGTCAAGACGTCTCAGTTTCTATATCAGCGCCCAGACAAGGGGCGCGTACTAACCCGTGAGTATTTTCAGGAGTTGGGGGAAAGGCTGGATCGCAGCACCAAAGGAGCTTGGGTGCGTGACGCTCTCCAGAAGCTCCTGCAAAGCATGGAGGACTCCGGGAAGATATCGGCAGATGCGCTCGTCGTTCTCGATGCAGTGCGGATCGAACGGCAGATAGACGCGATCAGGTCACACTACCCACGACGGGTCGTACACATTCACCTAACAGCGCCCCAAGATGTGCTTGAGAAGAGGTATTTGGCGCGTCCAAAGAAAGAGATCCGAGAGCTGGCTAGGTACGTTGATCTTCTCAAGAATAGGACGGAAAGAGCCGTAGCCCGGCTTACAAGAACGGCGGACGTCGAGATAGACACCTATCGCTGTCGGGCGGAAGACGTGTTGGCGAGGGCCGCCGGCCACATCGGCCTCTTTGGGCGCGGCTATGGGCGCACAGTTGACGTCATGGTAGGCGGCCAGTTCGGCAGCGAAGGTAAGGGCCATGTAGCTGCTTATCTAGCGCCGGAATACGACGTCCTAGTGAGGGTTGGTGGCCCCAATGCAGGACACACGGTTCTTGTGAGTGGTGGTGAGTATGTGTTTCATCATCTGCCTTCAGGAACGTTATCGAACTTCGAAGCCAAGCTTGTTATCGGCCCTGGGGCTGTGATCCGTGTGCCCAAGCTCATTCAGGAGATCGCTGATTGTGGAGTATCGTGTGACCGCCTGGCAATCGACGAGCAGGCAATGGTGATTTCGGATCGGGACATTGCGTCCGAGAAGAAACTGGTTCAGTCGATCGGTTCCACAGGGCAAGGAGTAGGCCTCGCCACAGCAAGGAGGATCACAGATCGTTACAAGAAGGGAAAGGATGCACTCAAGCTCGCACGTGACATCCCGGACCTCAAACCGTACGTACAGCCCACTCGGCACCTCTTAGGCCGTGCCTTCTACGAAGGCCGGAAGGTGTTTCTCGAAGGAACTCAAGGAACGGGGCTGAGCCTGTACCACGGTTACTACCCCCACGTAACATCGCGCGATACAACCGTGGCAGGCTGTTTGGCGGAGGCGGGCATATCGCCCAGCAGAGTACGCCGGGTACTTATGATATGCAGGTCCTATCCTATTCGAGTGCAGGATCCCGGGACGAAGGGCCACACTTCAGGGCCGATGTCGCAGCCGATCACGTGGCAGGATGTTTCAGGAAGGTCCGGGATCCCGGTGGACGAACTTCTGAAGAACGAGAAGACTTCTACCACGCACCGAAACAGGCGAGTCGCAGAGTTTGACTGGGACTTGCTCAGGAGCGCCGCTTCCTTGAATGGCCCCACCGATATTGCGCTGACTCATGCGGACTACCTGTCTAGGAGGAATTGCCGTGCCAGGAGGTTTGAGCAGTTGGACAAGTTTACCATCATGATGGTTGAGGAGATCGAGAGGGTAGCAGCGGCCCCAGTCTCTCTAGTCTGCACTCGTCGTCATGAGAGAAGCATCATTGACCGGCGCGCATGGGAGTAGTCAGCTGAAATGACTCCACAACAACTTGGGGACTTGATACTGCGACACCCACGGCTATTTCACATGGCCGAAGAAGGAACTTGGGCGAGCATTCAGCAACACGGTCTGTTGAGCACGTCGTCCCTTCTTGACCTGTTCCAGGTAGCCGGCGAACAGCGGCGGAAGATTGAGTCGTTGCACCGCTTGGACTCAGTGCGGATATCGCATTCTGTGTATGGAGAGGCTGTTATCCGTGACCAGAAGCCGATGAGCGACGCCCTGCTTGAGAGGTGCCTACAAGATGGCCTGTCTCCGCAGGACTGGTATGAGACCCTGAATAAGAAAGTATTCTTCTGGCTGACCGAGGAGCGACTTCAGCGGCTCTTGGCCGCAAAGCCATATCGTAACAAGACTCACTGCGTATTGACTGTGGACACTGCCAGATTGGTGGAGAAGTACCGCGATATGATCGTCTTGGCTCCAATCAACACAGGGTGCGCAAGACCTAATCCCCAACCGCGAGGCAAGGACACCTTCCTCGCCATAGATGACTACCCCTTTGAGGAGTGGGACAGGAAGAGAAGGGGGAGAGACCCGGTCGTTGAACTGGCGGTCGAAGAAGGAGTTCCCGACATTGTTGACCTTGTGCTGCGCGTGGAGCACCGGAAGGGCAGGAGCATCGTCGAGGTAGTACATGCACCTTAGTACGGTGGGGAGTTAACATGCCGAGTTATGTTGCTATTGAGGGAGTGATGGGAAGCGGCAAGACAACTCTGGCCAGGCTGGTTGCTGATCGGCTATCCATCCAGAATCTGGTGGAAACGATGGACATCCACCCGTTCATGAAGGCCTTCTACGCGGATCGAGCTGCTTACACGTTGGAGACAGAGCTCTGCTGTGCTCTCATTCACTATCACCAGTTGAACCGCGCCAAGAGGGAGGGCGTCTTCGAGCAGCACGTGATTGCCGACTTCCATCTTTACAAGGACATGTTGTTTGCTGTCGCCAATATGTCTGGACCTGAGTTGGAGTGCTTCAGGCAACTATACGCCTTCCTCGAATCCAGGGTGGGCACGCCCTCCTTGCTTCTGTATCTTCGCGCCCCTGCTAGGTTCTTGTCCGAGAGGATGAAGCGGAGGGGGCGCACAATGGAGGAGGGAGTTCCAATTGAGTATCTAGAGCACTTAAGCCGAGTCTACGATGAGTACTTCGCGGCTCTCAAAAACGTCCCAGTGATCACGCTGCAGGCCGAGAAGTACGATTTTCTCGAGCGCCCTGGTGATATTGAGGCCGTTGTCAACATGCTCCAAGGGGCGGGGGAGTTCCGCTAATCAGAATCTGGGCTGCCTCGGAGCACTTGGGGGGCAGTTTGCGATTTCCCGCACTGTCCGCCTGTTTCCTATGCACCTACGCCTTACCCGGCCGCCACCTTATCCACCTTCACCCCCCAAATACCTCCCAATCTGTCCCACCGCCTCCTCCTCAGCGCATCACGCAGCCCCGGCAACTCCTGCTCCGCTGTCAGGAACCAGATCAGGGCGGCGTGGCGGCCGACCAGGACCTCGGTCTTGCCCGCCACCGGCCCGGCGACGATCAGCAGGGGCCCGTTGACGTGCTCGATGGCTTCGCGCTGGGCTTGCGTGCAACCATCACACAGGGCTGGCATGAACGACCCCTCCGGCTATTTCACGCTGCCATTGCCTGCCGTTTGCTCTTGTTCGAGTTCCTGAGCCCTTGCCGCCATGATCGCCAACAACCCAGCGCGGCGCTCATCGAGCAGCTTGACCTGTTCGGTCAGGGTGCCGCGGCCGGTGTGGTTGTAGTTGACGAGGCTGTCGCCGCGTACGGGGGCATGGCCGAGGAGCTGGCGGATGACGCCCGGCGACAGTCTGGCCGCCTCGCACTCGGACTCGACCAGGTGTCGCACGTCCTTGGGCGTGGGGCAGCGGGCGAGTCCGGCCTTGCGGGCCGCGTTGGCCAGTTCACGCGCCACGTCCCTGGCATCCACCGCCCCGGCGGCCGCCCAGGTCACGTCGGCGATGCGTTCGGCCTCGACCTTGCCGGGCTGACGCCGCAGGCGCTTGGCCTCGGCCGCCAGCCGGTCCTCATACTCCCTGGCCAGCATGTCCTCCGTGGCGCCTGCCAGGACCACGCCGGCCGTTCGTTCGAACACCGCCCGTTTCACGAACAGGACACCCGGCCCGCGGAGCAGGAACGGCCGGAGGCTGGCGGCCAGCGCCGGGGTGACTGGCCAGGCCTTGTCCTGGCGGCCCTTGGTCTGGTAGCCGCACTTCGGCCTGCAGATCATTCTCAGGAACCCGGTGCTCTCATCGTAGTCGGCCCTGAGGATCCGGCCGAGTTCGCTGGGCCTGGGCCCGTAGGCGAAGAGCATCGCAAGGAGGCCCAGCTGATAGTGATCACAGACCGTCGCGATCTTCGCCAAGTCGTCCAGGGACACCGGCGGCTCGGAGACGCCGCGCATCTCCCGGCGTTTGCGCCCGATCATCCCATTGGGTATGGGGTTACGGAAGGCTGCCGGCACCAGGGGCGGCGTTCGCAACCGGGCGTGCTCGAAGACGCTCCACAGCCGCTGCCGGATTTCGCGCTTGAGAGCCATGCTCAGTGGACGCTCGGGGTTGCCAGGAGTGGGCGGGGCACCGTTTCTCGTGGACTTGACGCCATCGAGCCACGCACAGAAGCTCTCGCACCAGGCCGTGTCGCACTCGCTGACCAGTTTCCGGCCGCCACCACGCTCAGGAAGTTCGCAGAACTCCTTCACCCGGTGCAGCCCGGAACGGTACTTCTCAATGGTCTTCCCGCACACGTCAGGGGAGGACTCCTTCGAGGCCAGGAAGATGTCGCAAGCCTCCGCGACGGTGGCCTCCGCGAATGACGCAGCCCGGCTGTCGCCTTCCAGGTCGCGGTTGATCTCCGAGGCGCGCAGAAGGGCACGGGGGAGGGTCTTCGCGTCATCGAGCCTCCCAATCACCTCGCGCCGTTGCTTTCCTCCCTGCCGCCAACGAAGAATGACGGCCCCATTGCGTCTTGAGACGGTTACCCTGTTCACACGCCCATCGGGGAAGCCTTCGAGGGGCAGTTTCTCCGTGCGATACTTGTCCCGGTAGCGCGCCCAGTCGGTAGCCTCGGTTCCGGTCTTGTCCGGTTGGGCTTCAGCGTGGCGGTGTTCACTCGGTTTGCCCGGCGCCAGGGCAATCCCGCCGATATCACCCACGGAGTTCGGAGGCGAGCTCACGGCTTTAGGACGAGCCCCAGCGCTCTTGGAAGGCACGGCCTCCGCCCGGACCGCGGAAACCGTAACCGGCGCGTTCACCCCCTCGGCACTGGGGCCTATGGCGTTCTTGTGGCGCCCTGCTGCCACGGCAGTCTGCAGCGCCCGCAGCCGCTCCCGCACCCGTTGATACTCGGGGGATAGCAGACTCCAGAAGTCCGGAGCATCGCCATCCGGCCCACCCTTGGCGACCCAGAACCGCGCGGCGTCCTCGTCATAGACTATGGGGTAATTGGAGGAGGGCAAAGCCGGTGCCTGAAGCGGGTCGCCAGCAAGTTCACTACGGAGCCAGGCGGGAGCCTCCGCAAAGGCATCCTGGAACTGCTGGATGGCCGGGGTGAAGTGCCGATCCTCCTTGGGATCCCGCGGGACATGGGGCTGACCGGGGACCTGGAGAGGAAACGACTCAAGGAAGTTCTGGAGGTATCGGCAGAGGCCGTGAAAGTAGGCATCCCAGTCGGCCAGCATGTCTCCGAGGAGGGCGGAAGGTGCCCTGGAGCCTTTCTCAGGCATGGATCAGGCCCTCGTCATGTCCGATAACGCCCCCCGGAGACGTACGGACGTCTATTAATTGTGCCCAGATTCAACTTTGAAATCAAGCTAAATGCCCCCCGGCGCCGGCCTCCGGCAGCCTGGGAAAAGCCTCGCAGAACCCTCTCGAAAGCCTGGGCCAAGCGCCTGCCCGAACGACGGTTTGTAGCTTCATCCGGGCACTTGGCGGAACGCCTATGTCGGGACGCTGAGTCTGGCGACATAACCGGGAAGAAACGACGATCCCGTTAATTGGAGACGGGCTTCGGGGATGCGGTCCACGAGACCGGGAGCCCAGTTGCGCCCCCGGCGCTTTCAAGAGCAGAGGTCGAGGACGGCCCTGGCGATGCCTCCCAGGGGCAGGACGGTTCCGGCCGCGCCGCGAGCGATGGCTTCCTTGGGCATGCCGAAGACCACGCAGCTGGCCTCGTCCTGGGCGATGGTCGAGGCTCCGGCGGCGCGCATTTCCTTGAGCCCGTCGGCGCCGTCGGCGCCCATGCCGGTGAGGATGACTCCCACGGCGTTCTTGCCGGCGTAGCGGGCCACCGACTTGAACATCACGTCGACGCTAGGGCGGTGGCGGCTGACCAGGGGGCCGGGCTTGACCTGCACGTGGTACATGGCCCCGGAGCGCCGTAGCAGCATGTGGTAATTGCCGGGGGCGATGAGCGCCCTGCCGGGTGCGACCGTGTCGCCGTCGGCCGCCTCCTTGACCTCGATCTCGCAGAACTGGTTGAGGCGCTCGGCGAAGGAACGGGTGAAGTTTTCGGGCATGTGCTGGACGATGAGAATGCCGGGGGAGTTGGCCGGCAGGGCCGACAGCAGTCCCTGGAGGGCCTGGGTCCCGCCCGTCGATGCGCCTATGGCCACCACCTTGTTCGTGGTGCGGGCCAGGGCCAGCGTCCTCGTCTGCGGCCGAGCCTCGGCCTGGAGCCCGAGCCCGGCGCCCGGCCTGACCCGCACGCGGGCGGCCGCCTTGATCTTGTCGATCAGCTCGACCGACATGTCCCCGACCGCATAGGCCGCCCCGGGCTTGCACATGATCTCCACCGCTCCGGCGCCGAGCGCCTCCAGGGCCAGTTCCCCTCCTTTCGGCGTCAGCGAGGATACGACGATGACCGGCAGCGGATAGTACTGCATGAGCTTGCGCAGGAAGGTCAGTCCGTCCATCCTGGGCATTTCGACGTCCAGAGTGACGACGTCCGGCTTCAGGTTTACGATCTTGTCCCTGGCGATATAGGGGTCGGGGGCGGTGCCGACCACCTCAATCTCCGGGTCGCGGGCTAGTTCCCGCTCGAAGATCTGGCGGACCACCGCCGAGTCGTCGACCACCAGAACGCGGATGGTCATGACGTCCTTCCCAGCCACAAGCGCAACAGTATTGGGACATCCTCCACGGTGAACGCCAGAGTGTCACTGGATTGCAGCAAGTCCTTCCACCTCTCCGGGAACATGCCGACCACTTCCGGGACCGAGAGGTCAAACACGGGCTGGTCTCCGGCCAGGGTTGTCAGGATGCTGCCGCAGGTGACGTTGAGCAGCTCCTTCAGTGCGTCGGGGCCGCGGGCCGTCGCCATCTCGTCGTCGTCCTCCAGCCCCAGCACGTTGGCCGCCAACTCGGAACACATGGGTATGGGCACGGCCAGTTCCAGGCTTCCGCGCCAGTGTCCGCTGAAGGTCATGCTGGCCAGCACATACTCCCGGACAGCGGCGGGCATGGCTGCCTTCTCGGCAGGCTCGGCGAACATGAAGGACTGCTTCTCGAGGACCTCGGCAAATACTCTACCGAGCCGTTCCGCGCGTTCCTCATCCACGGGCCACCCCCATTACTTCGTCGACCACGCTCCGCAGCAGTTCCGGCGTGAAGGGCTTGCGAATGTAGGCGGAGACCCCCTTGGCCTTGAGCTGCTCGATGCGCGTGGCGCTGCCCTCGGTCGAGACTATTATCACCGGCACAGTCTTGAGAAGACCATCGGCCGCCATCCGTTCCACCATCTCGATCCCGGTCATTACCGGCATGTTGATGTCCGCGAAGACCACATCGACCCACCTGCCCTTCATAGCGTCCAGACCCTCCTGCCCGTTGCCGGCCTGGTGGAATTCTCCAACCTCCACGCCGGCCAGGTCCAGGGTCTTGCGGATTACCGCGCGGACCGTAGCCGAGTCGTCCACCACCAGAACATTGTAGGCCATCGATCTACCTCCCGCCGGGCGCGGCGTACATGTCCTTGAGCTCCTTGAGCGCGACCAGCACCCGACACAGAGTCAGCTCCTCGACGCGCGTGGTCAACCCGAGCCGCAGCACCACGGCCTTCGACGGCCGGTACTGCAGGCCGTCGCGGCCGATGCCCAGTCCCTCGGCCATCGACAGGGCGTCCGCCGCATGGACCAGATCCAGGGTAATCAGACGGCCCGGCGCATCGTCCGGACGGTGGTGCCAACGGGCCGCCTGGACCACGTCCTCAGGCAGGTCCCAGCTCTCCAGGAGAGCGGCGCCGGCCTCGGCATGGTCGATGCCCAGAACCCGGCGCTCGGCCTCGTCGAAGCCGATCTTCTCGCTGACGGCCAGCTGTATGATGGCCGCGGCGTCCACCTCCAGATAGGTCCCCAGCAGGATCTTCCCGACGTCGTGGAGCAGCCCGGCGGTGAAGGCCGACGCCGGGAGTGCCGCCTTGAGCACCTCGGCCAGCGCGTCGGTCCCCACCGCCACCGAGGCGGAGTGCTGCCATAGCTCTCCGGGAGGCAGATCGTACCCCTTGATCCCGCGCCGTACCACCGGAGCCGCTGCGCAGGCCACCACCACCCTGAGGATGCGTTTTGTGCCCAGCCGCACGGCCGCCTCGCGGACGGTGCTGACCTTCCGCGGCGTTCCAAAGTAGGCCGAGTTGGCCAGGCGCAGAACGTTGGCGGTCAGCCCCGGATCATGCTCCAGCGCTTTCATGATGGCCTGCGCATCGGCGCGCGGGTCCTGCAGCACACGAATGGCCTCCATGGCCGCCGCCGGCATCGCCGGGACGTCCCTGAGGCGCGACAGAACCTCGTCCCGCCGACTCACAGGTCACGCTCCTGCCCCTGCGAGCGGATGACCGTGCGCCCCGTGGCCATGTGCAGGTACATGGTCCGGGCCACCTGCCCCCCCACGTCCTCCGCGGCTATCAGGATGTTGTTCTTCCAGAGAAGCTTGCGCAACACCGTGTAGTTGCGCTCCCCGATCTTGAAAAGCCCCTTCTCGTCCAGGAGCGACGAGGCGCCCGCCACCTTGACCACCAAACGCTTGCGCTCCGCTCCGTACTCGAAGAGCGCGTTGAGCAGCGCAGGCACCCCCGTGTCCACGAACATGGCCGGCGCCGCGGCGGCCTTGGCTGCGTCGATCTTGGAAAGCGGCAGCATGCAGTGGATCAACCCGCCGGCCCGCGCGACCGGGTCGTAGGCGGCCACCCCAACGCAGGAACCCAGCGAATAGGTGACCAGCACGTCCTCGCCGCCAGAGCGCACCAGCATCTCCGAAATTCCCACCGTCTGCTGAGCGGGAGGCGCTCCCACCAGGCCGCTCATGCCATCCCCTTCACGTAGATGGATGGCACTACCGTCCTGAACTCGCTGACCATCCCGGTCAGGCTCTCGGCGTGCCCGACCATCAGGTAGCCGCCGGGCTTCAGCAGGCGATACATGTCCGCCAGCAGCCGGCGGCGGACATCATTGTCGAAGTAGATCATCACGTTCCGACAGAAGATCACGTCGAGGGGCCCCTGCATCGGAAACGGCGGCGTCGACAGGTTCATCCGCCGGAAGACTATCATCCGTCGGAGTTCGTCCTTCACCCGATACCGGTTCCCCTCGCCATCCCGCATCCGGGTGAACCAGCGATCCAGCATCCTTCCGGGCACCTCGCCGAGCTTGTCGATGCCGTACTCCCCGGCCTGGGCCTTCTCCAGCACCCGCGTGGAGATGTCCGTGGCCAGCAACTTCATGTCCGTGCCGGCCGCGCCTGGGGTCTCGAGCAGCGTCATGGCCATGGTGTACGGCTCCTCGCCGGTCGAGGATGCCGCCGACCAGAACCGAAACCTGCGCTGCCCGGCCCTGAGCCACTCGCCCACCACCCGCGCCAGAAATTCGAAATGCTCCGGCTCCCGGAAGAACTTCGTCACGTTCGTGGAGATGGCATCCAGGAGCTGCACCACCTCTTCCCCGCTCTCATCTCCGGTCACCAGCTCAAGATACTGCCGGTGGTCGTCAAGGCCCAGCGCCCGCATCCGCTTGCCGACGCGGGCCTGCACCAGCGACTCCTTCCCGTCGCGCAGCGTTATCCCGCTGCGCTCGTAGATCAGGTCGCGAAAGGCCTCAAAAACCTTGGCTTCCATCTCCGCCTCCGGGAACCCGGACCGGAACCTCCGGCCCGGACGGAACTTCAGGGGGCGCGCCTTGCAGGCTGGTGGGTGCCTGCCAGGCTCAGCTCTTCGCGGGCAGCGGCCAGCTGCGCCTGCGGCGCGCCCCCATGTTCCCTAGAACTCCTTCAGTTCTTCGTCATCCAGGGGTATGACGGTCTGGGGTTTCCTGGCCTCGGCGCCGGCGTGCACCAGGGCCGGGGCCTTCTCCTTCTTGGCCGCCGCCGGCGCCTTGCGCTGCAGCATGTCGTGCACCCGGTTCTTCAGCCCAGCCCCGGCATCGCCGCCGCCGTTGCCGCCGGGATGCTGCGCCGAACCGTGCTGCTGACGGACCCGAGCCTTCCCGTTGCCGTTGCTCCCAGCCCCGGCCCCGCCGACGATCTGGGTGAGCGTCTGCACCATGTCCTGCAGCTCACGGGCCTGCCCGGACAGCTCCTCGCTCGCCGACGCCGACTCCTCCGCGTTAGCCGCGTTCGACTGCGTGACCTTGTCCATCTGACTGACTGCCACATTCACCTGCTCGATGCCCTTGGACTGCTCATCACTGGCCGCCGCCACTTCCCCGGACACTTGCGTCACCTTGTTCGCGGCCTCGGCAATCTGCTTCAGTATCTCCGCAACCTCCGTCGACACCTTCACGCCACCGTCGGCGTTCTTCTGCGACTCCTCGATCAGCGAGGACGTGTTCTTCGCGGCCTCCGCCGAACGCTGCGCCAGGTTCCGTACCTCCTCCGCCACCACCGCGAACCCCTTGCCGGCCTCTCCTGCCCGTGCCGCCTCGACCGCCGCGTTCAACGCCAGCAGGTTTGTCTGGAAGGCGATCTCGTCGATGGTCTTGACGATCTTGGCGGTCTGGTCGGAGGAGTTCTTGATCCGGTTGATGGCATCGGCCATCCGCTGCATGGCCTCCCGGCCGCTCTCCGCCGCCGTCTTCGCCTCATTCGCCATCCCGTTGGCCTGCCGGGCGTTGTCGGCGTTCTGCTTCGTCATCGAGGACATCTCCTCCAGTGACGCCGACGTCTCCTCGAGCGACGAGGCCTGCTCCGACGCCCCCTCCGCCATCTGCTGCGAAGCCTGCGATACCTGCCCCGAAGCCGACGAGACCTGTTCGGCCCCGCTCGACAACCCCTCGATCACCTTGTTGATTGGACGAGTAATGCTGCGGGTAATGAAGAAAGCCAGTAGTATGCCCAGGAGCACCCCAGCGACTGTCATGATGACCGCCAGCCTGTTCGTCCGGGCCACCACTGCCACATTAGCCTTCTGCAGAGAGGCTTTCAGATCGGCCATTGTTCCCACGACCGTGCTGGCAGTAGATGCCAACTCGCCAGCGCTGGTGCCACCCAAGAGCATGCCCTGGTGATACTTGTTACCTGCCTCTTCGTACTTATCGATATGGCTGGAGATCTTGGCTGCCACGTTTTCCAGCTCAGAACGGCCTTTGACCAGACTTGTCCAAGAAGCAAGTCCGGCTCTGACCTTCTTGAGTTGAGCCTGATAGCCTTCCCATTCCTTCTCGCCATTGGTGGCCAGCAGGTATACAGCGCTCACGCGCATCAGCAGGAACGTCTGGATCACCTGTTCATCAAGTTTCCCGGAAACACGATTCCATTCGATTACTTTGTCAACATCCTTGAGCTTCTCGGCGGAATCACGCGCCGGAGCGATCACCGCCTCGTCTACCTTCGCAATATCCTCTGTAACCGCTGCGCCAATCTTGCGCCACGCATCAAAAGCCTCGTCCTTCATGCGCCTGGACCTGCTATACTGTTCGAAAGCCGACTTGTAGGCCTCTGCCTGCGTGATGGCCTTGTCGGCCAACGCCCTATCGCCTGCGCTGAGCCCCGTCGTATTCCTCAGTTCGCCGAGTTTGACCACCAACTCATCGTAGGCATCCTTCCATTTCTCGGCCGCGTCCTTGGCGTCGCTGCCTTTCTTCTCGAACCCATAAAGTCCGAAATCCCGCCTCAGATTGGCACAATCCCCCAGCTTGGACTGAGCTTCATTGCCACGGTTAAGTATGTCCATGTTGCCGGTGACCGAAGACAAACCGCTCCAGCCCAAGTAGCCAAGGACCGCCGCCATCAACACCAACGCTCCGAACCCCATGCCGATCTTCGCCGCCAGAGAGAGATTCTTGAACATGATTCCTCTCCTTTATTCTCTTTGCCTCACAACCCAGGCTAGGCCTTGGCTGCGTGTTCGACCGCGGCCACCTCGTTGCCGGAAAGCACCTTGTCAATGTCAAGCATGATCACCACCTTCTGCCCAACCTTACCCATGCCCATGATGAACGCCGTATGCACCGCGGCGCCGAATTCCGGCGCAGGTTCTATCTGATTGCAGGTGATGTCCAACACTTCGCTCACCTCGTCCACAATAATGCCCATGATCACCAACTGCCTTTCGGCCCTGAGCACCTGCACCACGATGATGCAGGTCTTCTCTGTGTCCTCTCGCGAGGGGATTCCGAACTTCTGGCGCAGATCAATCACCGGTATGACCTTCCCGCGCAGGTTGATCACCCCGCGCACAAAGGACGGAGTCCGGGGGACATGGGTGACCTTCATCAGCCCTATGATTTCCTGAACCTTGAGTATCTCCAGGCCGTAGGTCTCCGCGCTCAACTGAAAGGTCAGGTACTTTCCGCCGAGCGTCGATACCGGCCTGGCCTCCCGCGCCGGGGCAGTTCCTTCGGTTGTGCTCATGTTGGCTCCTTTTCTGCACGCCTAGAACTTGTAGATCAGAGAGAACTGCACGCGATTGACTCGGGCCGGATCGTCCTGTCCGAGGTAATCGGTCTCCAGGTGCATGTACTCGATCCCGGCGCTCACGCCACGTCCGAGATCGCAGGTCGCGTTGCCGAAGAGGGCGAAATTCCTGGAGCGGGCACCAACGCCCAAATCGTCGTTATTGGGGTCGTCCAGGCCGACTCCGGCATTGATGTCCCACCTCGACAGCCAGCCGGATGTCGCACGCAGGTTGGCTGCACCCCAGCAGCCCTTGCTGCGGATCTCGCTCAAGGTGGTGGCATTGATGCCCTGGCCAATCCCGCCCAGGTAACTGTCCATGTTCCGGCCAGAGTAGCACTCGCCCTTAAGAGCCAGCCAGCGCGTGATCGGCAGGCTGAGATCCAGGTTGACCGAGTTGCTGGTCCGGTTGTAGTGTTCGTCGGACGTGTCCGTGTCGTATTCCTCGCGTGCCCAGTGACCGGAGGCCCCCAGCACCACCGGCTTCTCGGTAAGCGACGGGAAGGAGATCGCCGATCTCCATTGCACCCCGGGCGTCCCGGCGTCTTCCCCTGTATCGCCGGGGTCCAGCGCCCCGTTGTCATGGCCGATATTGCGGGTGGCCGCGGCAGCCAGTTCCAGGCCCAGCGGACCAAACGTGAAGCCCTTCGTCAGGCGCAGCTGCGGACGGCGGTAGCCGACGTTGCCGTTCCACCACAGAACCGTGTAGTTGAGCGTGCTCGGGTTGAGCGGGCTGATAACGTCCGACGTTTGTCCGGCAATCACCGAGAACTGGTAGTCGGGAAAATCAAGCTGCATGTATGCCTGCCGGACCAACATTTCCGGCTTGTTCTCTGCCGTGCCGCTGCCATATAGATCCACCTCCAGGGTCGCGCTGGGCTTCATGGGGCCAGGGTCGGTTCCAAACAGGGTCAGACCCAGCCGGGATTGGTTGGCCGTCATGTTGGACTCGGGATCCTTCTTCTCGATGGCCTGTGACTCCGCCCACCTGGCGTAGTTGCCGTTGTCCACCCGGCCATCGTCCCAGGAAGCGTCGAATTTGAAGTAGCCGTACAGCTTGGCCCCTACATTGGGCTTGAGTGTCAGCGTAGAGACGCGCTGCTGGTCCGCCTTTCTGGCGGCCTCAACTTCCTTCTCCAGTTTGGCCAGTCTTTCCTCCAGAGTGAGGTTCTCAGGACGAGCCAACTCCTTGTCGAGCCTGTCAATCTCGGCCTTCAACTCGGTGCGCTTGGCGTCCAGTTTCTTGATCTCCGCATTCAACTCGTCCATTCGTGGCTTCACCACATTCAGATCAGTCCCGGTCTCGGATGCCACCTGGAGGAGCGAAGCCGCGGATTTCTTGCGGGCAGCAGTCTGGTCGTCTATCTCCTTCAACAACCGCTCCGCCTCGGCACGCTTGGTGCGCAGGGCGGGGGCCGGCATCTGCGGTGATGGCTCCCCAGCCATCACCGTCGCTGACCAGACAACCAAGAGCACGATTCCCAGGAGCCCTGCCTTGCGCAACGCAAATACGCTCACCATTCCTGCCCTCCCTTCGCACCTTGTTCCCCGATCATTCGCTGCGACCTGTCGCCAAGAGCTTCTGCGGCGGCCACAGCCAGCACCCCGGCGAGCATGGCCAGGGCGACGAGCAATGCGACCGTGGCCGTCCGTTTGGCCCTGCGGCTTATGCGCCAATCCGGGCTTCGGGCGATGCTGATCATGCTGCCGCATCCCCTTTCTCAGCCTGACTGCCACTGTTGGCCAACTTCACGAGTCCGCCCACGTCCAGGATCAGGCCGACCGTGCCGTCTGGCATGATGGCTGCGCCCGACAGGCCCTGCGTGCCCTTCATGGTTTCGCCCAGGTTCTTGATGACGATCTGCTGCTGGCCGAGGAGTTCGTCGACCAGCACGGCGGCTTGCCGGCCCTCGTCCTCGACCAGCACGGCCACCGCCCTGGTGGCGTCCTGTTCGGCCGCGCCGGCGGCGAAGAGCCGGTCGAGACGGAAGAGGGGTATGAGGTCCCCCTGGAGTCGGAGCATCTCACCGCGTCCGAGCACCGAGAAGACGTCCTCGGCCTTGGGGCGCACCGCCCGGACGACCGACAGGGTCGGGATGATGTAACGCTCCCGGCCGAGGCGCACGACCATCCCGTCGATGATCGCCAGCGTCAGCGGCAGCCGGATGGTGAACGTCGTTCCCTTGCCGGCCTGCGACTGGATGTCCACTGCCCCGCGCAGCGCCTCGATGTTCTTCCTGACCACGTCCATGCCCACGCCGCGGCCCGAGACGTCGCTGACCACCTTGGCCGTCGAGAAGCCCGGCAGGAAGATCAGGTTGAAGACCTCGTGATCCGGCGGGGTTTCGCCGGACTTGAGCAGGCCCTTCTCCCGGGCCTTGGCCAGGATCAGGTCCCGCTGCAGGCCCCGCCCGTCATCGGTCATCTCGATGTGGATGTTCCCGCCCTTGTGGAAGGCGCGCAGTTCGATCCGCCCGCTCTCGGGCTTGCCGGCCCTGCGCCGCTCGTCGGCCGGCTCGACGCCGTGATCCACGGCGTTGCGGATCATGTGCACCAGCGGGTCGCCGATCAGGTCCACCACCGACTTGTCGAGCTCCGTCTCCTCGCCGCCGGTGATGAAATCGATCTGCTTGCCGGCCTTCTTGGCCAGGTCCCGCACCAGCCGGGCCATCTTCTGGAAGGTGGCTTTCACCGGCACCATGCGCAGCGACGTGCCCATCTCCTGCAGTTCGCGGGTGATCTTGTCGAGCTGCCCGAGATGCCGCTCCAGCTGCGGCGAGGCGGCCGATTTGAGCTCCGTCGATTGGCTGACCATAGACTCGGCTATGACCAACTCTCCGATGGCGTCGAGCAGACGGTCGAGGCGGTCGGCATCGACCTTGACCGTCTCCTTGACCTGCACCGCCTGCGCCGCCGCCGGCCCCTTCTGGGCCCTGAGCGCCGCAGCCACGTCCCGCGCGGAGGCCTGGCCCTCGCGCACCAGGATCTCCCCTAGCTTCGGCGCCTGGGGCGGCTCGAGCTGCTTCTCGAGGGCCTTGCCGACCTCCTCCGGGCTGACCGCCCCGGACTGCACCAGCACCTCGCCCAGTTTCGGACGCGCCGGGTCGCCGGCCTGCTTCTCGAGCGCGGCTTCCACGCTCTTCCTCGGCAGCACTGCGGACTCCACCAGAATGTCGCCGAGCTTCTTCTTCTCCTGTGGCTCCTGCTGAATGCGGGCCGCGGCCTCGACCGCCTCCCGGCTGGCCGCCCCGCTCTGCACCAGGATCTCGCCCAACTTCTGGCCGGGAGCGTGCGCCACCGCCGTCGCCGCGGCCTGACCCCCGCCCGCCGCCACCAGCCGCAGCCGGTCCAGCAGCCCGGGGACGGCGGCGTCAGGGGCGGGCATGGCCCCCCGGCCCAGCGCGCCGGCCAGCGACTCGATCAGGCGCCTCAGGGCGTCGCCGGCCTCGAATGCCGCGTCCATGGCCGCTCCGGCCAGCGCCAGTTCCCCCTTGCGCGCCCGGTCGAGCAGGTTTTCGGCCTGGTGGGCCAGGCCGCCAATCTCGGCCAGACCCAGGAAACCGGCCACTCCCTTGATGGTGTGGAAGGCGCGGAACACCGCGGCCATGGCCTCGGCGTTCTCCGGCTCGGTCTCGAGGGTCAGCAGGTGCACGTCGGCCGCATCGAGGTGGTCGCGGCTCTCGGCAATGAAGTCTCCACAGAGTGACACGTCGAAACCCGCCGGCAGCGGCAGATCGGCAGCAGCCGGCGCAGCCGCAGGGGTTCCGGCCGACTCGGCAGGCTTCGCCGTCCCCGGCGTAGCTGCGGGCCCCCCCGTAAATGAGTCGAGCAGCCGGTCGGCCGGTTCAGGCGCCGCACCAGTCCCGGAGCGATGCGCGAAGGCCCGGGCCAGCCAGTCCTTCACCCCCAGCAGCAGGTCGGTCATCCGCTCCGCAAGACCGTTGGCGAGAATATCCTCGGTCCGGTGGCAGAGATGTTCGACTTCTCCCAGGCCCAGCAGGGCGGCCTCGCCCTTGAGGTTGTGCAGGATGCGCCGAACCACGGCCAGCGCCTCCGGGCTCCTGGTCTTCTCGTACTCCAACGCCTGGGACTCGAATTCCTCCAGCACGGCCGGTTGCCGCGACAGGAACTCGGCCAGAATGGCCGCATCCGCCCCGGGGACGGCTTCGGCCGGCGGCTTGACCCCCAGTTCCGGGGGAATCTCCACCTCGGCAGGGCCGCGCCCGTCGCAGTCCAGCGCCCGGATGGCACTGACCGCCCGTCCCAACACCTGGAGAACTGCGGCCGGATCCCCGCCCTCCCCCAGGACCAGCTTCTCCACCATCCCCGCTGCGGACTTGGCCGTCTCGCGCGTGAGAGCCTGGGCAGTCATGCCGGCCACCTGCTCGAAACCGGTGTGCAGCGCGGCCAGGCCGGGCAGGTCCGTCGGATCGGCCAGGACCACCGCCCCGGCCAGCCACTCGAGGCTCTCCGCCAGGGCTACGCTCTGCGCCACAGGCACCTCCGCGTCAGCCATCGCTCGCTCCTTAGCCCCGCACCGGCCGCCCGGGCTATTCCGGACTCAGCGAAACCTGGATGGCGAACTCCTCCTTGCCTGCGTCGAAGACCACCACGATGCAGGGCGCGCCGGTCCTGTGGGCGATCTCGTGGCCGCGCCCGGAGATCACCACCGGCAGGGAAAGCATGAAGTGGTACTCGCTGCCGGCCAGCGTCGCCTTGGCGTGGCCGGAGATCTGGTTGATCAGCTCCCCAATGCCGTCGCGGACCGAATCGTTGACCTCCGCCGCCGGCTCCTCCCCGAGCATCTTGCCGACCAGCAGACAGGCCAGCGGCCCGGGCATGCTGATCACCACCGACCCGGAGGCCTGCCCGGACAGCCCCATCACCCCGGATATGTCCCCGAACATCCGGTAGTTCTTCTTCAGGAAGATCTCCTTGCGCCGGATCTCCATCTGCACGGTGGTCTTCATGACCTCGATGGCCGCGCCGATGAACGGATTGATCAGGCGCACGTCCAGCTTGGTCTTCGCCCCCACCGGCTTGGTCAGCTCCTCCGCCTTGGCGCGCAGACTGTCCCCCTCCAACGGGCGGCACACATAGCCGTTGGCGCCCCGGGCCACCGCCTCCTTCAGTCCCGGCTCCACCGCCTTGCTCCCCACCAGCAGAATCGGAGCGTCGTTGAATCGCTGCACCTCCTGCACCCGCTTGAGCGTCGCCGTCGCCACCACCGGATCCTGCTCATAGTCCAGAATCACCAGCGTCTGGTTGTCGATCGAAGCCTTGGCATCGGCAATGTTCGCCGCCCAAGACACGCTCCACCCACTGCTGCCCCCAAGCACCTGCCGCACCTGCGACGCCAGCAGCTGCTTCTCGCTGATCACGATGGCTTTCATGGTCGGGCCCTTTACTTGGCAATCCCCAGCGTCTGCTCCACCTTGGCCTTGAGCACGTCCGGCGTGAACGGCTTGGCCACGTAGTTCCGGGCTCCGGCCTTGATCGCCTCCAGCACACTGGCCTTCTCCGCCTCCGTCGTCACCATGATCACGGGGATGTCCTTGAAGGCCGCATTGCCCTTGACGCTCTTCAGAAACTCCAGCCCGTTCATCTTCGGCATGTTCCAGTCCGTCAGGATCACGTCGATCTTCCCCGCAGACTGCAGCTTCAGCAGTGCCTCCATCCCGTCCCCGGCCTCGACGACCGTGTCCGCTCCGATGTCCTTCAGCGCCTTGGCGATGATCCGCCGCATCGTCCCGGAATCGTCCACCACCAGGAACCGCAGGTCCTTCCGCTCGAAAACGGCCCCCAGCGACTTCTCCAGGCTCTCCAGGTTGCCTATGTCCAGCCCCTCGTTGCCCATCTCGCCCTCCTCAGCGCCGCAAGACCATGCGGCAGGCAGCACGGTCCTCCGACAGCACCAGCGGACCGCGAACGATCTCGGTGTTCAGATGACTGGCCTGAAGACCGCCCACCATCACGTCCTGATACATCACCTTCGCCACTCGGGCCTCCGGCGCCGCAGCCGGAAGCTCCGCCGCCGCAGCCAAAGCCTTCAGCCGCGCATCCACATCGATCCGCTCCGCCTTCAGCGCCTTGAACCGCTCGAAATCACCCTTCACCCGCTCGCGCTCGGCCTCAGGCAAAGCCATGAACTTCCGCCGGTCGGCCATCGCCTCCAGCCGCTTCACCAGCGACGGCAGCTCCCCATCGATCGCCACCGCCCGGGCCGACAAGGTCTCAATCTGCCCCGCCAGATCGAAATCCCGGCCAATCACCACCCGCGTGGCCACCCCCAGCTCGCTGCCCAGCACCTCGGCCTCCACCCCGCAACGCGCCACCGACTCCCCGCCAATGACCGCGCCGCCAGGCACCAAGAGCCGCCCCAGGCAAGACACCCGACTGTGCAGAACCTCCGAAGCCACCACCACGTCCCCCCGCGCCTTCACCGTGGCCTCGTTCAGATACTTCACCCGCACCGCCCCCCCCGCCTCGACCACCGCCTTGCCATGACCGTTGACCCCGCCGTTGACCGCTATGTCCCCAGCGCTGCGCAGCGTGCACGCCCCACCCGTGCCCCGAATCTCAATCCCCCGATCGGCCTGCACCTCGAACCCGTCCAACACGTTCCCCCGCACCGTCACGAACCCCGGGAAACGAATGTTGCCCACCGAATAGTCCACATCCCCGGGCACCACCATCGCCGGCTCCACCGACAACTTGCCGCCATCGAAAAGCAGCCGCCCTGCCACCTTCGCCACCAGCTCACGACCGCCTGCCGCCTTCTCAACATTCGCCCCAAGCTGCACCCGCACAGCCTGTCCGGCTCGCGCCGGCACCACCTCGCCAAACACGTTCCGCCCAGGCTGCCCAGGCTGGGCCTCGTGCATCACCGCCAGTACCTGCCCAGCACTTACCGTGTGCACCAGGTTCGTCTCCCGAAAATCCAACGACCCGTCCGCCTTCCGCGCATACTGCGCACGATTGGACACGTCCACCTTGAGCTCCAAACGGCCGTCCGCGCCAGCCCGGGGCGGTTCGCCCTGAGCAACCAATACCCGCGCCCCGTCCGCCACCGCGGTGGCCCCGCCCATCAGTCCGTTCAGGGCCGTCTCGATGAACCCGTGCCGGACGCCCATCCGCCCCAACGCCCCAGGCAAATCGCGCGCCGGAACCGCCTTCTCCGACGAATCCCGCACGGCTACGGCAAAGACCTGCAGGCGGTCGGTGGTCACCTCCAGGCGGTGGAAACTCATCCCGCCCTCCCCACCGGAGATGCGCCGGCCAGCGTGGGGATCAGGCGTCCGCATACGTCCAGCACCGTGCTGCGGACGAACGGCACCAGCAGCATGGCGTCCGCCCCGACCTGCACCGCGTCTTCCAGGCTTGTGGAAGACTCGGAGTCGTGCACCAGTACCAGGGCGGCATCGCCTAAAAGCTCCTTCAGCCCGGCAAGCTCGGCGGACTCCCAGAACACCTGCGGGCGAATGTCGACGAAAACCAGCTTCGGAGAGATGGCCACCATCGGCAAGGCCTCATCGATATTGTGGGCCTCGTTAACCTTCACACCGTTGTTCTTCAGAATAACGGCCAGCAGGTCACGTACCACGCTGTCGCGACTCACCACCAAGATGGACATAGCGGCTCGACCTCCACTTTCGTCCGACCCCTGGCCAAAGCAATCGCCATGCCGCTTGGGCCAAACTACGCCAACCGCCACGCACACCGTGTTCACACCGCCTTATATTGAGAGCCTTTATCGGTAGTGAATTGGAGGTGAAAGCCAGTCGTGCCGACACAGTGCCTAGCAGTTATCGAACGACTCGTTTTCAGACAGCAGCGCCTATCGGCGCCGCGCCAAGTAGCCGCGAATCAGCCTCTTGCGTCGCTAGTGATTGATAATCGGACAGCTACTCACCTAAACCATACTTCTCCATCTTCAGGTGAAGCGTGCTTCTCGATATGCCAAGTGCGACAGCAGCCTTACTCTTGTTTCCATCGGCAGCAGCCAGGGCGTGCACGATGGCTTCCCGCTCCATCTGCTCCAGAGTGCGCACCGAGTCTGGGGTTCGGGATGCGCCAGGCCTGACTTGAGCCACTTCCAGAGGCAAGTGGCCTGGGCGAATGGTCGTCTCCTTGCCTGAGACAATGATGGCGCGCTCGATAACGTTGGCCAGTTCGCGCACGTTTCCTGGCCAGTTGTAGGCTTCCAGCTGGCTTAGCGCCTCCCGGCTTATCTTCTTCTTGCATAGGACGGTCACCCGGCAGTTCTCCAGGAAGTGCTGCACGAGCTGAGGGATATCCTCCTTGCGCTCACGCAGCGGGGGGATCTCGACCTTGAGGACATTGAGCCGGTAGAAGAGGTCGGCGCGGAAGGTCTTCTTCTTCACGCACTGGGCCAGATCCTGGTTGGTGGCGGCCAGCACCCGGATGTCGACCTTGCGCTCCTCGGTCGAGCCGATGGGACGGAACTCGCCGCGCTCCAGCACGCGCAGCAGCTTGGGCTGCAGTTCCAGCGGCATCTCCCCGATCTCGTCGACGAAGAGCGTCCCGCCGTCGGCCACCTCCACCAGCCCGCGTCGCGATTCGGTCGCCCCGGTGAAGGCCCCCTTCCGGTGCCCGAACAACTCGCGCTCCAGGAGTGAGCCCTGGATGGCCGCGCAGTCCACCACCACAAATGGACGGTCGGCCCGCGGGCTGTTAAGGTGGATGGCCCGGGCGACCACCTCCTTGCCCACCCCGCTCTCGCCCAACACCAGCACCGGCGACGGAGCGGCGGCGCAATCCCTGACGGCCCGCACCACGCCGCGGATGCCTGAGCCGGTGCCCACCAGTTTCCCACGGGGGCCCGACTCGCGCAATATCAACTCGGCATAGTCCTGTGCCTTGCGAGCCTCGGCTTCCAGGCGCTCACGCTCCGCCAGGCTGGTCATCACCCAGATCATGCCCTGGAGACTGCCATCCTCGTCGCGGATGGCCGACACGGACATGTGCATGGGGAAGATCCGCCCGTCCGCTTGGTGTCCGGAGACCTCCTGCACCCACGTGCCGCCGTCCCGGACCCCGGCTGCTGCCTCCGCACACGCAAGGCAGCCGGTGACCTCCGCCGCTGACCTGCCGATCATGCCGGCTTCCGTCCCGCCGAACAGCCTCTCGGCAGCGCTGTTGCAGGCGCGGACGAATCCGCCGGAGTCGGTAGTCAGCAGAGCGTGGTCGATGTTGCGGAACAGCGCCCGATAGCGCTCCTCGGAACTCCGAATCTCGACCGTACGGGCGGCCACCTCCTGCTCCAGCCTGTGGGCATACGAACGCTGCTCGTCCTGCAGCCGCTTGCGGATGCTGATGTCGCGGGCCACCACCACGATGTCCGGCGGCGACCCGTCATCGTGCTTCAGGAACGCGCAACTGATGCTCACCGGCATAACCTCTCCGTCGCGCCGACGCATGACGGTGTCGTAGTCGCGGATCTCGCCTCGCTTCAGCACAGAACTGAGCTTCTCCAGACCGCCGTGGACGGCGTCTGATCCGGAGGCGAAGACCGTGCCCAGGGACCGGCCCAGCAGGTCCTCGCTGCGATAGCCGAGCAACTCCAGTGCCCGCTGGTTGCAGGTCAGGATGGCTCCCCGACCGGAGGCCGTGAAGACCGCGTCGGCCATGGACGCCAGGATGGCGGCCTTGTGGGCCTGCTCGTTGGCCAGCGCCCACTCGGCGGCCTTGCGGCCCGTCACGTCCACGGCGATGGACAAGAGGCGGTCTCGCCCGGCCACGTTGATAACCTCGCCATGGTAGAGGCAGCAGATCCTGCGGCCGTCCTTGGCCTGGAGGAACAGCTCCATCCCCGACACTCGCCCGCGCTGCTGCAACTCGCGCACCAGCGCCGCCCGGTCCTCGGCAGAGATCCAGCCCAGCTCCACCGAGGTTCTGCCGATCACCTCCGCACGGGAGAACCCCGAAATAGCCAGAAACTGCCGGTTGACTTCAAGATAGGTCCCGTCCTCCAGGGAACTGATGGTCATCAGCAGCGGCGCACCCTGGAAGGCCTTGGCAAACTTCTCCTCGCTATCGCGCAACGCCTGTTCCGCCTGCCGGCGCTCGGTTATGTCCTGGTTCACCCCGTAGGTCTTCACGGTTCTGCCGCCATCATCCTTGACGACGAAGTATCGCACCGCCACGTGTCCAACGCTGCCGTCAGCGTAGAGCATGCGATGTTCCAGGTAACGACCCATACCTGGTTCGTCCGCCTCGATGGCCTTACGGGCCTCCTCTTCCACCTTATGAGCCTCTTCAGGATGGACGAAACGCCTGGCATACTCCGCGATTGGCATCTCGTAGCCGCCAACTTCTGAGGCGGTGGTCCGGAAGACGGAGTAGAAGCTGTCCGAGAACTTGAAAATGCCGCTGGCGATGTCGAGTTCCCACGGCCCCATTCTGCCCAAGTGGAGCGCATTGGATAGCTGGGCCTCACTCTCCCTGAGAGCCCTTTCGGCCTGCTTTCGCGTGGTAATATCACGCACAAAACTGTGAACCACCCCGGATCCTTCGCGGTTGGTGACCTTGGAGCTCATCTCTACCGGGAAGACTCCGTTGGCCTTATGCAGCATCTCAAGTTCCATGAGAGGACAGCGCCCCTCTCCCAGTAGGCACAGACGAGACTGAAAATGCATCGGCTCCCGGAGGAACGAGAAGAGGCTAGCCCCAATAAGTTCGTCACGCGCGCAACCGAGAATGTCACAGACGTTCTCGTTGACATCGATAATCTTGCCATCAAAATTGTGTACCAGTAGCCCGTCGCTGATACTATCAACAATGACCCGATATCTGGTCTCGCTCCGCTGTAACTCTAGTTCCGCACGGGCCTTGGCTACGATCATCCCCAGATGAATCGCAATTGACCCCCAGATGCCCCGTTTGGCCACGGAGACATCAACGTGCCTGTGCGCCTGGAGGCAAAGATAGGCTACGAGTTCTTGCCCGAAGAAGAGAGGAATCGTCACACGCGTTACCGACCCTGCGTCACCTTCCACAACGATTGCACTATTATCGCCGCTGATCGCGCAGCGCACCCTCTCCGGCAAGCAGCCCGAATCATCCGTGGCTGACGCAGGCGCGCCGACCCTGGCCAATACCCTCCCCTTGGCAAGCCCGTGGTCACACAGATACAGAAGCCCCAAGTCCATGTCGAATGCCTGAGTTGCATACTGCAGACAGGCGGTCAGCCCCTGTTCGGGCGCCGTGGCAGCGTTCATCATCGCGCTAAGTCTGCATTGCGCCGAAAGAAGTTCTTCTGTCCGACGCAGGGTCGTCACATCCCTGATGACTTCCACTGCTCCCACTGTGGACTGCCGTCCGTCCTTGAGCGGAACCGCCCTGGCCCAGAGAACCACATCGTCTTTGCGGATTCTGACTTCAATCGTGTTGGCGATGACTTCGTCCGCGTGTCTGACCAGTTCGGGATATGCCACGTGCGCAGAAGCATCCTTGCCCAACGCAACGTCTATGAGCAGCGGCCTGCGCTTCCCATAGAACGGCAATGCATACTCATAGTTGCCCTTGCCCAGCATATCCGAGCGGCTAACTCCGGTGAGTTTCTCGATAGCTGTATTCCACGCAGTGACTTGACCGTCACAGTCAATGGCAAACGCGGGATCGGGCAATCTGTCAAGCCACTCAGAGATAGCAGCTATCCGACTAGACACAGCAGCCTCCTAGCCTTTGGCTGAGGCCATGACACCCCGCAAGAATGTAGTACTGCCCCACAGCAAGTATTCTAACTACACCACCTTGTAGAATCAAACGCGGGTTCGACCTGCCCCTGAAGTTGGGTTTGGCTATGCTGGCAGCAAACAGGGCGGCACAAGTCCCGGTTCTTGTAGACCCGACTGGAAGTGCGGGATGACATGCTCGAGGAGTGTGCCATGATATGTCCACCCCATCCGCGAAGCGCCATTCCCATCGATTTTCCGCCGGAATTCCGCCAACTCTTCAATACCTCGGGTGTACACGACCTCCGACAGGGTAGGCCCTGTCCGGCCGATTTAAGGTGGCAACTTGCGGGGCCGAGATCAACCGCTAAAGCGCCGGCGGAAAGTCTGCCCCGGCGCTTGAAGAAGCCGCCGGGGCGCGCTGTTTTCAGGGGGTGCCGAGACCAGCAAGTCACCTGATTGTGACCCATCAAGATGCGGCGAGAGCCCTGGCTCCGTGACCCGCAGCCAACCGACCGGCCGGAGCCGATACGGTGGCCCAGCCAGGGGCGATGGGACGCGCCGGAGGCCCAGGCCTTCCCGGTCCGTCCCGAAGGGACCGGAAGAGGCGTGGGCCTCTTCATTGGCGGAGGTGTCAGTCATGAACGATTTCGACAGTGAACAGGAGCGCCGGGAGGAGCGGGCGGGGGCCAGGGAGGACGCCGAACTGGCCCTGAAGGACTTCAGGGCCTTCGTTCGGGAGCGCTGCTGCATCACTCTGGATGACGATGACCACACCGTGCTCCACGGCCGGCTGGAGGGCCTCCTGGAGGAGATCGAGGCCCTGGTGCTCAGGGATCTCCGGCCTGGCCGGGAAAGGCTCCAGTGCCGGCTCCAGGTGCCCTACGGCGCGGTGTTCTACGCCTGTCACTCGGGGAGCCGGGAGAAGTGCCGGGAGTGCCCGCAGTACCGGGCCATGGAGGTCGCCGCCGGGGTGCAGCCAAGCGTGGCGGCGGCGCCAGAGAGAAGGGTGCGCTAAGTTGGCGGCCATAGGTTACGAGGGAGGTGCCCCGACCAGGGAGTGAACTGGAAGATTCCGTCCAGATGCGCTGAGGGACCAGCCCTGTGAAGCGCATCCAGCCTGCCGGCCCATAGTCGGCAAGGTGGAAATGCTGGAGCGTCTGCCCAAAGAGGGGCGGACCGACGACGGGAGAAGAAGCCATGGGTTACACCCACTATCTGAGCCGTAAGAAGGTCATCCCTTTGAGCGCCATGCGATTGATCGCTGGCGACTTCAAGAAACTCTTGCCGGAACTGGAGAAGGCGGGTTGCCGGCTGGCTGGTTGGGACGGCACCGGCGAGCCCAGGATCACTGACGAGGAGATCGCGTTCAACGGTCCGCGGGACTGCGGGCATCCTCGGAACGCCGAGCTCTCCATCCCCTGGCCTTCGCCGGACGCCGGCGGGGTGGCCCGTCCCGGGGAGGATGCCAGGAACGGCCAGTGGCATGCCGGAGCCACGATCCGGAAGCGAATGTGTAACGGGAGCTGCTCCTACGAAACATTCAGGCTGGCGCGGACACTGAGACCCGAGGCTTGGGAAAGGCCCGACGATAACGGGCTCTATTTCACCTTCTGCAAGACCGCATTCAGGCCCTACGACCTCGCGGTGATCTGTGTCTGCATCATTGCCAAGCACCATCTCAAGTCCGCAGCCAAGGTCAAGAGCGACGGCACGGACGAACAGTGGTTTGACGGGAAGCTCTTCTGTCAGATGCACCTGGGCTACGGGCTGAACTACAGGGTGGTTGAGGACGGCAGGCTGCTGGAGGAGGTGGCGGAGGACGTGGCGAGCGCCGGTGGTGGGGGGAGGTGAGCGCTGATGTCTGAAGAGACGGGCACCGATGCGCCGCGGGACGACGGGATGGCCTATGCCTGCCAGTTGGTGATCCGCCTGCCGCGGGTGGCTGAGGCCCAGGGTCCGCGGATGAAGACCGGGCGGGACTTCTGGGAGCTCTGCAAGGACATCCAGGATCTGGACCGCGAGTCCTTTCACGTCGTCACGCTCAACCAGAAGAACGCGGTGATCGAGCGGCACTTGGTGGCGCTGGGGACGCTGACGGGTGCCCTGGTACATCCGCGCGAGGTGTTCAGGCCGGCGCTGCATGACAATGCCGCCGCCGTGGCCTTCCTGCACAACCACCCGTCCGGAGACACGAAGCCAAGCCGGGACGACATCGAACTGACCGGCCGGCTATGCGAGTGCGCGAAGCTTCTGGGCTTCCGGGTGTTGGATCATGTCGTGGTTGGCCGGGACGGCTACTTCAGCTTCGTAGAGGAGGGGCTGCTGTGAGCGCAGGCCGGCCAAGGAGGAGACCTCATGCCTTGTGAATGGACCAGTTGGATCAACCGGCACCCCAGGGAGGACGCCGGTGAGCCGATCATCGAGAAGGCCCAGATCATCCAGGGCGGGAAGACGCTGACGGTCTACAAGCCCATCGGCGGCAAGCTGCGTTACGCGGCCGTGCCGGGTGCGGGGCGGGTGCGGCTTGAGCCAGGGGACCGCGCGCTGCGCGGGATTGAGCTTTCGGCGGAGATCCCAGCCATCCAGGCGGTGCTGGAGGGCTGGCTGAAGTCCAGGACAGAGATGGTGCTCTTCGCGGCCCGGGGAGTGCCGATCCCCAACGCCGGCTCGACCAGCCTGGTCCTGCTGCCCGGGCGGAAGGACTACGTCGCGGTCGAGCGCTTCGAGTCCGGCCTGTACGCGCTCGGAGTCGTCCCCGTCGGTGAGGAGGACGCAACGTATCCCCACCTGACCATGAAGGTTACCGCCGGACCCCACGATGCCGCTAAGGTCTTCGCCGTGAGCGGCGAACTGGACCTTCTCCTGGGACGGGATGGCGCCGTCCTAGGCAGGTTCGGCGTCGAGTTGCTCCGGAAGCACTTCGGCTGGCCCTGGGACGGGTGCCTGGGCGGAGGCGCCGAGCCCGTCGGGAACAAGACGCTGGCCTGTCTCCTGCCCGTGGACGTTCAGGCGTTCTTCGAGGCGGCCCGCGAGGCCATGAGCATGGGGAGGGGCTGACCGATGCCGCTGGGCAAGGGATTCTTCCTGGGGCCGGACGGCGAGGTCATCCCCATCATCGAGCACCTGGGTGCCGTGGAGGGCGATCCGGCCAGGTTCGGACTGAAGCCCGAGGACGTCGCCAGGCGCCCCGAAGAGGTCGGCGTCAAGGGCGCCCGGCGCCGCTGGGTCCTGACCATGGTCCTCCAGAACGGCTTCTGCCGGGTGCGGCTTCACAGGGACCGGAACGTGGTCGAGTTCCATGCCGGGACGCCGGCGGAAGAGGCGCGCAGGCGGGAGATGATCGCCGGATTCCTCCGGCGACAGGGCGTCCACCGCTGCGTGGTGACCAACATCGCGAAAGGAGGCGGGTTCACCGATGAAGATAGTAATCACAGCCGACCTGCACGCGGATGAGACCGCCGACATGGGGGATGCGGACATGAACCGCCTCTGCCGGCAGATCCGATGGTATGCCCCGGACGTGCTCATCGTAGCCGGCGACCTGGTGGGGCTGGGCAAGAGCTGGATCGTCCCAACCCTGGAGCGCCTGGCGCCGCCGAAGTGCCTGAAGCTCATCGTGCCGGGAAATCACGACCTCTGGCTGGAGGGCGGAGACTCCTTCGGCTACTACCGGACCCTGCTCCCCGAGCTGTACGCGGCCTGCGGATGGCACATGCTCGACACCGGGCCGAAGGTGGTGGGCAGCACGGCTTTCGTCGGCACCGTCGGCTGGTACGACTACTCCTTCCACGACCCGGCGTCGCCGCTCGCCCCGGGCAAGGCCGATTACGACTACGAAACCAAGCGCTGGGGCGGGATGCCCATGTGGATGGACGCGGTCTTCGTACGGCTGGGCATGTCCGACACAACCTTCAACTCCCTGCTCCTGGCCAGGCTGCGGGAGCAGATCAAGTCCCTCCCCCGGAGGGTGAAGACCATCGTGGCCGTCTCGCATCATATCGCTTTTCAGGACATGGTGATACGCAAGCCCCACGACCAGGAGTGGAACTTCTGCAACGCATTCCAGGGCAGCGCCGGCCTGGGGGAACTGCTGCTCGAAGACCCCCGGGTCAGGTTCCACTTCTGCGGTCACTCCCACTTCAAACGGCGCCTGAAGCGCGGCGCGCTGACCTCCATCAACATCGGCAGCACCTACGAACGGAAACGGCTGGAGATGGTCGAGGTATGAGCTTTCGGACGGCCTGGGAGCCATATCCGGGCCTAGTTGGCCCGGCCCCTGCCCATGCAGGGCGTAGGCCGGGTAGTACCCCTATGTGGGCAAGAGCCAATAGTGCTTCTGATAGCGCTTCTGAAGGCGTTTCTGCGGACATTTCGCTAGCGCTTAGGGCAGTTCTGGCGGCAGTTTGGTTGACCGTTTTGGTGACAGTTCTGACGACAGTTCTGACGACGGTTTCGACGATGATTTTGACCTCTCCCGGCATGGTTTACCGGAAGAGGGGCGCCAGGCCCTGGGCGTCTGAATTGTCCGGTCTTCCTTTGGGTTCGTAAGCCGCTCTGCCAGGGATTCCCCCAGGCACAAAGTGAGGACAATTGCCGCACCTAGACCGGAAGGCGTCCTCGTCCTGCCTGTATATAACGCCTGGAAAACAGGCTCCCCAGCGGGCTATCTTACGACTGCGGCTTCGCCCTGTTGCCTGGCAGGCCTTAGGGCCGCGACGGCAGCTCCTTGATGGCCTTGGCCACGACCTCGTCGTCCGGGAAGGCTTCATCCAGCTTCTTGGTGTAGTGCAGGCGCAGCACCGGGTCGGTCTCCAGGGGCATGGCAGCGAGCAGGATATCGCGGATCGTCTTCCCGTTCTCGTCGGTGACTTCCCTGATCAGCGCATTGACGGCGTTCCTGCGCACGTTCTTGTCCGGGTCGGCAAGGGCGCGCTTCAGGTGCGCGAAGGCCTTGTCCCCGCCCATCTTGGCCAGGACCGACGCGGCGAACGCCGCCTGCCTGTGGCTGGGATTGCCGGCGATCTTCCCGAGAACGGCCAGTGCCTCGTCCGCGCCAACCTGTCCGAAGGTCGCAATGGCCGCCTCCTGCACGAACGGGTCGGCATCGCCCACAGCCTTCTCCAGGAGTCTGTTGACGGCGCCGCCTTTGAGTCCCATGCGACCTATGACCGTAATGGCTTCCCGGCGCGTCGGCGGATCGTCAGACTCGGCAGCCTTTATCAGGATCTCCGCCGCGTTGGCCGTGCGCATATCCTCGACCATTGGGATGACGGCACGCCGGACCATCCCGTCCGCATCCGCCATGGCCAGGGCCAGGAGTTCGCCGGCTTTCTCGCTGGTGATGCCTCTTGCTGCGGAAACCGCCCTGATGCGCACCTCGGCGTCAGGATCCGCGAGCAGCTTCCGAAGCGGGACTGCCGCTCCATCGCCACCCACGGCACCGAGACCATCGGCCACCGCCAGCCTCACCGCCCTGTTGTCGTCGGTCAGGAGCTTCCCGAGCATGGCAGGCGCCTCGGCGCCGCCGATGCGGCCCATGACCGTCGCCGCAGCAGCCCGCACATCCTTGTCTTGGTCCTTGCAGGCCTTCTCCAGGATCGGAAATGCTCGGCTTCTGTCGGTGTCGGCCAGTGCCGCCACCAAGGCCCTGCGAACGCCCGGCTCGCCGCTGGCCAGAGCCCTCTCGCAAATGGCCTGCGCCCCTGCCCCGGTGGCACGGGCGCCGGCGGAAGCGGCCGCTGCCTGCACCCTGGCCTCCGGGTCGGCCAGGGCGCCCTGCAGGAGACTCCAGCGTTTCTCGTTGGTGGACATTCCCAGAGCAATGACGGCTGCAGCGCGCACGTCCGCATCGGGGTCGGCGAACGCTTTCTCGAGGTGCACGAAGGCCCGGTCGGGCCCGACGTTGGCCATGGCCTGGATGCTCTGGAGACGGACCCCCTTACTGGCGTCCTGCAGGGCCTTGCCGAGGAGGTCCAGCGCCCTGTCGCCGCCGCACCGCCCCAGTCCCTGGGCTGCGCGCATGCGGGTGTTCTCGTCCCGGTCGGACAGGGACTTCTCCAGCAGAGCGAGGGCAGCCTCCGTGCCCACGTTCCCCAGCGCCGCAATGGCACGTAGCCGGACGTCGGCGTCCTCGTCCGCCAGGGCCTTCTGCAGCGGCGCCAGGACATCTTCCCCTCCGTGGGCGTCCAACCCGCAGACGGCCCTGTAGCGCAGGTTCTTGTCGCTGAGTGCCTTGTCCAGAATGGCCACCGCGTCCTCCGCCCTGGAACTGCCCACGGCTTCGAGGGCCTGTTGCCGGATCGTAAGGCTGAAGTCCCCGAGAAGCACCCTGATCAGCGGCATGGCCTTGGGCTCGCGCATCTCGGTCAGGGCCACGGCCACCCGGAGGCGCGTCCCATACGTGGGGTCATCCGCCCCAAACCGGCTGTCAGGACGCTGGAGGACTTTGGCCAACTGCGGCAGCGATTTCTCCCTGCCAGCCTGCCCCAGGGCCACAATCACCTGGTACAGCAGCGTGTCGTACTTCTCGTCCGGCAGCATCTTTTCGAGCAGGACCCGCGCCCTGTCGCCGCCGACGCGGCCCAAGGCCGCAATCATGCTCTTGAGGGCATCCTTCCCGGAGTTCGCCAGTGATTCCTCCGCCACCGGCCAGGCGCGCTCGTCAACGGCCAGCGCAACGTCCCAGCCCAGCCGCCCCACGCTCTCCAGCGCGGTAGTTTTCGCATACCGGTCCTTGTTGGCCAGGATGACGTCCATCAGGAGGGGGATGGCCCGCGTATCGCCGATCCACCGCGCCCGCCAGGCCGCATCGTGGCACAGCGCGGGGTCCTCCGACTTCATGTCCCTTCCGAGTCGCTCCAGTTCGGCGTCCGTCGCTCCAGACTGCAGGATGGCGCAGGTCCTGCCGGCCAGCCAGACCACTTTCAAACCGCCGGCGGCGGCGGTGTCGGCGACAAGCTTCCGCACATCCGTCGACACGAAGCGCAGCCGCTCGGGCACGGCCAAAGGCCTTCTGCCGCCCAGGGCAAGCACCCTGAACCCTTTCCGGGGCAACTCGCGATCGAAGACCTCCCAGGCGTCGGCGCTCCGGGCCAAGACCGGAGCAGGATTGTTCCGTGCCTCGTCATCCGTCAGTTCGGATCTCTCGGCATGACAGACGTGCCCCATCGCCAATAGGGCCAGTGTCAGACCCGCAACTCTGATCGTCCAGCCCGTACGCATAGAACCGCCCTCCGCCGCAAGGACTCGCGCCGGAGGAGAAGATAAGTCCGTCCGTCCCGTGTATCAAGCACGTTTGCGGTCGCCACGGCGCGCGCACTTGCGCGCGTCCAGGCAGGCACCTACAATCAGGCCCGGCAAGGTCGCCTATTTGGTTAGGAGGTGCCCCATGCGGAAACAGCTCCTCTGCCTGATCGTGGTCGCGCTATTCTCTCCATCCGTCCTTGCGGCGGAGCCAGCCAAGGACGCGAAACGGTCGGTCCTGGAAGTGGAAGTGCTGCCGCAGATCAAGGACCAGCCCTTCCCGGAGTTCATGAAGGCGTTGCGGGAGACCATTCCGGGCCTCGCCACGCCGACGGAAAGGCCGTTTCCCGGCATCGTGCCGTACGCCCCGGAGCGAACCACCGTATCGCTGATCACGCGCACCACCAAGCCGCTCCCGCAGGTCCTGCGGCTCCCGCGCAAGCAGTTCGAGCAGAAGGTCAAGGAATACGAGGCCCTTCTGGAGAAAGAGGGGTCGGCCAGCTGGATCGTCAAGGACGGGAACGTCCTGTACTCCCTAGAGCCCAAGAAGCCCACGGCCGTGAAGGACATCCTGGAAGTGGTCGCCTCCATGACCAGCCTGCTCGTGGTGGTCGACGGCAACACCGTGAAACTGCTGCGCTATACGGACCTGCCGCTGGACCTGGACGCCGTGGCCGCGGACTGCGGCCTGCCCAAGCCGGAGGCCCCGCAGAATCTCGTTGCGTTCCTGCGGGAAGCGATCACGGCCAGGGCGGGCGCCAATAGCGGCGGAGTGTCCGGCAGGATCGCCACCCGCGAGGGAAAGTCGTATACGCCGGAGGAACTGGCCACGAAAGGCGGTGCCCAGCCTGGAGATCGCATCGAGTTCAACCGCCAGGAGCCTTCTCCTGCGGCCAAGGACCAGAACGGGTTGCTCAAGGCGTCTCTCGCGGCGCTGAAAGCTCATGCCGAGAAGGACGCCCTCAGAGCCTGGCTGCTCTGCATCATGACCGCCGAGCTCAGAGGCAACTCATCCAAGGGGCTCTCGCCGAGGGCGCAGGGTGCGATCGTTGCCGCGGCGCGGGAGGTGCTCGAGATAATCGACTCTCCGGCGGCGAAGAAGGGACAACGGGAACTTGAGGAGGTCCTCAAAGGCTTCGCGGTCAATGTGCAACTTGATGGCCTGCTCTTCGCGGCCGGGACGCTCAGCGAGGACTACGGCGAGGCGGCCAAGTTGGCGGGCAGGGCTGCCAGGATGCACGCCGACGCGGATGTCGGCTGCGAAGTCTACTACGACACTTACTACTTCATCCTCTCCGGCGCCCGTCACACCGGCAAGGCGCAGTTCGCCGCTCTGGTGGAGAAAGCCGCCCAGGAAGAGCTGGCCCGGCGCAGCAAGGGGCAGGAGGCGCTCATCGCGGCCTACGAGAACTGGCAGCGGCGCGGCAAGAAGGATGACCCCTGCCCGGCCTGCGGCAACCCCAAGGAACAGCACGACGAGTGCTCCCCGATGCTGTACCTGGCGTCTGCCCACTATCGCATGGCGCAGGCCTACAGGGGAACCGGGAAGTTCGCGGAAGCCCTGCCCCACTTCGAGAAAGCCATGAAGTTCGCCCCGCGCACCGGTGGATGTTCCGATTGCGTGGTCCTGGGCGGCGAAGACCCTCACAAGGTGTTCAACCCCGGGTCGATCGAGAAGACCAGGTCGGCACGCATGGAGACCATGGCCGACGCCGGCAAGCTGGACGAGGCCATCACCGAGATGCGCAACCAGCTTGCCGAGTACAGCGGCAACAACGTCGGAGCCATGCGCGAATCGCTCTTCGCCATGCTTCGAAAGCGCAATCGCAACGACCTGATCATGGAGATCCTCCGCGACGAACTCGCCCGCAAGCCCGACGATCGGGACGCCTTCGACCAGCTGATCAACACCCTCCGGCGCGAGGGCGACATCCCGGGAGCCATCGCTGCCTGCGAGAAGGCGGTCAAGGCCAGCCCCAACAACAAGTGGTACGCGCTGGTTCTGGAACAACTCCGGAAGCAGGCCGGCAATACCGGCAAGCCTGCCGGACCGGAGCGGTTCTGACCCAGAGGGGACGCGGCCGGAGCGGTCGGTGGCGACTGCATTGCCCCTGTCGTCCCCATTGCCCGAGGATACCGCGCGCGAGCCTTGACATTCAAGACCCGGATTGGGTAATGTAACTGAGAGGAGCCGCCGCCATGCCTGCCGGCATCGAGGTCTCGGTCATCGGGGAGCCGCCGGTTGTTGTGTTCGCCGTGATTGGGCAGGTCTCACCGGAGGGGCTCAGCCGCGCTGAGTATCAACTCAACAGTTTTGTCCGAAGCGGGCGCCGGAGAGTTGTCATTGACCTTACGGCCGCCGACTACGTGAGCAGCGAGGGAGTCGGCGTGGCGTTCCACTACCACATGATTCTGGGGAGTTGCGGCGGACGCCTCGTGGTGGTGAAGGGCCCGCCATCGGTGATGAACCGGATCGGCCGCTTTATCATCCCGGCGCTCACGGTCGTTGACACGAAAGCAGAGGCGCTGGAGATGCTGGGGGTGGACGAACGAAGCCCAAGTCCGGCCTGATCCGCGCCGGTGGCGTGAGGCGCACCTGACTTCAGCCTTCTGCCGTCGCCATCCTGCATTTCCTATGTGATGTGTGCGCACACCGTCTTCCCTCTTCGTTAGCAACTTAGGATCTCCGTGGAGCATCCTACCCTCCCAGTGCGGCAAATGGCATGGCGATTGCTGCCACCATTGCGGGCAAGCCGATCCATAAGGGAGGACTGGATGGCATCCAAGACGACACGAACTATGTTGAGGTTCATGGCCGGCAACGTTGAGCAAGGGCTGGATACACTGAAGGATGCACGGAAGTTCGTGCGGTCCCTAGAGACGCAGATCGAGGAGACCGACAGTGCGTTCCTCCAGTGTGCGCTCCAGAGCAAGGTTAGGTTGCATGAGTCCTGTTCGGCGCGGAGGAAACGGGCGCGATAGCGAGCCTCTGGTCCGATTTCAGTCGTCATCCTCTTGGCAGAGGGTAGAATGGCTCCAGCGTGCACCATGGCGGTGCAGTTCTGCACCAATGGCGGCTGGCTTTGGTGCAGCATCGCCGGCCACCGGATTGTGGCCCCCTGATGGGGGCTCCTCTGCAGCTGGCATGTCTCTGAGCGGGGGAGGAAGCGGCGTTTGGCCCTAGATCCATGCGAATACTCATAGCTGATGACGACCCGGCGATACGGCAGGTGCTGGGCGATATTCTCTGCGAAATGCGACATGAGACCGCAGAGTCCGGAACTGCAGCGGCAACTCTCCAAGCCGCCAAGCCAGGCGCGTTCGACTTGGTGCTGCTGGACCTGACCTTCCCGGACTGCGCCGATCTGTCTGCCCTGAGAGCCTTGCGCGCACAAGCCCCGGGAACCGACGTGATCATGGTAACGGCGCATGCGGAGGACTTGGACCTGGTGGCCGAGGCCACCAGGCTGGGCGCTTTCGATTATGCACCCAAGCCTATACGCGATGATGATATACGCATTCGAACGACGCGCGTCCAACAGATGCGGGACTTGGCTCGCAGGAGCATGCGCGCAGTTTCGCAGTTGGCCCGCGGCTCTGAGATCGCGGACATAGTTGGGGAATCGCCAACCATCAAATGGATAGTCCGACAGACCTGCACCCTGTCCGGCTACGATGCTCCAGTCCTCATAAGTGGTGAAACGGGAACAGGCAAGGAACTGGTGGCCAGGGCACTGCACTACTCCGGGCCTCGCCGGACAAAGCCATTCGTGGCCATCAACTGCGCTGCGCTGGCCACCGGGCTGGCCGAAAGCGAACTCTTCGGGCACGAGCGGGGCTCGTTTACTGGCGCCCATCACACCCGTCACGGGGCTTTCGAGGAGGCTGAGGACGGGACGCTGTTCCTGGATGAGGTGGGGGACATGAGCCTCCTGGCGCAGGCGTCTTTGCTGCGCGCCTTGGAACAGGGCGAATATCGCCCGATTGGCGGCAAGCTTAAAGAGACCCGGGCCCGCGTGGTGCTGGCCTCGAATCAGAACTTCGAGTCATTAATGGCTGCTGGCAAGTTCCGCCGGGATCTCTTCTATCGCATAAACCGGATGCGGCTTCTGGTGCCGCCGCTGCGGCAACGCAAGGATGACATCCCGTTGTTGGCCAGACACTTCCTCGCCGGACTGGAAGCCAAGATCGGAAGGGGGGTGCGGACCATCGCCTCCGATGTCCTGCATGCCCTACGCGGCTATCACTGGCCCGGTAACGTCCGCGAGCTCAAGAACGAGCTTGAACGGGCCTATCTTCGCGCCGAGGGGCAGGAGCTTGACCTCTTGGATTTCTCCCCCGAGGTCGTGTGTGCCGCGGAAATCGGGGATGGTGACGTGCTGTCCGATCCCAAGATGCTCGAAGGGATACACAAGCTGCTAGAAGCGCTCACGGCGAGTGGGGGGCGTCTCTCCCGGGCTGCGCAGATGTTGGGCGTTCACAGGAATACGGTTCGACGATGGATGCAGCGGTATAGACTCCACAAGCTAAAGGGGCCTTGGCATTCGTCCTCGGTGTAGTCTATCGCCGATGGTCTGCTACTGGGCCTAGGTCGCTGTTTCTCTCGTTATCAGGTGGTTTGTGGTGCGGGGTTAGGCTGGGGCGGGTGTGGAGGGGGGGTGTGCGTCTGGCGTGGTGGTGGTGGCATATTATAGATACATAATAAGGATATTCCCGCGTTGACAGCATAATGTTAATGGTGTATTATACTTCGGCATCGACCACAGGCGTCTGTGGTTTGTTTTGCAGCCGTGCCGATCTTGGATGGGTGAAGACTGACCGCGAACAGGAGGGTGCTGATGGGAACGCCGACCACCAATTTCAATCTGGCCCGGCCGGACGAGGGGGATTCGGACTGGACGACGGAGATCAACGGGAACTGGGAGACGATAGACACGAATCTTGGGGCGCACGCTGGTCGGCACCGCAGTGGTGGGGCGGATGCGATCAAGCTGGACGATTTGTCGGCGCCGGATGACAACACCGATCTTGACGCGAGCACGGCGAAGCACGGTTTGTGTCCGAAGGCGCCGGACGACGTGTCGAAGTTCATGCGAGGGGATGCGTCGTGGGCGCACGCGCTTTCTGCGGCGCGGAAGTTCTTCGCGGTCAACTCGGCGGCGGCGACGTTCCAGGCGATGGGTGTGGCGGCGCCGACGACATCCGGGACGCTGGCCAACTCGAACGACGACAGTTCGACGTGGACGCGCGCGACCAGTGCGGCGTCCTCCGGCAGCACTGGTGGGATCATTTCCGCGACGTTCAACCTGGTGCGTCGAGCTCACGATCCTCAGTTCTACGCGCGGGTGCGGACGGACAGTGCGGTGGACAACGCCCGCATATGGGTGGGGCTGTGCAGTGCGGCGCCGGGGAACTCGGACAGTCCGGCCATAAGTCTCATTGCGTTCCGTTACAGTGCGGGGGTGGGGGGCAACTGGTACCGTTGCACCAAGGATGGCAGCACTCTGAACGCGGTGGACACTGGGGTTGCCTGTGGGGCGTCGACGGACTTCAAGCTCGAGATCGTGGTTGATTCGGCTGCCGGGACGGCGGAGTTCTTCATCAACGGGACGTCCGTCGGGACCAACAATGCCAATCTGCCCGGGGCGTCGACGGACCTGGGGTACGTCGCGTACGTGGTGGCGACATCCGCGTCGGGTCGGCTGCTGCACATCTCGAGGCTGCTGGTCGACTGCGCCTGATAGGGGGAGTCCATGGACAAGACCGAGAAGTGCATGGAGCAGCGCGGTCTCTGTGCGTGCGTGGGGCCGCAGCCGAACGTGGGCAGTGCGTCAGGGCGGACCACGAACTGCATGCTCACTCCGCCCGAGGTGATCGAGGGCGACGAGTTTGCGATGAGCGTGGACACTGGGGACGCCGGATATGACGGGACGATGGCCGTATCCGCTTTCGCCGGGGGCGTGCCCATAGAGTTGGACAAGGGTACGTTCGAGAGCTACGACTGGGACGGTGGCCGCGCGGCGCGAACGGTGAAGGTTGCGTCTCTGCCTTCGGCGCTCGACGCGAAGGTCGATTTTGTTTTCCGGGAGATGTCGGGGGCGGGTCGTTGGGCGGCGGACAGCATCCTGGTGCGTAAGAAGCCGCAGGATGGGTATTTCGTGGTCGAGCTTCCCGGGTCCATAACCTCCGGGTCGACGTTCAACATGAAAGTGACGGCTTGGACCAAGGACAACGAGATCGACACGTCCTACGCCGCGGATTGCGACATCACCCACAATGGCTCCGGCGACCTGGACATCACCTCGATTGGCGCGGGAAGCTGGAGCAGCGGGGTCTGGACCAGCAGCAGTCAGAAGTACACGGGCGATGACAGCCTGTTCCTGCAGGTAGCCGTTACCGAGACGGGGGGGAGCAAGACCGGCTACCATCTCGTGGCCAAGGGCACCTCGCAGGTCGCCCTGGGTCGCTCCGGGTCGCTTTACCTGACGTGTCTTGGAGATGTTCTGCCCGAGCCATTCCCGGATCCGGTGTGTTCAAACAACTGGAACAAGCTGTTAGGACAAAGCGTCAGTACATCTCTCGGTCTCTTTGGCGGCGCACACGTTTCGGGTGGCAATGGGAGTACGGGTGACGCCAAGCTGGCATACAGCTATCTTCGTTTCAACGTGGGGGCTTACAAGGGCAGCGCGGTTGCAGCAGCGCTGAGGTTCTCCATCAAGTACACCTCTTCGGCGATGCTCCATTCGACCACTTGGTACTACAACACGGGGATGTATACGAAGGCCATGGCAGTCCCTGATTGGGGCGATGTCGCCGTTCCCACGGACATGTGGCTGGCCGACGCGACCGCGCTGAACTGCCAGCCCCGAAGCTATCTGGGAGCCGCACAGGGGGTGACGTATAGCAACCGCCTGATGGGGATCCCGGCCGATGCGATCAACAACCTCAGCGGCGACTATCTGACGCTCAAGCTTGGTTCCCCGACAGGGGCGGCCAAACCCAGCAATCCATATGACTGGAACGTGCCGTATCACTTCGCCAACAGGATCGACGAGTTCCTGGTCACCGGCCCGGTGCTAGAGGTTCTGACCTGATTATCCGGTCGGCCGGGGGGATGAGTGGTTTGCGGGCAGGTGGAATGATTCTGGGACAGGGCCAGAGAGGACAATAACATGCACGAAGAGCGCAAGTCCAAGGTATTTTCCGGCGGAGCTTGTGCCGGGTGTGGCGGGGTGAGGGTAGATCTCACGACCGGGGAGCTCTTCGTCGACGGGCAGAAGGTGATGTTGGGTGGGCCTGGTTTCCCTGTGAGTCTGGAGGTGTCGTTTCGTTCGGACGACACTTACAACGGTGCTTTCGGGCACCGGTGGGGTCGGCTTGGGGAGGCTGGAATCAGGCTGGACGACCGGACGTCCGGCGACAATTACGGCACGGTGGTGCTCCGGAAGGAGAGTGGTGACGAGGTCAGCTACACGGGGCGGGGGGACGGGGTCAACTGGGATCCTCCGGCCGGCCGGGCCAACACTCTGTCCAAGGACTCATACGGTTGCTGGACGGAAGGGCGCACGGACGGGAGGACGCTGGAGTACGACGCTTACGGCTGTGCGGTGGTGCTCTACGACAAGCAGGGCTGTGCGCACTATTTCGAGTACGACAGCCCGGGTCTTCAGGCCAAGCTGCGCAAGCTGGTGGACGCGGCCGGTCGTGCCTGCTATTTCGACTACGATGTCGGCGGCCGGGTGAACGCGATCACCGACTGGGGCAGCCGGACGACGTACTACGAGCACGACGCTTACGGGGTGATCACCAAGGTCACCGGGCCGGAGCTCTGCGTCACGGAGTTCGGCTACGACGCGGACAAGCGGATCACGACCATCCTCGATACCGAGGGGTTCGCGGCCTACTACTCCTACGATTCCGGGCGGGTGCGTCGCGAGCACGTTCCCGGGGTGGGCACGACCTACTTCGAGTACGACGATGCGGCCGGGCGCACCGCGGTGGTCGATTCGCGGGGATACGCGGCCTACTACGACTACTATGGGACGGTGATCGCGAAGATCACCGACCCGTTGGGCAACGCAGCCACGTACGTCGGCGGCAATCTTTCGACGGACCCGCTGGGTGGGCGGACCTACTATTTCTATGACGGGCACGGACAGCTCATTGGATCGGTCGACGCCCTGGGCAACGCGAGCCGGCGCGGGTACGACTGGGAGCAGCATCTGACATTCGAGCGTGATGCGGCCGGCAACATCGGCTACTTCGATTACGATTACTACGGCAACCTGACCGTGCAGGTCGATCCTGTGGGGGACGTGAGCTACTTCGGCCACGACGAGCGCGGGTTCCTGGTCCGGCTGCGCAACGCGCGCGGCTACGCATCCTACTTCGCCTACGATTCGTACGGGAACATGCGGGCGGAGCTGGATGCGCTGGGCGGCGCCGCCTACTCCGAGTACGACGCGGTGGGCAACCGCACCCGGCTCGTCAACCGGCGCGGCTACGCGGCCTATTTCCAGTATGACCGGATGGGGCGCCAGACGGAGCGGCAGGACGCGCTGCTCAACCGCTGGACCGCGGGATACACCGGCACGGGTCAGCTGGCCGTGGCCTTGGACCCTCTGGGCAGCGCGACCTACTACGCCTACAACGTCTTCCGGCTGCAGACCGCGGTCAAGGATGCGCTGGGGAACAGCGCGTACTTCCATTACGACGGGGAGGCGAACCTGACCGCGGAGGTGAATCCGCGGGGGAATGCTGTCAACCACTGCTACGATGCGGCAGGCCGGCGGGTGGCGACGCAGGATCCTCTGGGCAACGCCGTCTACTTCGGCTACGACGCGGTCGGGCGGATGACCTCGTGGACCGATCCCCGGAGCGTTGGGCTGGTCACCACGTTCAGTTACGACGCGGTCGGGCGTCAGACTGCCATGGCGGACGCGCTTGGCGGGCTTGCCTACTACGGCTACGACGTCCGGGGCAACCGCGTGGCGACGCTCGACGCCCTGGGGTACGTCACGTACTATCATTACGACCAGGTCGGGCGCCGCGTCTGCGTGCAGAACGCGCTCGGGGGGCTGACCTACTTCGCCTACGACGCCAACGGCAACCAGCGTGTGGTCCTCGATCCGCGGCTCCACGCCACCTATTTCCACTATGACGCGCTGGATCGCCGGACCTGCGAGGAGGACGCTCTCGGCAACAGGACCTACTTCACCTATGACGCCAACGGCAACCGGACCGCGCTGAAGGACCCTCTCGGCAACACGACGCTCGTCCGTTTCGACGAGGTGGACCGGAGGAGTTGCGTGGAGGACGCGCTGGGCGGCAGGGCCTACTTCACCTACGACGCGCTGGGCAACGTGACCGCGGTCCGGAACCAGCGCGACGGGGTCAGCTACTTCTACTTCGACCGTCTGCGCCGGCAGAAGGGCAGTGTGGACGCGCTTGGCGGGCACAGCTACTACGAGTTCGACGCCAACGGCAACCGGGTGGCCGCCATCGACGCCCGCGGGGCGGAGAGCCGGTACTACTACGACGCTCTCGACAGGATGGTCTGTGCCCGGGACGCTCTCGGCAATCCGGCGTACTTCGCCTATGATTCTGCCGGCAACCGCACGGTGGTGCAGGACGCCAGGGGGGCTGTCGCCTATTTCGGCTACGATGCGCTCAACCGCCGGTGTCGTGCGGAGGATGCCCTGGGGGGGACCGCCTACCTGGCGTACGACGCGGTCGGCAATCTCCTGGCGGCGGTGGATGCGCGTGGGAAGGCGAGCTATTTCCGCTACGACGGGCTGCGGCGCCAGACCTGCGTCATGGACGCATTGGGCGGCAGCACCTACTTCTACTACGACGCGGCTGGCAACCGGACGGCCGTCAAGGATGCTCTCGGCAGGGTCAGCTCCGCGGAGTACGATGCGCTCAACCGGCTGCAGTATTCCTCGGACCCGCTTTGGGCCACGACCTATTTCGCCTACGACGCCGCCGGCAACATGTCGTCGGTGAAGGACCCGCGCGGCAAGAGCTCGCTTTTCTTCTACGACGCCCTGAACCGCAGGAGCTGCGCTCAGGACCCGCTGGTCCGCTGCTCCTACTTCGGGTATGACGCCGCCGGCAACCGGACCAGGCTGATGGATCCCCGCGGCATCACGACCTATTTCCACTTCGACGCCCTCAATCGCGCGGTCTGCGCGGAGGACGCGCGGGGCGGTCGGACCTACTTCGAGTACGACGCCAACGGCAACCGCACGGCGGTGATCAACCCGCGCGGCCAGCCGGCGCGGCTTTACTACGACAGCCTCAACCGTCCGTTCTGCGCCGAGGACGCGCTGGGCGGGCGCAGCTACTTCGAGTACGATGCCAATGGCAACCGCACGGTGGTCAGGGACGCCCTCGGCGGCGTCGCGCGGGCCCACTTCGATGCTCTTAATCGCGCGGTCTGTGCGGAGGACGCCTGCGGAGCCCTGACCTACCTCGCCTACGATGCCGTCGGCAACGTGACATCGAAGATGGATCCGCTCGGTCAGGCGTGGATATCCACCTACGACGACCTCAACCGCCCGGCGTGTGCGGCCGATCCGCTGTCCAACTCGGCCTACTTCTTCTACGACGCGGTCGGGAACAGGTCCGTGGCCAGCGACCAGCGGGGGCTGCCCACTTACTTCCACTACGACGCGGCGAACCGGCTCTACTGTATCCAGGACGCGATGGGGAACCTCGCCTACTTCGTCCACGATGCCAACGGCAACCGCACGGCCGCGAAGGACGCCCTTGGCCGCGTCGCGGACTTCCACTACGACGATGCCAACCAGCTGGTGTGCACCGCCGATCCGCTCGGCGACCTGACCTACTTCGGGTACGACGCCGCCGGCAATCGCGCACGACTGCAGGACGCCCTCGGCAACGTCACCGCCTACAGCCATGACCGGCTCGGCCGGCTCGAGTCCGTCACCGATCCGCTGGGCCAGGCCGAGTACTACGCCTATGACCTGAACGGCAATCTGCGGTCCTTCACGAACGCATCGCTGGGCGTCACTCAACACGAGTACGACAACCTCGACCGCCGGACGGCGACCGGCTACCCCGACGGCTCCAGCTGCTACTTCGGCTACGACGCGCTGTCGAGGATGACCGCGGCCAGGGACGGGCGCGGCTGGACCTACTTCGGCTACGACGCGGTCGGCCGGGTGGTTTCCGAGCTCGCGCCGGACAGCGCCCAATTGCGCTTCAGCTACGACGTGGCCGGGCGCCGCACGTGCCTGCGGTGCCTGGGCGTCGACACCTACTTCAGCTACGACCAAGCCAACCGGCTCAAGTACATCGGCGCCAAGGCCACCGCCGGCTACGGCCGCCAGCCCTACGGGTCGAGCGGCTACGGCGCCAAGGACGTCTCCAGCGCGGTCGTCTACGTCTACGACCCCGCCGGCAACCTCACGCGCAAGTGGCTGCCCAACGGCTGTTACACCTACTTCGCCTACGACCAGCTCAACCGGCTGAGCACCGTCAGAAACTGCCTGCCCGGAGGCGCGGCGCTGACCTACTTCGACTACAGCTACGACGCCGTGGGCCGCATCACCCGCATCGACCGGGAGGGCGGCGTCAACACCTACTACGAGTACGACGACGCCGACCGGCTGACCCGCGAGAAGTGGCTCAACGCCGGCTTCAGTCACGACTACGAGTACTGGTACGATGCCGTCGGCAACCGCACCGCCGAGCGCCGGAACGCCGGCACGGCCCTCTACTACAGCTACGACGCCGCCAACCAGCTCAGTTCCTGGGTCTCCATCCCGGCCGGAGATTACGAGTACTTCGCTTACGATGCCCGCGGCAACTGCACCAGAATCGACGATGACAGTGGACTCTCGACCTACTTCCAGTACAATTCCCTCAACATGGTCGAGCGGATCAGATACGCCAACGGCGTGGTCAACCGCTTCTGGTACGATGCCCTGGGGCGGCGGTTCGCCATCGAAGAGAGCACCGGCCTCAGCTATTTCACCTGGGACCGCAACGGACTCAACCTCCTGGCCGAACACGACGCCACCGGCAACGTCACCGCCTACTACACCCACGGCTACTCGCCCGTCGATGGCATCGGCTCCTGCACCGTAGCCCGACGCTTCACCGCCGGCGGCACCTACTTCCAGTACGACCTCTACGACCACCGCGGCTCCGTCATCCGCCGCCTCAACCAGTACGGAAACGTCGTCGGCTACTTCGAATACGACGCCTGGGGTAACCCGCTCAGAGACGAAACCTCGGGAGCCTCAAGCCGCTTCGCCTACCAAACCAACTGGATGAAACTCGCGGATTCGCTGGACGGCCTTTACCTCTCGCTGAACAGAAGCTTCAACCCGGCAACGGGCAGATTCCTCCAGCGCGATCCACAGGACGCTTTGGCGGGTGAATGTATCTATTGCAGCAATAATCCTGTGGACGCTGTGGACGCAGATGGACAGGAAGAAGAGAGCGTGGTGGAGAAGCTCAAGCGGTGGAGTGACTCCACCACCATCGAAGGGCTGGCACAGAAATGGTTTGCGTATGGGGAGAATCAAGCTCGCGAAGCAGGTTGGCATCGTCTGGCTTCAGTATATGGGACTACGGCGGAGTTCATTGAGGGTTTCCGACAAGGGCAAGCCAACCTTCTGCAAGGGGTGCAGGATTCCGTCGTCGGGCTAGTCGAGTTCGAAATGAAGCATGGATTGAGCGGAAAGCTGCAGCGAACCGCAACAAAGGGAATGGAGCTTTACTGGAGGCTCAAAGGGGACAAGGACTCAAGGGTCAAGGCGTGCTTGATGAGAAGGATGGGCGATAAGACGCTTATTGACATGCTCAGAGATAAGGGCGTTGATCTCACGGCCGACTGGGCCAAGGGCATGTATACTTACGAGGATGAGTTCGATCACAAGGCCAGCAAGTTCCTAGGGGGCGAGGGCATGATCCTTTTTGCAACCATGGGAGCTGGGGCAGGAGGTGGTGCAGGACGCTGGGGTAGTATGACCCTGCGCGAGGCGGCAACAGCAGTAAAGAGTGGATGGAGCGGCTTCTGGCAAAAGGGTGGTACGTTGGTAAGAGGAGTCCCCCAACGAGCAGGATTTGGCAGGCGATTGCTGCGGAACTTCTGGCAGGACAAAGTGACAGGCGCACAGCGAGCACACCATGCCATCGTTCCTTCTCGGTTGCTGGGTGAAGGCTCACGATTGCGGGGCTTTGTCGACGCTGAATGGAACTTGATTAGACCAGCACGCGGCGCATCCAATGCGGAATGGTATGCACAACATGCTAGGCTAGATCCGTTCTTTAATGCCACTAGAGGTTGGCGCCGCCCTGCGGACTTGAAGCCCTACGGTTTCCCCAGGATACTGTGGGAAGGTAGCCCGACATGGCTTCGAGGGACCGCACTGGGTTTGGCTGGCGCTAATCTTGCTGTTCGGGGCGAGACTTGGCTGGACGGCATGTTTTCTGATGAGGAGTGTGAGTGTGTGCTTTTGGAAGTTGGGAGGCGCTGACGTGCTTGCTGATCCGACAGTATCTGTTGAGGCGGACGAATCGCATTTACGTCCTATGTCAGAGGACGAGAAGAAGCGAGTGGCAGAGGAAATCGCAGGAACGCGCAAATTGGCAAGCAAGCCATTACGATGGTGGCAACATGTCGGGCCGGCGGCTTTCGCTTCAGTCCTCCTAGTTGTTGTGTGCCTGGGCATCGGTGAACTCCTAGCAGACCAGTGGCCGGAATTCTCCAAGGTCGTGGCGTTACTCGGACTGATCCTGTGCCTCCCAGTATTCCTCCTAGTGCTTCTTGCCGTCATTAGGCAGGAACAACGCAATCGACAATGCGCAAGACGGCGTGCAGAAGGCCTGCAGGCGGACCTGGAAGAAGGGCTGGTTGCGGTGACTCTTTACCGGCCAATAACTGTTGTGCATATCCCAGACCGGGAACACTCCGGGCGTTGTTATGTCTATCGGATAGCGGGGAAGAGAGCTATTATCATGTGGTACCATGATAAGGATCAATGCGTACCCGCGGATTGTTTCGAGCTCTATTCCTTGCCCAAGAGTGGCTGGGTGCTCGATGACAAGCCCCTTGGGCAGCTGATGGCGCCGGCCAAGATGTTGGACTACTCCAGAGTCATCAGAAGTATTCACCCGTTCTGTGTGCCATTCGATCTCGATTGGGATGCCTTTTTGCGTGGAGAGGTCAAGATATGAACTAATGCGTGTGCGGCTCAAGACAGCTACAAATGGAGTATGTGTACCGGCCCAGCGACCTGTGTGTCACGGGTCACTTCAAAACCAGCCACCTCTGATCGAACCAAAGCCAGCCACTGAGCGGGACCGACTTCATTCACCGGCATTGCCTCTGCCGACCTGTTTCTGAATCGGTAGCCGCATCTCCGCGTCGAACTCAAGACGTTACAGGCGTTAGTGCAACCACTCACAATCTCCTTCGATTGGCCTCCAGGCAATATTGGTTCCATTGTTGCGTGAGAGGGGAGAGCCCTAGGACATACCCCGAGTAAGCATCGCGCTTGAGCGGAGCGGGTTCGCCCGCCCGAGGAACCTGCGGCGTTGTCTCCGTGAAGTGCAGGCAGGCACTGTTCCACGCCAAGGTGTCAGGCGACAATCCGACGAAGGCAACATTACTGGCCTTGGACTCAACATGCCCCTTCATGCTCTCTCCCCTTCGCCACGCTCGGAAGCCCCCGCTCCGTCGTGACTATCAGACTGCTGCGCCCCGGGCTGAGGCTGAGGCTGAGGTTTCAGCGCCAGTCGGTAAGTCCTTCGCATTATGCTGATGAAATTGTACATTTGATCCGCAAACGAAGCAAGCAGGTGAACGTGTGAACCGTTGTTCAGGCGATTTCTCGACAATGTGTCGACACATAGAAACCCTATGTCGTCTGCGCAGTCTTTACGCCCTCTCTTTTCCGGGATCACAAAACGGATCGGGACGACAATAGTGCTCCTGTACCATTTTTCAAATCGCTGTCTTTGGTTGCGATAGTCTTTCTCCTTGCTGAGGTCCGGCGACCAGAAGTGCGACGGCTCAGTTCCGTCACTAAGCATGAGAGCTCTGTCGAACCCCGTGTTCTCTCCCGTGCCGACGCGGTACTTCTTCAGCGAGAAGTCGTCTCGTTCGCTCTCACTGCCTCTCGCATACGTTTCGCAGTAGTGGCCCTGTTCATCTTGCCCCAGCAGTTTTATCGTTGTTTGGCATTCTACCCCAACAAGAAGTCCGTACGTCTGTGCGATGTGGCTACACACGCCTGTCAACGTTCTTAACTGCTCTTGCTCAAGCGTCCGCTCATCGATCCGAAGCTCGGGATAGAGTGTGCCGCAGACTCGAGAAAGGGCATTTCTGTATAGATGATTGACTCTGTGGAGATGCGAAGGAACGCGGTTGAAGTCCAGCAGGCTCCGCCTCACCCGAAACGAGTAGCAGTTCATTCCCATGAAGACCGCAATAACGATGATGAAAACAATGGTCGGCACCCATGCTGAGTCCGCACCTGTATCCTGTGCCTTGTCATACAAGAACCAGGCGAAACTTGCGATCGTGATTATCGTACACGCCAAGTTTACCCATGGATTCTGGACAACGTCATGCGCCTTCCTGGTTGCAGCATTCATATCAATAGCTCCTCCGTCCCACCAGTGCCTCTCCTGCTATGACGACGCTCGTCCGCACTTGAGCTGCGCCCTCTCCGTTCGGTCAACGTATCGGCTCATATGTCCTTACCATCGGCATCGGTCACCCTCCCAGTCCTGCTTCCGCCGCGCTTTGTCTGTAGATCGCGGCTCGGCCCTGGGCATCAACGCCCACGAAGTACAGCCAGCCTTCGAACAGCACCGCCTTGTAGGTACCGTGTTTGAAGCGTTCGTCTCCCGCGGGCTCCAGGATCATCCGCCCTGGGCCGAAACGCAGTCCATCTTCGCTTTCCGCCAGGAACGTCCGGTAGGGTTTGTTGTCGCCGGCTCGTCCGGTGAAGAGCATTTTCCAGAGTCCGTTCCAGATGAAGACGAAAGGTGCGTATCGCGAGGCGTTGTAGTCGGGCCTGGCTTCGATGGAGAACCGGCCGTTCAGCGAGAGGTTGTGCTCGTCTGGCCCTTCCGCCAGGAAGATGTCATCTCCCTGGCATGTTCTGTTGCCGGCCGAAAAGTAGATCCTCAGACGTTCGCCATCGGGAACAACGCATGGGCTGCCCTGGGACTCGCGTCCGCCGAAGAGTTGGAGGAGGGGGGTGTCCGTAACAGTCCACTGCGTGAGGTTGTGGCTGTCAGCCATGAATATCCGGCTGCAGGACCCGAAAGGCGGCAGGGAGCGCACGAAATACATTCGGTACTGGCCGCCGCCGCGGTCCACCACCCAAGGCCGGCAGACCGAACTGGGCACATCCACTGCGGGCTCGTGGTCGCAGTCCCACCCGCTTCCATCATCCCTGTGTCTGGCCACGTATATCCTGAAACGCCGGAACCGCGGCACGCGGCCGTCGGGATCCAGATCGGCGCGGCAATAGAAGAGGTACACGGAGTCGTCGGACCGGAGCAGGTATGGCGTATGAACGGCCAACTGGCCGGCCGCCGGTCCCAGCACCAATTCAGAAGGCATCTTCTGTCGTTCCGGCCTTCACGCAACTCTGATGCCTGGCGCACCTGCTTTCGGGTGACGCCTCATCAAGGCTGGTTCTTCGCTACGCCAGCGCATCATCTCCACACAGAATACCGCGCCGCGGCCTGCCTGTCAACGCCCCATGCATATTATGTATCATGGCCCTCCGCTACGATGGCAGGGCCAGCACCTCGATGCTGTCTTCGGCTCTCAGGTGCAGCAGCGATCTCGCCTTGACGTCGTGGCGGAGCTTCTCCAGTCCCCGTGCGTCCAGCGCCGTGATTCTGTGGTCGCCGATGAAGCACTCCAGATGGTCCTCGAAGAAGCGCGCCACCGAGCGCGCATATAGCTGAGTGGGGCTGATGCTGCAGCTGATGACGGATATCGCCGGGACGACGGTGACGCCGGAGCGGTCATAGAGGAAGACGAAGGCATCCGGCGAGTGCTCGAGCATTTTGCTGCACTGGTCCCTCAGGTCCTCTATGCGGAGCTGCTCAGCCCTCTTGGCCTGGGCCAGAAAGCCTTTGCGGACCATGTAGTCCGCGCACTTGATTTCAAGAACCCCGAGGAAGTCAGCGCCGAACATGTGTTCCTGGGAGTGTGGCCCTCGATCAGTCAGGACCTTGGCTCGCCACTGGACGCCTTTGATCCTGAACCCGTTCATGGCTTCCTCAATGTTGGCGAGCATTCTGCTGGTGAAGTCAGTTTCATGCTCGACCCTTCCATCCCCATAGGCGTCCACTGTGCGCTGAACAGCCTTCGCGATGTGTCGAGCCGATCTCCGGACTATGCCGCGTCGTTGGATCATGGCCTCCCCCAGTGAGCGCCGGGTGCCTCCGCATCCATCATGTGTATCATGCATCATGGCTGTGCGGCTGTCAACCCCGGCATGGCGCAGGGGGGGCAGTGGGCTGTTAATCGCGGGCAGCAAGGGCATGAGACCGCGAGCCGTCGTGCAGCGTGGTCCTTAAGGGGCGACCCCAGGAATGGCAACGGGGGACGGCCTGGTTGCCATCCTGATGGGGTACGGTTTTGGGCCAGGTTCTGGTGGCTATTACGATTTCGCTGCGGGGCGTCGCGGCGGCTTCCTGGTGCACACCAGTTCCACGCCTCTGATTTCGTCATCGGGCAGGACTTTGAGGAGCCTGCAGGCCTGCCGCTCTTCCATAAAGAAGATGAGAGGAGAGACGTTGAGGACTCTGGCGAGCCGCAGGATCATGATGCACCTGAGGCCTTGGTTGCCGGTCTCGATGCGGGAGACGTGGGCCTGGGACAGGCCTAGCGCGGCAGCCAGACTCCAGCTGGTGTGGCCGCGCGCCTTCCTGACCATTCTGACGCGCTTCCCTATGGCTATGAGGACGTTGCGTCCTTCCTTCTTCGGGCTGCGGACCTTCATGTGCCACCTCCACGTCTCTGAACGGCTCTCGGTATCGCATGTCACGGGTGCACTATCATGGTGCGACTTTGCATCATTTGTGCACTCAAGACAGCTGTTTGTCAAGGCCCGGCGAATCTTTGCCTGACCCCATTCATCACGTTGGAACCGGTCCATCGGGGCAGATATTCCCCTGGCGATATACATATAGGGTAGCAGATATCCTGTGGGCGGCGCCGCATGCTGGGGCAACACGGCTGTGCGGCCACAAATGGGCCTTGACAGATAATACACTAGACGTATGCTTATGAACCGGGGAGGGATGGTCGCGTGCGTATCGCCATGGACTGCCGCGCGATCGAGTCTGGGGCGACCGGGATCGGGACGTTCGCGGCGTCGGCGCTCAGGGCTCTCCTCCAGGCCCCTCCTGCCGGAGGGCTGGCGGTGTTGGCGCGGCCCGGTGCAGGGCTTGGCGGTAACGTGCCGGCAAGCGTATTGGTGATCGAGGTTGGCCCCACGAGACCGCTCTGGTACGAGTTGGAGCTGCCCGTGCTCTTGGAGGAGGAGCGCGCGGACATCTTCTTCTCGCCGTTATTCGCGTGTCCGGTGGTCAGGGGCGCGCGCTACGTGGTGGCGATTCACGACGTCTTTCCCGAGTCGCATCCGGAGCTGTGCACTGCGGAGTTCGGTGAGTTCTGGAAGCGACGCCTGGGCTCGTCATTGCGCGCGGCCTGCCACGCGCTAACTGTCTCGGAATGGTCGAAGCGCCAGATAGTTGAACGACTGGGGCTCTCTCCGGACCGGGTGACCGTGGTTCGGCAATCCGTGGGTGACGAGTTTCAGGTGCTCGAGCCCGGGGCGATCGCCCCGGTGTTGGGGAAGTACGGATTGCGGGGCGGCGGATACGTTCTCTACGTTGGGGCGCTTGATCCCCGCAAGAACCTCGAACGTCTGATCGGTGCGTTTGCCAGGCTGTCAGGTGACCGCCTTCGGCTGGTGTTAACCGGCAAGGCGGTCACGAAGGGCTACGACCTGGCCGCGGCTGCCAGACGGCGCGGGATAGAGGGCCGGGTATCGCTGTTGGGGCACGTGGAGCAGGGGGACTTGCCGGCGCTCTACGGCGGTGCCCGGGCATTTGCGTTCCCATCGCTTGCGGAAGGTTTCGGCCGTCCGCCGATTGAAGCCATGGCCTGCGGCGTGCCGGTGGTGGCCTCGGCCCGCACGGCCTTGCCGGAGACCTGCGGAGATGCGGCGTTGTTGCCGGACGCGGAGGACGAAACGGCGCTGGCGGACTGTCTTGAGAGGGCATGTTGTGACGAGTTGGTACGTGGGCAGCTGATCAGGGCCGGACTGGAGCGGGCACGCGGGCACAAAGTGCGACGATTCGCGTGCGATCTGGCCTCGGCATTCAGCGCGGCCATGGCTGGCCCTGTGGAGGGCCTATGGTCCGCATAGCGCTCGATTGCAGGTCGGTATTCCCCGGGATGGGGGGCATAGGCAGGTATACGGCCTCGCTGGCCCATGGTCTTCCGCACTTGGCACAGAGTGACGAATTCCACTTCCTGACCACGGAGCGCAAGGAGGCCGAGGACTTGTCGCAGGCCGGGAACGTCTTTGAGCGCCGGTTCCCGGTTGGAATGATCGACGAGCGATGGGAGCAGTTGGAGCTGCCGGGGGAGTTGGCGGCCATTCCGGCCGACCTGTATCACGCCACCTGTTTCAGCCTGCCGGTGGCTGGCGGTGCGAGGCGCATGGTAGCCACGGTACACGACGTGGTTTTCAGGCGGTTTCCGGAGCTCGTGGCGCCGCGCCTGCGCGAGTACCTCGACAGGTGGACGGAGGCGACTCTGGGGATCGCGGACCGGGTGATCACGGTTTCCGAGTTCTCGAAGCAGGAGATCTGCGGACTCTACGGCACAGACCCGGACAGGATCGTCGTGATCTACAACAGCATCGACGAACGCTTCTACGCGGAGCTGCCGAGAGGGCGGGTGGAGGAAGTGAGGCGGCATTTCAAGCTGCCGGCGCGCTATGTCCTTTATGTCGGGTCGCTCGAGGAGAAGAAGAACATCCCCCGGCTGCTTCAGGCCTGGGGGATGGTGGCCCATGAGAAGGCGGCGGCTGGCTGCAAGCTGGTTCTGGCCGGGGGGGGTGGCGGCAAGGAGTTCGATGCGGCGGCGGCGGTCTATCGGGATGGGGTGGGGGGCTCGGTGCTGTTACTCGGCCGGGTGCCTGACCAGGAATTGCCGGCGCTCATGGCCGGGGCCGAGGTATTCGTCTACCCGTCCATCTACGAGGGGTTCGGGTTGCCGGTCCTCGAGGCGATGGCCTGCGGGGCTCCGGTGATCACGTCGAAGAGTTCTTCGCTCGCCGAAGTAGCTGGTGAGGCGGCTCGGCTGGCGGAGCCTGAGAGTGCGGATGATCTCTCCATGGCGCTCCGGGAGCTATTGGGGAACAGGGAGCTTCGACGGGAGCTGAACATGAGGGGCAAGGAGCGGGCGGCCCGGTTCGGTCCGGGGCGTTGTGTGCAGGAGACGCTGGCTCTCTACCATGACGTCCTCGGGCATGGTTAGGGCATGATCATGTTACGGTGGGGAGCGCTTCGATGAGGATCCTTCACCTGGCGAGCGAGTATCCGCCGCAGAAGGTCTTCGGGCTGGGGCGTTTCGTCTACGACTTGGCCGGCGCGCAGGCGGCCATGGGTGACGAGGTGTGTGTCATCACGAACTCGCTGAGCGGTGAACGGCACGACATAGTTGAGCGAGGCGTCAGGGTGATTCGGGTGCATTTCCCGCCGCCGCCGAAGCCGGCCGAAGAAGCCACCACGGTGATGCAGTTCAACGTCCAGCTCGTGGAGAGGGCGCTCCCGATCATTGCGAAGTGGCGGCCGGACGTGGTCAACGTCCACGACTGGCTGACGGCTGCGGCGGGGAAAGTGCTCAAGTGTGCCCATGGGCTGCCGCTGGTGGTCACGGTGCATGACACGGCCATGGGCAAGTTCTTCGGGCAGATGGACAACGAGCGCAAGTTCATCGGCCGGATCGAGCAGTGGATGTGCCAGTGTGCCGACGCGGTCATTGCGAACAGCAACTGGGTCAAGGGGGAGCTGATCCGGACCTACGGTGCCGCTGATGGCAAGGTCCGGGTGGTTCCTTGTGCGGTGGACGTGTCGGCGTTTGCGGTCACGAGCAGGCCGGAGCACCTGGCGATGTTCCGGCAGGTGCTGGCCAGGCCGGAGGAGCCGATAGTCCTCTACGTCGGCAGGCTGGACCCTGAGAAGGGTCTGGAGGTGTTGGCCGAGGCGATGCCTGGAGTCCTCGCACGGCATCCCAAGGCGAAGCTGGTCCTGGCCGGGCGGGGCAAGGTTGGGAAGCCATTGGGTGAGCGGTTCAAGCAGCTGGGGATCGAGGGCAGGGTCCTCTTCGCCGGCTACGTCCGACCTCCGGCGTTGGCGCTCCTGTACCGCGTGGCGGACGTGCACGTGGTTCCGAGCACTTACGAACCATTCGGGATAGTGGCCTTGGAGGGCATGGCTTCGGGCCGGGCGGTGGTGGCTTCGAGGACCGGGGGGCTTGGCGACATCATCGAGCACGGCAAGTCAGGGCTGCTCGTCGAACCGAAGAACCCCGAGCAACTGGTCGAGGCGGTTTCGGTGTTGATTGGCGATCCGGGGCTCAGGGAACGGCTGGGGGGGGAGGCCAAGGCCCGCGTGGCGCAGGTCTTCAACTGGCAGCACGTAGCTGCGTTGACGCGGGAGGTCTACGGCCAGGTCGCCGGCGACTCCTCTCGTACGCCTGCCAGGGCACCGGCGAGGGCCAAGACCGGGCCCCGGGTGCTCTTCGACTGCACGGCGATTCACGAGGGGATGACCGGGATAGGGACCTATGCCCATTCGTTGCTGAGGCACCTGCCGCAGGTGATGCCCGCGGCCGACTGGGTGCTGCTGGCCACTCCGAGGAACGCCGAGCTGCTCCGGAGGGACTTCGGCCACGAGCGGGTGGTCGGCGGCCCGGAGTTCGAGATGTGTTTTCCGTCGAGGCAGCAGGCGATTGCGCGCGCGATGACCCAGGTCCGGAGCGACGTCTACTTCGGCCCCATGTACGACGCACCGTTCAACGGATCGACGAAGTCCGTCACCATGATCCACGACCTCGCCTTCCTCAAGTTCGAGGGGGCGTTGCCGGGGGGATTGGGCGAATACACCGCACGTTCGGCCGAGCACGCCGCCGGGCGGTCCCAGGTGATCGTAACGGTGTCGGAGAGCGTGAAGGAAGAGGTCTGGCAGCAGTACCGTTTGGCTCCGGAGAGGGTGGCGGTGGCCTATCCGGGGGTGGACGACTGCCTGGGGGCGCGTCCGCCGGAGGGGGCCGTGGCGGAGGTGCTGGCCGGTTATGCGATCAGCCGGCCGTACGTCCTGGCTGTCAACCTAACCAACCCCCGGAAGAACGCCGCGGGGCTGGTTCGGGCGTTCGCCATGCTCAAGTCTCGGCCCCTCGGCCCCGACCTGAAGCTGGTGGTGGCGGGGGGATGGGATCTGCGGGAGTCCAACATCTGGCGGCTGGCCCATGACGCTTTGGTGGACCGGCACCTGGTGGTGACGGGTTACGTCTCCCGAGCGGTGCTCAGGTGCCTGTATGCGGGAGCGGCGGCACTCTGCATGCCATCCTTCTACGAGGGTTTCGGGATGCCGCTGGCTGAGGCCATGGCCTTGGGGGTGCCGGCGGTCACTTCAGACCGCGGGGCGATGAAGGAGGTCGTGGCTGGCGCCGGGGTGTTGGCCGATCCTGGGGACCCGGCGTCCATTGCGTCGGGTCTCCAGAAGGTGTTCGCCGATTCCGCGGTCCGCGAGGGGTGCATCGTCCGCGGCCGTGAGCGGGCTTCGGACTTCACCTGGCTCAGGGCCGCGGGAGCCATCTCGGCGGCTATCCAGAAGGCCGTGGAGGCCTGACCGTGCGCATCCTGTTCGACGGACAGCAACTCAGCCGGCAGATGACCGGGGTGGGCTACTACACCGACCGGGTGCTCCGGAGCATGCTGGTCCAGGACCGGTCCCACGAGTGGGCCATCCTGTGTGTTCCTCAGAACGGCGACTACGTCAGGGAGATCGCCGCCCTCAACCCGCGGGCCGGGCTTGTTTGCCTTAAGGAGGCGTTGCCGCTGGACTTCCGAATCCAGCAAGGAATGCTCGGTCAGTTCCTGGGGCAGCACCCGACGGACCTCTTCTTCTCGCCGTCCTTCCTGGCCGCGCCCAAGGAGGTCTGCCGGAGCATATCCGCAGTGCACGACGCCACCTACGTGCTCTTCCCCGAGTTCCACGGCGGGCGGGTGGCGGAGTACCTGCACCGGTGCGTGGCGAGCACATGCGCAAACGCATCGGCGATTGTCACCATGTCCGAGAATTCCCGGCGGGACATAGCGCGCTTCTACCACTATCCGGCGGACCGCATCCGGGTCATACCACTGGCGGCTGACGCGGAGTTCGCTCGTGGGAGAAGCGCCGAGGAGCTGGCGGCGGTCAGGGAGCGGCACAAGCTCCCTGGGCGCTACGTGTTGGCCGTCAACATGGGGAACCCGAAGAAGAACGTCGCGACGCTTCTGGAAGCGTACGCCGGGGTGGCGCCAGCGGTGCGTTCGGCCTGCAAGCTAGTCATCGTCGGCGAGTGGAGTCCTGGCGCGCTGGACATCCCGGCGCTCGTTGACCGGAACGGCCTGAGGGGCGACGTTCTGCTGACCGGCTTCGTGTCCCGCGAGGACCTCTACGGCATCTATGCCGGGGCCGAGCTGTTCTGTTTCCCATCCCATCACGAGGGGTTCGGGCTGCCGGTGGTGGAGGCCATGGCTGCCGGTGTGCCGGTGATATCTTCGGACGCGGCCAGTCTGCCGGAGGTGGCCGGCGGGGCTGCTCTTCTGGTCGGTTCGAAGGACGCAGCGGCCTGGGCCCGGGAGATCGAGCGGCTGCTCGAGTCCCCGGAGGCCCGCGCCACGCTGGCAGGGCTCGGCAGGAGTCGCGCGGCGGAGTTCAGCTGGGAGCGGACGGGACAGGCCACCTTGGCGGTCATTTCGGAGGTGTCGGCGCAGCACGCTCCGGCGCTGCGGGTAACAGCCCCGGGGCGGGACCCGGAGCATGAGCCTGACAAGCCGCATTTCGACGAGGTGGCGTTTGCGGGGCTGTGCTGCGCCATAACGGTGGATGACGTCCGGCCGGAGCCCGGGTTCGGCGGGCGTCGTGCCGGGGATACGCTGGGAATGCTGCTGAAGCTCTACGAGGAGCTGGGGACGAGGTTCACGCTCTTCGTCCCCACCGACTGGAAGGGTGCCTGGCCGGTTGCCGAACACCTGGATTGGCTTGGCTGGCTGCTCGAACAGCCCTGTTTCGAAGTGGCCTGCCACGGGCATCTGCACGCGGTGGCGCCCGGCTCGGACGATCCCGGGGAATTCAGGGGCATAGAATCTGAACGGCTTGACGAGATTCTGGGGCGCTCGATTGACGCCTTCGCGAAGAGAGGCCACCGGCCTCAGGGGATAAGGGCCCCGGGATGGTTCCTGGAGCGGTCCGGCTACGGCGTCTTCAGTCGTCGATTCCGCTATGTGGCCGACCACTTCAGAGGCACCACCGTGCAACGCCTGGCGGGGGAGCGGCTCCTGCGATTCCCCTACACCTACACGATAGATCAGCTGGGCTCCTGGCCGCGATCCGGCTTGGTGGTTCTGCAGTCTCACGTGGCGCCGGAGGGGCGTACGACGAACGGGTGGGGGTCTGGCCTCTACGAGGCGGTGCATGCATTCGTGAAGGCCGGGCGGGGGCTCGGGGCGAGGTTCGTGACGCTGGGCGAGTTGACGGAGAGCCTGGCCGGCGGGGGCGAACCGACTGGGAAAGAGAGCGAGAACGCATCCAAAGCGTCACAGCCTGTAGTGGTCGCGACGGGCGGCAAGGACATCAGACTTCATCGCGGCGAGGTGAAGGTACTTGGCTCCGAGGCCGGCGTGCTCTACAACCCCTCGGGGGATGGCTGCCGGCTCAAGCTCTCGGCCGAGAACGCGGGCATCGCCATTCTCTCCCGCAACCGCCGGGAATACCTGATGGATCTGCTTGCGAGCATCGATGCCACCGCCCCGGCCTCGCTTGGGCGTCTGGTGCTGCTCAACAACTCGGAGGACGATTCCCGCGAGCATCTGGGGCGCCGGTTCCCGCACTGGCGCGTCATTGAGCTGAAGGATGCGGACCATCGTGGGGAGCCGGCGGGGCTCGAGTGGCTGAAGCGGCGGATGCCGGAGCTCCTGCCCGGGTCGGTCGGGCGGCTTGGGTCTGCTTCGGGCTGGACCATGGCGCGGGGCGTCGCATGGCTGCGCAATCGTCAGTTGGCGGAATGCGGCCGCGACTTCCTCATAAGTTTCGATGATGACTTCGTCGTGAAGCCCGGCTGGTGGCAGTATTACCTTCGCTTCCAGCATGAGTTCCAGGCCCACGCGGTCATCAACAACTTCGGCGCCTTCCTGCTGTGTCGGACTGTTCCCGAACGGATCGGCTGGTTCGACGAGCGGTTCCTGAGCAGCCACGGCTACGAGGACAACGACTATGCGGCGCGGATGGCCGAGGCGGGGATCAGGTGGGTGCTCGGCTTCAATGTCGGCCACGATTGGCGCAGTGCGGAGGAAGGCAACCCGCGCGGCAGCATGACCGGGGCGGACTACTTCGTGCACCGGTACGCGCTGCGCTCCGGTGGATACAGCGCCCGCAGGGACGAGGGTCTGGCCGATCCGGTCAGGGCGGCCTGGAACGCGCGCTGGTTTCGGGCCAAGTGGCAGGAGACCAGGGAGGACACGGGGATATTCACCCGGCCGCCCTTCAATGGGACGTATCTGCGCCGGCTGGTGGCGGAGGAGCCGGATTGGAGTTCAGTCCCGGCTGGGGCGGCGGCGCTTCCGGGGCCGGGCGTCAAGGTCCGCGAAAACACCCCTGTTTCGGAGATAGACCCGGTCGCCAATCCCCAGACCGGCACGATGGTCGATCGGTACACATTCGCATCGCACTGGTGCAAGGGTCGCAGGGTGTTGGACGCCGCTTGCGGCCACGGCTATGGGGCGGCCCTGCTCCTGGCGTTGGGAGCCGGGGAGGTGGTGGGTGCCGACCTCGATCCCGAAGCGCTCGAGTTCGCAGAGGAGCACTATGCGGGTCCCAGGATATCCTTCGTGCGCCTCGATCTGGCCAATGGGTGCTCCGGGACGGTGGGCCGGTTCCCGGCCGTGGTCTCCATAGAAACCATGGAGCATCTCCCGCGGGAGTTGGCCGGGAAGTATCTGGCGACCCTGCGGGCTTGTGTCGAGCCGGGCGGGACGGTGTTTCTGACCACTCCGCAGCGGACGGAACTTACCTGGGTCTATCGCGGCGGAACGCACCGCTACGAATACTCCCGGGAGGAGTTTCAGTCGCTGGTGGGGGCGGCGTTCGCCGGCTGTGCCATCTCATTCCTGGGGATCGAGGAGTTTCGGGCGCACGAGGAGCCGCGGCTCTACTCGCGGCTGACGCATCGGATAGACGGCAGGACCCGCATCATGATCGCGGTGGTGACTGCTGCGGGCGCATAGGGGGCTGCAAGAGGGCTGTCGATGGAGCGCATGAGCATCCTGCTTGCCGGGCGAAACACAAGGCCGTTCCTGGAGCTGTGCATTAGGTCGCTGCGGGCGAACCTGTCGCGCGGTGACCATCACCTTCTGGTGCTCGATGACGCATCGAGCGATGGCAGTGCCGAGTGGCTGGAGGAGCACCGGGCGCAGTACGGTTATGAGTTGGAGCTGCACCGTGGGCCTGAACGCCTGGGGATCGTCGGGGCCTACAACCGCCTGGTGGAGGCGGCCCGGACCCAGGCGGTCTGGATGGTGCATACCGACATGTATTTCGCGCCGGGCGCCGACGAGGAGACGGCGAAGTATCTGGCTCCGGGCACGGTCTGCACCTGCACGCGCGTCGAGCCGCCCGTTTTCGGGCCGGCGGCATTCAAGATCGTGGTGGACCTGGGCGTCGAACCGTCGCAGTTCCGCGAGGCGGAGTTCTTGAGGTTGGCGAAGGATCGGGCCGAGCCGGGGCGGTTCACGGAGGGCATCTTCGCCCCGGTGATGTGCCGGCGGGAGGACTTCCTGGCGGTTGGAGGGCTCGACCCGGCGTTTGCGCCGCAGAGCCGCGAGGACTCCGACCTTTTCAACCGGATGGCCCTGGCCGGCTATCGTTTCCGGCAGAGTTGGTCGGCCTTCTGCTACCACTTCGCCGGCCGCGGCTCGCGGAAGAAGGGCGACCTCGGCAAGGACAGCCCCGAATGGCAGGCCACCAATCACAAGAACGAGCGGAACTTCATCCGCCGCTGGGGGAGGTCGGTGCGCCATGACGACCACCTGAAGCCCATCGTCGTCCCCAAGCGGCCGCTTTCGCTGGTGGGGCTGCTCGGCCACGAGGCCGAGAACGTGGGCCCGTTCCTCGAGAACCTGGAACCCTTCTTCGACGAGATCGTCCTGGTGGCCGACGGGCCACAGCCCGAAGCCGTGGCCGGGATCGAGGAGTACCTGCGGGCGGAAGAGGCCAAGGGGCCGACGCTGCTCAAACGCGACAAGATCAAGGTGTACGAGCGCGCACTCGCCGGAGACTTCGCCGCCCAGCGCAACTTCGGCCAGGAGCGCTGCTCCTCCGATTGGGTGCTGCACGCCGATCTGGACGAGCGGTTCGACCGCGGGCTGCTTGAATCTCTCCAGGACACGGCCCTGTCCATGGAGAAGACGGGCAAGACGGTCTGCGGATTTCCCAGGATCAACTACCTCGACGGGGTGGTGGTCAACGATCTTCCCCGGGGGGAGTGGACCCCGGATGGCCTCAAGCGGGCCAGGACGCCTGACCAGCTCCGCAACCTCGACCCTCAGTTCCGGTTCCTGAGGCGTGACGTGCGCTGGCACCGGAAAGTCCACGAGACGCCGGAACCTCTGGGGCGTGATCGGGAAGTGGTGACGTTCTGCCCCAGTGCGGCCATCCGGCATCCCAAGACCTTGGAGCGTCAGAGGCGGCAGGATGCCCGTTACGAGTCCATCGCCGCCGGGGCATCCCTGAGACCCGTGGAGGGGCGCGTGGACGGGCTGAGGCTGCTGGTCCTGGCCACCGAGTATCCGCCAGCACGCGGCTTCGGCCTTGCCCGGTACACCGCCGAGCTTTCGGCCGCTCTCGCTCGTCAGGGCATGGACGTACATGTGGCATGCATGAACTACAACGCCGGCAAACCCCTGTGGAGGCACGAGGGGGTGACGGTGCATCTGGCCACCGATGTGGGCAACCCCAGGCACTACAGCTGGGTCTCGGAGTCGGTGATTGGGAACCTCTGGATGCTGGAACGGGCCGAGCAGGTGATCCGCGAACGCGGCCCATTCGATCTGCTCATGGCGCATGACTGGCTGGGGGCTCTGGCGGCCAAAGCGCTCAAGGTGGCCCACGAGCTGCCCCTGGTATTCTTCATGCACGACACTGAACCAGGCAAGCGCGGCGGGAAGATGGACCCGGAGCAGACCTACATAGCCCAAATCGAGGCCTGGGCCTGCGCCTACGCCGACATGGTCGTTGCCAACAGCCGCTTCATTGCGGACGAGTTGGTGCGCTTCCACCGGGTCCGGCAGGACAAGGTGCGGGTCATCACGCCCGGCGTAAATCCCGGGAGGTTCGCCAACGCCTGTCACACGCCTGACTTCCGGGCGCTGTTCGCGCCGCGTGACGAGAAGCTGGTGCTGTTCGTCGGCCGGCTGTCGCCCATGAAGGGGGTGGACTTGCTGGTGGAGGCGGTGCCCGAGGTGCTGGCTCAACGGCCGAAGACGCGCTTCCTGGTCGCGGGCGAGGGCGTGCTCCGTGAGAAGCTGGACGCGAGGGTGAAGGAGCTGGGGCTGACCGCGCACGTGACCATGGTGGGACATCTCGCGGGGAAGGTGCTGAACGCGGCTTATCGTGCGGCGGACCTGCTGGTAGTCCCGAGTAGGTATGAACCCTTCGGGATGGTGGCGCTCGAAGCGCTCAGCTGCGGCACGCCGGTGATTGCGGCCGATACCGGCGGACTAAGGGAGATCGTCCCGACGGAGGAGCCGTGTCGTCGGTTCGCCGCTGACAACCTCAAGGCTCTGGTTACCTCGCTGACCGAGGCCCTGAAGACCGAGCCGAACGAAGCCCAGCGGCTGGCGCTCAGAGAGATCGCCGGGCGCTACTCGTGGGACCGCGCGGCGAGCGAAGTTCTCGAGGTCTGCAGGATGGTCGGCACGAGCTGTCAGGAGGTATTGGCGTGAGCTACAGCCCGAAGACCATGGAACACTTCAATTCTCCGCGCAACGTCGGCACCCTGGAACACCCCACGGCCGTCGGCTCGGCCGGCACGCCCGGCCGCGGCAACTACATGGTCATCCACCTTCTGGTGGAAGGCGGAATCATCAGCGACATCCGCTATCAGACCTACGGGTGTCCCGGTGCCATCGCCGCGGGCTCGGCGGTCACGGAGCTGGCAAGAGGGAAGACGCTGCAGGCCGCCTCAGGCATCACGCGCGACGCCGTGGACGGCGTCCTGGGGGGGCTGCCGCTGGGCAAGGGCCACTGCGCCGACCTGGCGGCCAGCGCGCTGCAGAGCGCGCTGGCCGCCGCAGGAGGCGGGCAAGCGTGAGCGATGCGGCGATTCGGTTCTCGGTCTTGACCTGCTGCTACAAGTACGTCCAGCGGCTGAGGGTCTTCCTGAACGCCCTGGCGCGGCAGGACGTCTCGCCCGAGATGTACGAGGTGGTCATTACGGATCCCCAGAGCCCGGACGGGGTGGCCGAGTACCTTGGGACGCTCAAGCAGGCGCTGCCGGAGATGAACATCACCCGGGTGGCCGTGCCCGAGTCCAAGCGTCGCAATCGCGGCTGGATGATCGCCAGGGCCTTCGAGTGCTCGCGAGGCGACACGGTGATGGCCGCCGACTGCGACATAGTCGTCCCGCAACATTTCGTACGGACCATGCTGGCCGCGTCGGAGGACATGCCGCGCCACATCCTGGGCGTCTGTCGGAATTTCCTGTCGCCCGTGACCACCGCCAGGATCATAGCGGGCCTGATCGACCCGGTAACCGGCTTCGAGCCGCTTCTCCGCGAAGACCAACAGGAGAAGGACGGCCACCGGGGCATCCTGGGCTACTGCCAGGTCGTGCCCCGGGTGGCGATGGAGAGGACCGGCTATCCCGAGGAATTCGACATCATCGCCACCAGCGACGTGCAGTTCGTCAAGCGACTGACGGAAGAGCAAGGGATCACTCCGAGCTTCGTGCCGGGTATGCGGGTGCTTCACCTGTGGCACCCCCGCAACTGGGAGGGCACGACGGAGTGCCTGTGATCGGGAGATGACATATGACCAGGAATGCCGATGTGGCCTCCACTCCTGCGCCGGCGGCCGCGAGTCCCTCCGGAATGGGGCCCTACGGTGCGGTCGCCTGTGCCATGGGCGGTCCGTGCTTCGTGGCTGTCTACCTGGGGCTCTGCCTGGTCCTCTTCGTTCTGGTCGCCGTGCTGACGTGGACCGAGGGGTTGACCGCCTGTCTGACGTGTCCGCAGGATACGCTGCGGCTGTACGCATACATATCCTGCGCCGGCGGACTCGGCGCGGTCATCTACTGCATTCGCGGCTTCTACAAGCACTACTCATTGGGGGATTATGATCGGCGATACGCCTTCTGGTACTTGTTTCGGCCCTGGATCGGCGCAGTGCTGGGGATGGTCTCCTATCTGCTGATCGTGGGAGGCCTATTGGCTTTCGAAAACGGTCTCGTCGCCGGCCAGAACCTCCGCACCAAGGCGCTCTTTGTCGCGGTGGCTTTCCTGTCGGGGTTCAGCGCCAACGAATTCATCATGAAAGTAAACGCCGTGGCCAAGGCGTTGTTCGGCACCGAGACTCAGAACGCTCCGCCCGCCGG
>JAKLDR010000069.1 GCA_022703445.1 Planctomycetota bacterium | reverse complement strand
ATCCAGACCACCTCGCCGCTGGCCAGGTAGCAGATCTCCACGCCGCGGTGGGAGTGCTCCGCCAGGGGCAGCGTCGAGGCATGGAAGTCGTGCCCCACCTGCTCGAACCCCGGAACGCCCTGGGGATGGAAGGAGCTGCGGCGCAGACGGCTCATGGCCGGTGTTCTATCACGGCGCCGGCTGAGGCGCAAGTCGCCCGGCGCGGCCGGCTATACCGCCAGGACCGAGTGCGCCCGGCGGTAGGCACTGGGCGTCTGCCCGGCGGCCTTCCGGAAGGCGCGGCTGAAGTGGAACTGGTTGGCGAAGCCGGTGGCTTCGGCCACCTCGGAGACGGCCAGCTCCGTGGCGGAGAGCAGCCGGCGGGCCTCGGCCAGGCGCAGCTCCCGGACGTAGGCCATCGGCGCACGGCCCAGAGTCTCGCGGAAGAGCGTGTGCAGCCGGGAACACGACAGGTAGACCGCGCCGGCCAGGTCCTCGACGGAGAGCGGGTCGGCCAGGTGCGAGCGGATGTAGGCGGTCACCGGCCTGAGCCGCTCGCTGGCGCCCAGCGCCTCGATCGCCCCGGCGCGCGCCGGGGCCGCCTCGCACAGGAGCCGCAGCCCCCGGAAGGCGAGTTCCTGCCGCCGCGCCGCCGCGGACAGGCCCGAGGCCGGCACCGCCAGCAGCTCCTCGATGACGTCCCAGAGCGGCTTGGTGCGCTCCGCGTCCAGCCGCAGGGGAAGATCGAGCAGCCCGGCGAAGTCCACGGCGCCGAAGAGCGTCCAGTGGGCGTGCAGCCAGCGCGAGGTCATCACCCCGCCGGCACCGCCCTCGCAGTGGTGGGTGATGGCCACCTCGCGGTTGGCGTTGACCAGGAAGGCCTCGCCCGGCTCGCACATGGCGTGCTCGCCGCCGAGCTCCACCTCGTACCGGCCGACGACCGGGAGCGCGACGATCGTGAACGGACAGGTCTTGACGTGAACCCAGCCGTGCTTGTATCCCTCGCCCTTCCCTGGCTTGAGGAAGGTGCACTCCAGGGCCTCGGGGTCGATGACGTCCAGCAGTTCCGGCAAGGCGTTTCCTCCAGCATGTCAGTATGCAGGGATATATTTACGGCAGCCGTGGGCATTGTCAAGCCCAGCGTCTGCCGGGTATGCTGATGTGAGCAAGGAACCCGATGGGAAGGAGAGCCGCCATGCGCCTGGGAGGTCCGATCTTCAGCAAACCGTCCGATCCCGAATCGTGGGTCTCGGCCTGCCGCGCGAAGGGCTACCGCGCGGCGTTCTGCCCCCTGCCACCCGAAGCCTCCGATGCCGACTGCTCCGCCTGGTCGGCCGCGGCGGCCAAGGCCGGGCTGGTCATTGCCGAGGTCGGGGCCTGGAGCAATCCGCTCTCGACGGATTCGGCCGAGCGGTCCGCCGCCATGGAGAAATGCAGGAAGGGGCTGGACCTGGCCGAACGCGTCGGGGCGCGCTGCTGCGTGAACATCTCCGGCTCGCGCGGAGCCAAGTGGGACGGACCGCACCCGCAGAACCTCACCGCGGAGACCTTCGCGATGATCGTCGACTGCGTCCGGGCGATCATCGACGCGGTCCGGCCGCGGCGGACCTTCTACACCCTCGAGACCATGCCCTGGATGTACCCGGACTCGGCGGAGAGCTACGCGCGGCTGCTGGCCGCGATCGACCGCCCGGCCTTCGCGGTGCACTTCGACCCGGTCAACCTGGTGGCGAGCCCGCAGCTCTACGCCGCCAACGGCGCCATGGTCCGGGATTTCGTGAAGCGGCTGGGGCCGCGCATCCGCAGCTGCCACGCCAAGGACATCCGCCTGGCCGAGAAGCTCACCGTGCACCTCGACGAGGTCCGCCCGGGAACCGGCGGGCTCGACTACCGCGCGTATCTCTCGGCGGTGGCCGCGCTCGACCCGGACACGCCGGTGATGCTCGAGCACCTTCCCTCGGAGGCCGAGTACGACCTGGCCGCCGGCCACCTGCGCGAGGTGGCCAGGGCCGAGGGGCTGGCACTGTGAGCGCCCGGGACCTGCCGGCTCCGCCCGCGCTCCGCCGCCGGGAGCAGATGCCCCACAAGGTCTTGGGCGCCTGCCACGGCGGCGCCGGCGACGTCGGCTGCCGCATGGCCCTCGACGCCGCCGACAGCTCCGCCGGGCTGTCATTCCTGCACGACGACATCCTGCCGCCGGGCGTCTCGATCGGCGAGCACGACCACCGCGACATCGAGGAGACCTACTTCGTGGCCGAGGGCTCCGGCGAACTCCTCTTCGACGGCCGGCGGCTGCCCGTCGGCCCGGGCGACGTCTCGGTCTGCGGACCGGGGCACACCCACGGCATAGTCAACACCGGGGCCGCCCCCCTGCGGCTCCTGGTGATCGCCCTGAAACTCAAGGAGGCCGCCCATGCCCGCTGAAAGCCTGGCCGTTCGCTTCGCCGCCCCGGAGCGCGCCGAACTGGTCGCCGATCCGGCCGAAGAGCGGCCGCTCAAGGATACCGAGGTCGCCGGGCGGACGCTGGTCTCGCTGGTCAGCGCCGGCACCGAGCTGGCCTCGTACCGCGGGCTGATCGGCGCCTTCCCGAAGTCGAGCGGCTACGCGGCGGTCTTCGAGGTCGACGCGGTCGGGTCGGCCGTGCCCGATCTCAAGCCCGGCGACCGCGTCTTCTGCATGGGCAACCACCGGCTGCTGCAGAGAGCCGACAGGCGCGAGTGCGCCCCGGTGCCGGCGGGGCTCGAGCCGGAGCGCGCGGTCTTCGCCCGGATGATGGGCATCACCATGAGCACGCTGGTGACCACGACCGCCCGGCCGCCGGACCTGGTGGCCGTCACCGGCCTCGGCGTCGTGGGCTCCCTCGGCGCGCAGCTCTTCGCGGCCTCGGGCTACCGCGTGCTGGCCTGCGACCCCGTGGAGTCCCGGCGCGAGGCCGCCCGGCGCGCGGGGCTCACCGACGTCCGCGAAGCCATACCGCTCGACGACCCGGAGGTCAAGGGGCGCGTCGCGCTCGTTCTCGAGTGCTCCGGCCACGAGGCGGCGGTGCTGGCCGGCTGCCGCGCGGTGCGCCGCCGCGGCGAGGTTGTGCTGGTCGGCGTCCCCTGGGAGAAGCGCGCGGAGATGCCGGCCTTCGACATCCTCCACGCCGTCTTCCACAGCTACGCCGTGCTCCGCTCCGGCTGGGAGTGGGAGGTGCCGCGCCAGCGCGAGGACTTCCGCACGGGGAGCCTCTTCGAGAACTTCCGCGCGGCCATGGAGTGGATCGCCGCCGGCCGCGTGCGGGTCGACGGCCTCTGGGAGGCGCGCTCCCCGCGCGACTGCCAGGCGGCTTACCAGGACCTGCTCAAGGGGCGGTGCGCGAGACTCTCGGTGCTCTTCGACTGGCAGGGGGTATGAGCTCCGGGCTTTGCTGATCACACCGCTCGGACGGATCCGACGGACCCGTCCGGTCGCCTAACTCGTCGCGAAGGCGACGAGCATCCCGGCCAGGTCGGTGTACTTGATCGGCCCGGCCGGCGGCTCGAAGCCGTCGGGCACAATCAGCGCCGCCTTGCCGCCGCCGGAGCGGCCGTGGGTGCCCTTGATGAGGCTCGCGTCCCGGGCGGTGCCCTTGCGGTCCGGCGCGAAGAATAGCTCCAGCGGATCGTAGCCGGGTTTGCTGTGGATGTCGACGGTCTTCGCGTAAGGCGGCGCGAAGGCCTCGTCGGTCCACCAGTCGTAGGCGAACCAGTGGCCCGGCGCGGCCTCCAGCACCAGGTCGCCGGAGCGCGGGTGATCCAGATTGAGGCCGGCCTGCTCCAGGCGGTCGAGGACCCGGGCGACGCCGCTCGCGCCGCGGAGCGCTTCGGCCACCTCCTCCGGATCCTGCCCGTTCTGGCAATAGACGTGCGCCACCTGGTGGTCGGCGACCGCGAAGGCTGCGCTGGTCCCGAGATCGGGGAGTTCGAACGGCCCGACGCGGCGGACGTCCAGCAGTCCGGCCTCGCGCAGAACGCGGTTGGGGAAGCTGACACCGCCGGCGGCCTCTATGGCATAGTCGCCAACCACCACCAGTTCGTAGCCGGCGCGCTCGGCGCTCTCGGCCAGACCGTTCAGGAGGCCGCAGAGGTCCTTGCCGGCCTGGGCCGCCTGCGGCGAGTCCGGTCCGAAGCGCTGCAGGTCGTAGTCCAGGTGCGGCAGGTAGACGAAGATCAGGTCCGGCGCGCCTCCGCGCTGCAGGCCGCCGATGCCGGTCGCTCCCACCGGCAGGCCGAAGTAGCCGGCAGCCTCGGTGGGCGCCCCGGAGTTCGGACCGAAATCGGAGGGGCTGAGCGTGAGCGCCTGGGCCGCGGCGCCGGCGATCCATTTCGAGGCGGGCAGGCCGGCCATGGGGCCCCAGTAGTGGTGCAGAGGAAAGGGCCCGAGCCGGGACTCGAGCACCCGGTCCAGGCCCGCCGGCAGGGCGTAGCACGCCGGCAGGGTCTTGCCGTCCGGCCCGTGCAGCGGAGCCGGGGTCACGATCATCTCGACGGCCGAACCCACGCTGTTCTGGAAGAAGAGAAGGGCCGCGCGGACCACCGCGCCGCTCTCGCGCTCCAGGCGCTCCCAGATGCGCTCGCCGGACACGAGCTCCGCCGACTGCTCCCAGAAGTAGGCCCGCCGCAGCTCGCGCTGGTAGAAGCCGTTGCCCACCGCACCGGTGCCGGCGGGGGGCAGTCCGGTCAGGAGCGCCGCCTGCGCGGGGACGGTCAGAGCCGGGAAGACCGGCTCGACCTCCAGGAGTTGTCCGAGCTTGCCGAGGCCCGCCCGCCGCGCCTCGGCGATGCCGAGGGCGGCGCAGCTGACGACCAGCAGCCTCCTCATGACTGGGCGGGCTCTGGCTGATCCGACGGACGGGACTGATCCGACTGATCTGACGGATCCGACGGATCCGACGGATCAGTCTGGGCCGGCGCTGCCAACCCGATGGAAGCCGCCGTTTCGGCCGGCGTCTGCGGCGCCTCGGGAGCCGCCTCCGGCTTGGGCGCGGGCTTGCGCGAGAGCTCGGCCGAGCGCGGCAGGTCGGCGATGGACACGAGGCCGAAGTGCTCCAGGAACTCGCTGGTGGTGCCGTAGAGCAGCGCGTTGCCCAGCTGCTCGCTGCGCCCGGCGATGCGGATCAGGCGCTTCTCGAGCAGGCTGCGGAGCATCTCGCCGGCGTTGACGCCGCGGATGCGCTCGATCTCGGCGCGGCCGACGGGCTGCTTGTAGGCCACCACGGCCAGCGTCTCCAGCGCGGAGCCGGAGAGCTTCTTGATGGAGACGGCTCGCTTCAGCCGCTGCACGAACGGCGCGTACTTCTCGCGGGTCAGGAGCTGCCAGCCGCCGGCGATCTCCCGCAGCTCGAAACCCCGCTCGGAATCGGCCAGGGCCTCGGTGATGGCCGCCAGCTGGGCCCTGACGCCCTTGGCGCCGATCCCGGACGGCAGCGCCCGGGCGATCTGCGCCGGGGTCAGCGGCCGGTCGGCGGCGAAGAGCAGGGCCTCGACCGCCGCGAAGAGCTCCGCGCCGGAGAGCTGCGGCTCGGCCAGCACCGCCTCGGGGCCTTCCTCGACGGGCTCGACGGCCGGTTCGCCATCGGTGGCAACCTGTTCGGCGGAGGCTTCCGGCCCCTGCACCAGATCCGACCCGTCGGACGGGTCAGACCGGTCGGATTGACCCGACTCGACCTGGGCCTCGGCCGGAGCGGCCGGCGGCTGCTCGGCCTGGCGGGCGGCCAGGCGCGCGGCGATGGCCGCGAGGTCGAGGTTCCCCTCTTCCGCGACGGCCGCCTGTTCCGGCTTCTCCGGCCCGCCGGCCGGCTCGGCCGGAGCGGCTGCCGGGGCCGCGGCGTCCGGACCGACCGGCGCCGACCTGCGGCTCTTGCGGCTCACTTGACAAACGCCTCCCGCATCCTGGCGATGGCCTGGGAGATGCGTTCCTCGCTCTCGATCAGCGCCAAGCGCATGTAATTCTCGCCGTCCTCGCCGAAGGCCACGCCCGGAGCGGCGTTGACGCCGGCCTTGTCCATGAGCAGCTTGCAGAAGGCCATGGTGCCCATGGCCCGGAACTGCGGCGGCACCTTGGCCCACACGAACATGCCGCCCCTCGGCGGGTTGAACTCCCAGCCCAGCTCCCGCAGGCCCCGGCAGAGCACGTCGCGCCGGCGCTGGTAGAGGGCCGCCTGGGCGGCCGCCGCGGCGTCGCCCTCGCGCAGCGCGACGATGGCCGCGCGCTCGGTGCCGGCGAACAGGCCGTAGTCGAAGTAGCCCTTGATGGACTTGAGCAGCCCGACCATGTCGCGGTTGCCGACGCAGAAGCCTGCGCGCCAGCCGGCCATGTTGTAGGGCTTGCTCATGGTCCAGGTCTCGCAGGCCAGCTCCCGGGCGCCCTCGAACTCCAGGATGCTCGGCGGCTTGAACCCGTCGAAGGCCGTCTGGGCGTAGGCGAAGTCGTGGATGACCAGGAAGCCGTGGGCGCGCGCCAGGCGGATCAGCTCCGGGTAGAAGTCCCGGTCGAAGACCCGCGCGGTCGGGTTGTGCGGGGAGCAGACGATGACCGCCTTGGGCCGGGGGGTCAGCGTCCGGCAGGCCGCGTCGATGCCCGAGAGCAGCCGCTTCTGGACCTCGACGTCGCTGCCCTCGCCGGCGGCGACCCCCACCGCGCTCGCGCCGGCGATCATCGGCGAGTAGCGGTGGATCGGGAAGGCCGGCGTAGGAGTGAGCACCACGTCGCCGGGGCCGAGGATGGCCAGGCACAGGTGGCTGAAGGCCTCCTTGGAGCCGATGGAGGCGATGACCTCGGTCTCCGGATCGAGCTTCACGCCGTAGCGCCGGGCGTAGAACGCGGCGGCCTCGCGGCGCAGCTCGGGGATGCCGTTGGCCGTCGAATAGCGGTGGTTCTTCGGCTCGCGCGCCGCGCGGCAGAGCTCGTCGATCACGAAGCCGGGGGTGGGGTCCACGGGGTTGCCCATGGCGAAGTCGATCACGTCGACGCCGGCCGCGGTCTTCTCGGCCTTGATGCGGTTGAGCTCGCCGAAGATGTACGGCGGCAGCAGCTGCATGCGCGCGCTGGCTATGCTCGGGAGATTGGCCATGTGAGACTCCGGTTCCTGGGGAAGGCCGGGCCGGGCCCGGCAGGCCGGGGATTATAGCGGCCCCGGCGGGGTGCTTTCAAGGGACGGCGGAGGCCACCGCGTCGGCCACGTACTGCTGCTGCTCGACGGTCAGCTCCGGGTAGATGGGCAGGGCCAGGACCTCGGCGGCGGCGCGCTCGCTCTCCGGCTGGGAGCCGGGGCGGCCGCCCAGCGCGGCGAAACACTCCTGGAGGTGCAGGGGCACCGGATAGTAGATGTCGTGGCCGACCTTGCGCTCGGCGAGCTTCGCCTTGATGGCGTCGCGCCGGGGCGAGCGGATCGAGAACTGGTTGTAGATGTGCCTCCGGCCGGGGAGCTCAACGGGGCAGACCACCCTGCCGCCGAGCCCGGCCCGGGCGAACATCTCCCGGTAGCGGGCGGCGTTGCGCTGGCGGCCGGCGCTCCAGGCGTCGAGGTGCCGGAGCTTGATGCGCAGCACCGCGGCCTGCAGGGCGTCCAGGCGGAAGTTGCCACCGACCAGCTTGTGGTAGTACTTGGGCTCGGCGCCGTGGTTGCGCAGCATCCTCATGCGCGCGGCCAGCCTCTCGTCGTTGGTGGTAACCATACCGCCGTCGCCGAAGCCGCCCAGGTTCTTCGAAGGGAAGAAGGAGAAGCAGCCGACCGTGCCGAAAGAGCCGGCCCGGCGGCCGCGGTACTCCGAGCCGATGGCCTGGGCGGCGTCCTCGATCACCGCCAGGTTGTGCTTACGGGCCACCTCGGTGATCGGGTCCATCTCGGCGCACTGTCCGAAGAGGTGCACGGGGATGACCGCCTTCGTCTTCTTGGTGACCGCGGCGGCGATCTTCGCCGGGTCGATGTTGAAGCCGTCCGGCTCGATGTCCACGAAGACCGGCCTGGCCCCCAGGCGGTGGATCGAGCCGGCGGTGGCGAAGAACGTGAACGGCGCCGTGATGACCTCGTCTCCCGGTCCGACGTCCAGGGCCATCAGCGCCAGGATCAGCGCGTCCGTCCCGGAGGAGACGCCGATCCCGAAGCGGCAGCCGCAGTAGGCGGCGACCTCGGACTCCAGGCCCTCGACCTCGGGACCCAGGATGAAGTACTGGCTGTCCATGACCCGGTCAACGGCGGCCCGGACCTCCTCGCGGATGCCGGCGTACTGGGCCTTGAGGTCGAGCAGCGGTACGGAGGTCACGGCGGTCTGGCTGGACATGGCTCTCTCCTTGACTGACGAGGAGATCATAGGAGGCCCGGCGGGGAAGTCAACAGATGGGAGAGCGGCCCCCGCTCACAGCGCCGCCAGGACCGCCGCGTGGCACAGGCCGTTGGTGGCCACCGCCCCGGCGTTGGCCACCAGGGTCGCGCCGCGGCTGAAGTCCAGTTCGCGCCCGCGCGCGTCGGTGACCCGGCCGCCGGACTCGGCGACGATCAGCGCCCCGGCGGCGTGGTCCCAGATCTTCTCGCGGTAGTCCGGGGTCGCCGGGTTGGGCAGCCGCACGTAGGCCGCGGCGTCGCCCCTGGCCACCAGGCCGTACTTGGCCTGGCTGTCCATGCGCAGGGGCGGCACCCGGCAGCCGAGCGCGGTGCGCAGGCGCTCCTGGCCGCCGAAGTCGCCGTGGCCGGACTCCACGCTCTCGGCGATGACCATCCCGGCCCCGGCCGGCTCGGCGCTGACCCGCAGCGGCCGGCGGTCGCCCGGCGCGGACAGGGGGGCCTGCCAGCCGCCGGCTCCGGCCTCCGCGCCGAAGAGCGCCCCGGGACCGCGCCCGCCGCCGGCTCCGGCCTCCAGGCGCGGGCAGCCCAGCAGCCCCAGCCGGGGCCGGCCGCCCTCGAGCAGGGCCAGCGCCAGGGCGTACTGTCCGCCGCGCAGGAAGCCCTTGGTGCCGTCCACGGGATCCAGGACCCAGGACCTCCCGGCTCCGGCGGCCCCGTCGCCGCGCCCGTGCTCCAGCCAGCGGCGCAGGTCGTCGGGCGACGCGCCCGGCCGGAAGTGCCGGCGCACGGCCTCCAGGACCGCCCCGGCCATGGCCTCTCCGCCGGCGGCCAGCAGCTCGGCCGCGTTCTCCTCGGCCACCACCCGATCGCCGGGGAAGGCCTCGGCCAGAAAGGCGCAGACCACGGCCTGCACGCCGTAGTCGGCGACCGTCACCGGGCTGCGGTCCTGCTTGGTGGCCGCCCGGATGGCCTCGCCCGCGCCGGAAACCGCCTCGGCCAGACGGGCGGCGGCCGTGACGGCCTCGACCGCCAGGGCCATCTCGCCGGACCGGGAAGCATTGGCCGTCATGCAGTCACCCCCGCCTTCTCCATCCAGTCGCCCAGGACGACCAACGCCCAGAGGTGCTCGCCGAAGTCGTCCCTCCCGGCCGCGTGGCGCCCGAGCAGTTCCCGGACCGCCTCCGGCCGGACCACCGAACCGAGCGCCCCGCCGGCCGAGAGGGCCTCCAGCCGCGAACGCCCGCCGCCGCCCGGAACGAACCAGGGCCCCAGCGGTATCGCGAACCCGTGCTTGGGCCTCCTCAGGACCCGGGCGGGCAGCACCGTTGCGGCGAAGCGCCGCAGCAGGTACTTGCCGGTGGCGCCGCGCAGCCGCCAGTCGACCGGCAGGGAAAGCATGAACTCCGCCACCCGGTGGTCCAGGAGCGGGGCGCGGGCCTCCAGGCTCACGTCCATGCTGGTCCGGTCGACCTTGGCCAGGATGTCGTCGGGCAGGTAGTCGGTCATGTCCCGGCGCATGGCCGCGTCGGCCGGGTCGAGCCGCGCGGCCTCCGGCGGATCTCCGGCCGGCCCGGCCCCGGCCAGGCGCGCCAGGGCTTCCGGCTGCAGGACGGCGGCCAGCATCGCGGGGGAGAAGTACTCCTGCCGGCTGGCGGCCGGGCGGGTCTCTATCTGCCGGGCGTAGGCGGCGAAGCGGCGCAGCCTGCTCCGGAGTCCGCCGCCGTAGGCGCGGGCCGAACCGCCCAGGGCGTCGGCCAGGGCCCCGGCCGGGCGCCGCAGCGCCCGGGGCAGGCGGTTGTAGCGCTCGGCCCAGCGCCGGGCCAGGTACCGCCGGTAGCCGCCGAAGACCTCGTCGCCGCCGTCGCCGGACAGGGCCACGGTGACCTCCTGCCTGGTGAGCCCGGCGACCTGCCAGGTCGGGACCGCCGAGGAGTCCCCGAAGGGCTGGTCGAACATCTCCGGGATGCGACCGGCCACCGCGTCGAGCCCCCCCGCCCCACCCTCCAGGCGGAACTCGCGGTGCTCGGTACCGAGGCGCTCGGCCAGCTCGCGGGCCGCCGGGGACTCGTCGTAGTCGGTGCGGTCGAACCCGACGGTGAAGGTCCGCAGCCGCCCGCCGGAGGCCTCGCAGGCCAGGGCGGCCACCAGGGAGGAGTCGATGCCGCCGGACAGGAAGCAGCCCAGCGGCACGTCGGAGCGCAGGCGGATCCGGACGGCCTGGCGGAGCAGGCCGCCGAGTTCCTCGACCAGCTCCTCCTCGCGGAACGGGCCGGGGCGCGGGCGGAAGCTCCAGGGGTCCCAGTACCGCGCGGTCCGCAGCCCGTCGCGGCCGGCCGTCAGCACGTGCCCGGGGAGCAGCTGGCGGACGCCCCGGTAGACGGTGCCCTCCCCGCCGATGTAGAGCTTGGCGAAGTACCCGCCCAGCGCCGCCCAGTCGACCTCTCGCGCCACCCGGCCGGAGGCCAGCAGCGCCTTGATCTCCGAGGCGAAGAGCAGCCCGTCTCCGGACGGCGCGTAGTAGAGCGGCTTCTTGCCGAACCGGTCGCGGGCCAGCACCAGCCGGCCGGCGCGCGCGTCCCAGACGGCGGCGGCGAACATGCCCGCCAGGGGGGCCACGAAGTCCTCCCCGCGCTCCTCGTAGAGGTGGACCAGCACCTCGGTGTCGCAGCTGGTGCGGAAACGGTGCCCGCGGGCCTCCAGTTCCTGCCGGAGCTCGAGGTGGTTGTAGATCTCGCCGTTCTGGACCACCCAGACCGTCCCGTCCTCATTGCCGATGGGCTGGTGGCCGGTGCGTAGGTCGATGATCGCCAGGCGCCGCGCGCCCAGCGCCGCGGGGCCGTCCAGGCGCTTCCCCTCGTCGTCCGGTCCGCGGTGGACCAGGGTCCGGAGCATCCTGTCGAGCTCATCGGCGCCGAGCGGCCGCTCCCAGGACAGGCCTCCGCAGATCCCGCACATCAGGCCGGCCCCCCCGCCGGGGCCGGGGGCTCGGAGGACCCGGCCGTCCCCCGGAACTCGGGCATGGTCTCGTGCCCGGCGGCGCTAATGCCCTCGCGGCGCAGGACCTTGACCATGGTCAGCGCCAGGATCCTGACGTCCAGCCAGAGGCCGCGGTGGTCGACGTACCAGACGTCCAGCCGGAAACGCTCATCCCAGGTCTGGGCGTTGCGGCCGTGGATCTGCGCCCAGCCGGTGATCCCCGGACGGACCTCGTGGCGCCGGGCCTGCTCCGGGGTGTAGAGCGGCAGGTACTTGACCAGCAGCGGTCGCGGACCGACCAGGCTCATGTCGCCGGTCAGCACGTTGACCAGCTCCGGGAGCTCGTCCAGGCTCCAGCGCCGCAGGAACCGCCCCACGGCCGTCAGCCGGGCGCCGTCGGGCAGCGGCTCCCCGCCGGGGCCGCGCGACCCGGTCATGGTCCGGAACTTCCAGATCCGGAACAGCCGCCCGCCCCGGCCAGGCCGCTCCTGACGGAAGAAGACCGGCCCGGGGCTGCCCAGCTTGACCAGCACGGCCACCACGATCAGCAGCGGGGAGAGGAACACCAGCCCGAAGAACGAGCCGCCGATGTCCATCAGCCGTTTGAGAAGCGCGTACACGGTCAGCTTCCACTCCACCCGGCCAGCAACTCGCGGTAGTTCTCCGCCACCCGGCGGAAGACCTCGCGCTCGTCGAACTCGGCCAGCGCCAGCCGGCGGGAGGCAGCTCCCATCCGCGCGCGGAGCTCCGGCGAACCGGCCAGCTCCAGCGCGCGCCGCGCGAAGCCGGGGGCGTCGCCGACCGGCACCAGGAAGCCGTTCTCCCCGTCGCGCACGCAGCGCCGGCAGCCGGAGACGTCGCTGGCCACCAGCGGCAGCCCCATGGCCGCCGCCTCCATCAGTACCCGGGGGAACGCCTCGCGGTGCGAGGGGAAGACCAGCAGGTCCATGGCCGCGTAGAGGCGCTCAACGTCCTCGCGCATCCCCAGCATGGCCCCGCACCCGGCCAGGCCCATCCTGGACGGCAGGTCCGCCGGCAGCACACCGCGCTCGCCGGGCATGGACTCGCCGGCGACCAGGAAGCGGACGTCGGGGCGTGCGGCGCGCATCAGCCCCACCGCCCGGAAGAACTCGGCGTAGCCCTTCTCGGCGGTCAGCCGGCCGACCATGCCGACGACGAGGGCGTCAGCGGGAATGCCGGCCTCGCGGCGGACCGCGGCGCGCGCGTCCGGAGCGACCCGGGCCGGGTCGAAGCGCTCCAGCTCGATGCCGTTGCCCAGGGGGCGCAGCTTGCCCTCCGGACAGATGCCCAGGCCGACGTAGCGGCCGATGTCGTCCGGGTTCTGGGCCAGCAGCCGGGCGCAGCGCCGGGCCGTGAAGCGGTCCAGGGCGACGAGCAGCCGGCGCCGGAGCCCGGTCATGTGGGGCTGCAGAACCGGCCGGAGCGTGTTGACCACCACCGGCACGCCGGCCCAGGCCGCGGCGATGGCCCCCAGCAGCGTGGCCTTGGGGAAGTGCAGGTGCACGATGTCGAAGCGCTCGCGGCGGAAGAGGCGCCGAAGGTCCCAGAGGGCCAGCAGGTCGGCGGCCGGATTCATCCGCCTGGAGATGCGCACCGGATGGAGCGGGATGCCCAGCGCGGAGCGGATGTGCCCCGCGTGACGCCCCGGCCGGCAGGCGGCGTGGACTTCGAACCCGGCGTCCCGCAGCCAGCACAGCTGCCGGCCCAGGACGTACCGGAAGGAGTCGTCCACGGCGGCCAGGTGCAGGACCCGGGGGCGCCGCCCCGCGGGGGCCGTCACGGGATCAGGTCCCGGCCCGGCCGGCATCGCCCCGCTCCCCGCCGGAGGCCCCAGATCCGGAATCGGCGCCGGACCCGTCCGCGCCTCCGTCTCCCGCCCCGGCCCCCTCCCCCGCCCCGTCAGCCTCACCGCCGCCGCCCGCGCCCTCATCCCACTCGGCGGCCGGCTCGGCCTCGCCGGCGAGCGCCTCGCGCCGGCGAGCGGCCAGCATCGAGTGCAGCGCGACCGTCAGGGCGATCAGCAACCAGTAGGTCCGGTCGCGCAGCGCGCGGTTGTAGAGGTAGCTGACCTGCAGGGCCACCATGCCCGGGAAGATCACCTGCGCGAACCCCACCCAGATCGTGCCCCGCGCCAGGCGCACGTTGCGCCAGGCCAGGTACAGGAAGGTGCAGGTCATGGCCAGATAGACCAGAGCGCCGATGGTACCGCACTCGGCCAGCACGCGCAGCGGGGTGCTGTGGATCTCGTTGCCGGTCGAGCTGTAGTCCGATCCGGCGAAGTGCCCGTAGCCTATGCCCAGGAGGGGCCTCTCATGGAAGGCGGCGACGGCGTCGTCGAAGTTGGCCTTGATGAACGGGACCCCCTCCTCGCCCGGGTTGTAGAGCACCCGCAGGCGGTTGGTGAAGAACTCCCGCAGGGTGGGCTCGCTGCTGATCAGCTGGTGCGCCCCGAAGACTGCCAGGGCGAAGAGCCCGCCCAGCACCACGGCCCGGCGCAGCTCGCCGGCATGCAGCACCAGGATCAGGAACATGCCCACGGCCAGGGAGGCCAGGGCCGAGCGCCGCGAGCTGAAGACGATCAGCACTACCATGGCCGCGGCCAGGATGCGCAGGGCCAGGCGCTTGCGGGCCGGCAGGTCCGGAACCATGGAGTAGGCCACAGCCACGAAGAAGCTGCTCAGGGCGTAGACCCCCAGCTGCGGCGGGCGGCGGAACGTGGCGATCACCCGGTACTCGTCGCGGTAGCGGTTGAGCCGCGGCAGGTGCAGGATCACCGCCACGCACTCGTAGAGCCCGATTATCGCCACCAGCGCCGCCGCCAGCATCCAGACATCAAGCACCCGCTTGATCTCGTCGTCCCCGGACATGAACTGGTCGGCGATCAGGCAGAAGATCACCAGGTAGCCAAGGATGAGCACCTCGATCACGCCGTGGGAGAATCCCTCCGGGTCGGCGCCCACGAAGGAGACCGCCGCCACCAGCAGGAAGAGCAGCGCGAAGAGGTGCACCATCCGCAGCGGCCGGAAGGGCCGGCGGCGGAAGGCCAGGCTCCAGATCCAGACGAAGAAGAAGAACACGAAGACCACCTCGGGCAGCCCGACCCGCATCAGCAGCCGGTCCCGGGTGGGGTTGTAGATGAACGGCGTGCTGAAGATCACCAGCAGGAAGGCCCGCTGGGGGTTGCCCAGGCACCAGATGGTGGCCAGGGCCAGGACGCAGCACAGGCCGACGATGGTGGCCGGCAGGGCCAGTCCGGCGGGGAGGGAGTACGGCTCCACCTACTGAGCGCTCGGGACTTCCGAACCGGCCGATTCCGAGGTGATCTTCAGGAAGGTTTCCTCGAGGCTGCCGCCGCCGGCCAGGCCCTTGATGCCCTCCGGCGAGGAGCAGGCCAGCAGCCGGCCGTGGTCCATGATGCCGATGCGGTCGGCGAGCTGCTCGGCCACCGGCAGGACGTGGGTGGACAGGAACACGGCGGAACCGTGATCCCGGGCCATGCCCCGGAGCAGCTCCCGCAGGTGCCGGGAGCTGCGCGGGTCCAGGCCGACGGTCGGCTCGTCGACCACCAGCGCCTTGGGGCGGTGCAGCAGCGCCGCGGCCACCACCACGCGCTGCTTCATGCCGTGGGAGTAGCTCTCGGAGAGCTCGTCCAGGAATCCGCCCAGATCGAAGGCGGCGGAGAGCTCCTCGGTGCGCTCGGCGATGTCCCTGCGGCCCATGCCGTAGAGGTCGCCGACGAAGCACAGGAACTCCCGGCCGGTCAGCTTGTCGTACAGGTAGGGCTCGTCCGGGACGTAGGCCAGCAGCCGCTTGGCCTCCAGGGGCTGGCGGACCACGTCGAAGCCGCCCACCGAGGCAGTGCCGCTGGTCGGGTGCAGCAGGCCGGCCAGGACCTTCATGGTGGTGGTCTTGCCGGCGCCGTTGGGCCCGAGGATGCCGAAGATCTGCCCCGGCTCTATGCGCAGGGACAGGTTCTCCACGGCCACCTTCCGGCCGTAGCGTTTGGTGAGGTTAGTGATCTCGATCACCGGCTGCGCTCCCCATTCCCCCGCCGCCGCGCGTGACGCAGCGGCAATTATGCCCGGGAGCGGTGCGAAGGCAAGGTCTTGCGGAGGGCAGGCCCGAGCCGAGGGCGGCTCTCAGTCCGTGGCGATGCGGTCGAAGTGGCGGGCGGCACGAAGGATCAGGCCCCAGGCCACAAGCAGGCGAAGTGCCATGCTAACGGCCAGGAAGATGGCCATCAGCCAGACCGGGTTATTGCGGACCGGCATCTCCGTAAGGAAATCTGTCGCATCCGGAAGCAACCCAAGGGAGATGCCGTGGAAACGGCCGTCTGTTGGCCTCAGGTACCAAGTGAGTTCCGCGCCAGCCCGCTCCACCACAAACCAGACACACTCGATCATAACGCACGCACTGAGGCCCCTGAGCCAGATCACCACCACGTGCTGCCGGGAGGCCGCCGCCCAGATACCACAAGCAACGAAAAGCAGATACCAAGACACGTCTGAACCGAAAGCCAGCAATCCCCAGAGGGCGCTCCACGGAGCGCTCTCATAACCCAACACGCTGGCTGGCATCAGCCAGCGCAACAAGCCACCGTGGACATAGGCCGTGACCTCTCCAGCGTCGCCATAGGACATGCCCGTTGAGCAGTACAGCGGGAGAAACAGGGCGGCAACCACCATGAATTCGGCTGATCCGGCCAGCTTGCTGATTATCAGTGTCCTGCGCGGAAGAGGCGTCATGACCAAGGCCTCAGCTGTGCCGTCCGACACCTCACTGTGAACCGACTGAATGCCAAGACCAAGGGCAACGAGGCTGAGGACGGCCGCGGCCCCCGCGACCATATTCACTGTCACCAATCCCGGATTCTCACCTGTAAGCGCCCAGATCACCCACAGCCCGTAGACGCTCACGACGATGCCCACACCGACTATCTTCCAGGACAACGCCCCCTTGCGATCGGCACCGGACTCCCTGCGATATAGAGGGTCCTTGGGCCTGAACGCCGCGCGGATGCTCGCGAGTAGCGGCACCGGCCGCCCTTAACCCAAGCTGTCCCGCGGATCTACCGGGCGCGGCTTCTCCAGGCCCTGGGTGTCCCAGGGGCCCTTGGGCAGAGACGGGAGCCGGGGCGGCTCGGGGGGCTTGGGCGGGACGGGCATGGTCGAAGGATCGACCGGCTTGGCCCGCTCGAGGGGCACGACCGGCTTCTCCTCCTCCTTCGGCTTGACCTCCGGCTTCGGCTTCTCCTCCGGCTTGGCCTCCGGCTTCGTCTCCGCAGGGACCGGCGGCGGCTCGCGGCCGGCCGGCACGGACGGCTTCTTCTCGGGCCCCGGATCGGCCGGCAGGATCGGAGGCCGGGACTTCCCAGCTCCCTCGTCCGGCGCCGTCCCGAGCGCGGCGGGTGGCTCGGCCGGCGGCCTGGCCGGTGGTGCCTTCGGAGCGGCCGGGTCGGCAGGCAGGATCAACCCGTCGCCGGCCGAGTCCCGGTCGGGGCGCAGAAAGCCCAGGATCTGCTTGATCTGGGGAGAGAAGGTCAGGCACAGCCCGCCTATGAAAAGGGCCACGAGCAGCAGCAGGAAGACGGTGCGCTTGGCTCGGCGCCAGCTGAACCCGTGAAGGTGACGCTCGGAGGCCCGGCGCTCGCGGGCGGACATCGGCGGGCGCACCAGCCCGCGCTGGCGCGGCGGAGCGTCGGCCGGCAGGACCGGTTGCGGCTCGCCCCCGCCCTGGACGGCCGGCGCGCTGCCGGCCTCGCCGGCGCCGCTGGCCTCCCGGAAGCGCTCCACGACGCGGGCGGCGGCCTCCGGCCCGGGCGCCGGCTGGGCGGACTGGACCTCGGCCTGGCGCTCGCGGCGGGCCTCGGCCAGGCGCTTTTCGACCAGCGCCTCCCAGTTGGTGCCGTCGTCTCGCATGATCGCCGCCGCGCCGGCCTCCTACTTGATCTTCAGCTTCTTGCCGCCCCGGTCGCCGTCCATCCGCGCTGCGCGCGAGGCCTCGGCGGCCAGCGGCAGGCACCAGAGCTTGATGAAGCCAGGGGCGGCGGTGTGGTCGAACTTGTCGGCGGCGGTGTAGGTGGCCAACTTCTCCTCGTAGAGGGCCAGGGGCGACTTGCGGCCCTCGACCACCGCGCTGCCCTTGTAGAGCCGGACCCGCACCGTCCCGGAGACCGGGCGGTTGAACTCGGCGAAGAAGCCGTCCAGCGCCTCGCGCTGCGGGCTGAACCACAGGCCGTAGTAGACCAGCCGCCCGTACTCGGCGGAGAGCGGCGCGGCCATGTGCACCAGGTCGCGACTGACGCAGAGCTCGACCAGCGCCTTGTGGGCGGCGAAGAGCACCGTGCCGGCCGGGGCCTCGTAGACCTCCCGGCTCTTGATGCCCACCAGCCGGTCCTCGACGACGTCGAGCCGGCCCACGCCGTGGGCCCCGGCGATCTCGCCGAGCTTGGCGACCAGCTCGACGGGGTTGAGCTTCTTGCCGTCGAGGGCCACGGGCACGCCCTTCTCGAACTCGATCTCCACGCGCACCGCCTTGTCGGGCGCCTTCTCGGGGCTGACCGAGAGCTGGTAGGCGTCCTCCGGCGGGGTGGTCCAGGGGTCCTCGAGCGAGCCGCACTCGATGGACAGGCCCCAGAGGTTCCGGTCGTAGCTGTAGGGGCTCTTCTTGGTGACCGGCACCGGGATGCCGCGCTTGGCCGCGTAGTCGATCTCCTCCTCGCGGCTCTTGAAGCCCCAGTCGGGGTCGCGCACCGGGGCGACCACCTCGAGCTCGGGGGCCAGCGCGCGGACCGCGGCCTCGATGCGGACCTGGTCGTTGCCCTTGCCGGTGCAGCCGTGGGCGATGCCCGCGGCGCCGTTCTCGCGGGCCACGCGCACCAGCTCCGCGCCGATCAGCGGCCGGCCCAGCGCCGTGGCCAGCAGGTAGCCGTTGGAGTATGCCGCCCGGGCCTTCAGCGCCGGGAAGACGAACTCGGTCAGGAAGCGCTCGCGCAGGTCCTCGATGCAGACCTTGACCGCGCCGGACTTCTTGGCCTTCTCCTTGACCGGGTCGAGCTCCTCGCCCTGGCCGAGGTCGGCCGAGAAGGTGATGACCTCCATCCCCCGCTTCTCCTTGAGCCAGGGGATGATCACGGAAGTGTCGAGACCGCCGGAGTACGCCAGGACGACTTTCTTGGCCATGGGTTCGGGCTCCTTATGCCTTTCCAGGTTCTGCTTGGCGACGGCGAGGCACCGCTCGCGCGGCTGGGATTATACGGAGGCAAGGCGCCCGGCGTCAACCCCCTATAGGGGCGCGGCCCGCGCCCGGAGACACGCCCAGCCAAGGTCCGGGCAAGCGCTTTGACAGCCCTCCTCCACAGGGCTATAAGAAGCGCAACCTGACGGCGGGAGGGCGCAGCATGGGGTTCTTCGACTTCCTCAGGAAGCGGCCCGCCGCCACGCCGGCGCCGCGGCCGGACCTCCAGGCCGGCACCGGCAGCGCCGGCCCGGTCGACTTCGACGCCCTGTGCCTGGAAGCCGAGGCCAAGCACGACATCAACCTGCTGACCGAAGTCTACGCCAGGGCTTTCGCGCTCGGGCAATGGTACGTGCTGGCCAGGGGCCGCGGGGCCCGCATCGCCACGGGGAAGCTGGGGGACCGGACCTGCGTCTTCGCCTTCACCGACCCGGGCCGGGCCGAGGCCTTCCTCCGGGGGCCGGACGGTTCGGCGGCGGACGGCGAGGCCGACATCACGGCTGTTCCCGTTGCCGCCTTCATGTCGGGGCTCGCCGAACTCCAGGGGGCCGGGGTGGAAACCGTGTGCATCAACCGCGCGCCGGGCGGCCGCGCCTTCGGCGGGCCGATCGATGTGGTGCTCCCCATGTACAGGAACTACTGCTGGCAGCTCGAACACGGTCCGGACGCCGGCCCCGGACCGTACTAAGGGCTACTCGCCCCGGAGCACGATCCTGTCCAGGTAGAACTCCGAGCCGGCCTTGAGCTCCGCGGCCCCCTCGGGGGCCTTGAGCCAGCAGCTCAGGTCGGTGACGACATCGCCGGTGCCCAACTTGCCGCGCAGGTTCTCCAGCGGCAGGACCAGGTCGCACCACCGGTTCTCCGCGGGGACATCCTGGTAGAAGCTCTTGAGCTTGCTGCCGGAGACCACCGCCACACGCACCCGGCGCTCCTGGCGGACGAGAACCCGCACCACCAGGGCGCCGCGGTAGTCCTCGGGCACCACGAAGTGGCCGGCCTTCTGTTCGAAGACCATGTGGTGGTCGGTCTTGGAGACGCGCTCGCCGACCAGCACCGTGCCGCCGCCACCGAGCGGGTCGGGAACGGGCTTCACGTGGTTGCGGAAGCTCAGCTTGGTCGCGTGGTCCACCAGCAGCTTCTCGCCCATGGCCAGGTCCTTTCCGGGGCCGCCGCTGCCGGGGGTCCTCGGGGCACAGCCGCAGGCGCCGGCCAGCGCGACGGCGAGCGCGATGACGATTCCTTGCCAGGACACGGCTCTCATGGCAGCCCCCTCCGCCGCCATTTACGCGCTCCCCGCTGCGAAATCAAGCGCCGCGCGGCCGGTTGGCCGCAAGGCGCGAGGAGAAAGCCGGGTTCAGGTCAGACTTCGAGGACGCAGGGGATCACGGTCAGGCGGTAGAGGCATTCGGCCCCGTCCCCGCGATGGGTCTTGAAGTTGCCGTTGGTGAAGACCAGGAACCGGCGGCCGTCGGGGCTCATGAACTTGGCGTCGATGCATGGGTTGTAGTAGCCGGTCCCGGGAAAGAGCTGCCCGCCGAACTCGCGCCATGGGCCCCACGGCGCCGGCGCCTCGTAGTAGATCCAGGCGGTCTCGTCGGCGGCCGCGTGCCCCGAGCCCCGGGTGTAGTGCCACTGGATCATCAGGTAGCGGCCGAGGGGCGCGATGTACTGCGCCCCGGTCATGCTGCACTTGCCGGGGCTCTCCACCACCGGCCGGGCGCGGCCCGCCTCCGCCGCCCAGGCGGAGTCATCCAGACCGTCCGGGCCCGAGAGGAACTGCCAGTCGCGCGGGTCGAGCCGGGCGATCCTGGCGCGGGGCACGCGGGCCAGGATCATGTCGTCGCCGTTCTCCCAGAAGCCGTTGTTGGCCAGGGCGTAGACGTACCGGTCGGCGCCGTGCGCCTCCCCGCGGCCGTCCCGGCCGTACTTGATGAAGAATGGGCTGCCGAAGCGGCGGCCCGGGAACATCGGCGCGTCGTAGTTCTCGCGCGCGCTGCGCCGCCAGGAGCGGCCGTGGTCCGTCGAGACGATGAGGCTGGAGTTCGCCGCGCTCTGGAGCTTCGAGTCGTCGCGGCGCGCCGGGTCGGTGAAGGCCGCGGCCTCGTGCCGGCTGACGAAGGTGTAGAGCGCGCCGTCCACGCAGGTCGTGCCGTTGGCCTTCCACATGCAGCCGTCGGGGCCGCGCTCGGACATCCGCCCGTACTCGTCCATAAGGTTCACGGTCTCGCCGCGGAGCGACTCCGGCGAGTCGCCGCGCAGCGCGTTGAAGTGCAGGTTGCGCGTGGGCTGCCCCCCGAACCCGTAGGAGTCGTCGGAGGTGACGTAGATGTCCCCGTCGTCGGCCCAGCAGGCGTCCCAGGTGTCGCCCTTGGAGTTCATGTCCATCCGCGGCGTGCCGAGGGTGATTTTGAGCATGGCGCGCAATCTCCTGCCGGCCGTTCAGGCCAGGACCAGTTCGAGCTTCCGGGCGAAGAAGGCGTAGTCCTCCTTGCTTCTGCTCTGGGTGAAGTCGCCGCCGCAGACCATCCACATCCGCTGGCCGCCGTCCTCGAACCACTTGGCCGGCAGCGACGGATTGTACCAGGCCTTGCCGAAGTCCTCCTCGACGTGCACCAGCGACCACGGCCCCCAGGGCTTGGGCGCCTCGTAGAGGTGCAGGAAGGTCCGGGCCCACGGATCCGGGCCGTCGAGGTCGACGTAGGCCCACTCGGGGAGCAGGAAGCGGTCGACCGCCGGCACGTAGTGCATGCCGGTCATGCTGGTCGAGCCGCGGAACTTGAAGACGGGCTGCTCCTGGCGGAAGGCGCCCGCGCGGTACGGCTTCCAGGCCGGCTCGCCGTCGGAGGAGAGCCCGCTGTACATCTCCCAGTCGTCCGCCTCGAGCGCGCCGAGCTTCTCGCGTGGCACGCGCCCGAGCGTCAGGTAGTTGCCGTTGTTCCAGGACGTCCCGGAGACGGCGTAGACGAAGCCGTCCATGGCGCCTTCGTAATTCCTCCCGAACTGGACGAAGAAGGGCGTCGAGAACCGCGGGCTGGGGAACATGGCGTCGCGGCGCTTGGGGCTCCAGGTCCGGCCGTGGTCGGTCGACTTGATGATCGACGCGTCGTAGGTGCGCTGCACCAGGTCGCCGTACTCGTTGGCCCCGGAGTGCTGACTGACCGCCATGTAGAGCACGCCGTCGACGCAGATCAGCCCGTCGGCCTTCCAGGAGTCGGCGCGGTCGTGGTAGCCGAGCTTCCCGTACGCATCCATGGGGTTGACGAGCGCGACCCGGTGCTCCGGCGGCGCGCCCTCCACGCGGAAGACCGCCAGGTTGCTGTTGTTGCTCTCCTCGATGCCGTGGCAGTCGTCGGCGGTGCTGTAGATGTGGCCGTCGTCGGCCCAGGTGCAGCTCCAGGTGTCGCCGTGGCTGCCCGGGTAGCGGAGCGGCTCGGAGAGCCAGCGGATGCCCTTGATCAGCTTGCTCCGTGGGTAGGGCGAGGTCGGCGGGGCTTTGGGATCGGCGGCGCTCATGGTCTTCCTTTCGTTCCCGGGCCGCGGCGCCGGCTTGTACGCAATGCGCTGGCGCCCGCGGCGCTCACCCATAGAATACGCTGGGAAGCAGGAGGCGGCAATGGCCAGGAGTGCGCAACCTTTGTACGGAAGTGCGCGAGCCCCGAGGCTCGTGGCCATCGGCCGGATGGCCTTCCGGCCGGGACACACCGTGCGGCCGCATGCCCATCCCTTCACCGAGATGCTGGTGATGTTCACCGGCGCGATGCGGGTGCGGGTCGGGCCGGCTGAGGTCTCGGCGGAGGCCGGGGACGTGCTCGTCTACCCGCCGCGCACTCCGCACGCCGAGGCGGTGAGCGGTCCGGCGCCGGCCGAGTTCATCTGCGCTGCGGTCGATGGGCCCCTGGGACCCGGCTCACCGGCCGTGCCCGACCGGACCGGGCGCATCCGGCTGCTGGCCGGCTGGATGGCCGACGACCTCCGGCTCCGGGACGACGCCCGCCGCGATGTGGCCGGCGCGCTGCTTCCGGGGCTCCTGGCCGAGCTCTCTCACGCCGCCGCCGGGAGCCCCGCCGGGCTGGTCGCCGAAGTCCGCGCGTACCTGCGCGAGAAGCTGGCCGGGCCGGTCACGGTGGGGGAACTGGCCGCGCGAGCGCACATGGGCCGCGCGCACTTCATCCGCACCTACAAGCGGCTGGCCGGGCGCACGCCGATGCAGGAGCTGCGGGCCATGCGCGCCGAGGCCGCGCGCGACCTGATCATCGGCACCGGCCTGCCGCTCAAGGCCATCGCCCCGCAGGTCGGCTTCTGCGACGAGTACCACCTCTCCAAGGTGGTCAGACAGGTCCTGGGCACTCCCCCGGGCCACTTCCGCTGGAGGTGCGCGGACCGCAAGCCCGCGCGCCGCTGAGCACCCTACTCCGGCCGCAGCGAGATCCGCTCCAGGTAGAACTCCGAGCCGGCCTTGAGCTCCTTGACGCCCTCGGGGGGCTTGAGCCAGAGGGTGAGGTCGTTGACGGCCTCGCCCGGCAAGAGCTTGCCGCGCAGGCCCTCGAGCAGCACGACCAGGTCGCACCACTGGTTCTCGGCGGGAACCTCGAGATACACGCTTTTGAGCTTCTCGCCGGACACGATGGCGATGCGCACCCGGCGCTCCTGACGCACCAGAACCCGGAGGACCAGCGCTCCGCGGTAGTCCGCCGGCACCTTGAAGTGGCCGCCGTTCTGCGCGAAGACCATCTGGTGGTCGCCCTTGGAGACCTTCTCCCCGGACAGGACCGTCGCGCCGGAGCCGAGCGGGTCGGGGACGGGCTTGACGTGGTTGCGGAAGCTGAGCTTGGTCGCGTGGTCGGCCAGCAGAAGGTCCCGGCCGGCGGCCGGCGTGCCGTCGGTTTGCGAGCGGCAACCGAGCGCTCCGGCCAGAAGCGCGGCGGTGATGAGCAGTGGAATCGATCTCATGCCTTTTGGCCCCTTCCTGGTTGACCGCCTGGGAATCATGGATTTCTGCCCCGGTCGTCTCCAGAAATCCCGCGTTTCTGGCAACTCCGATGCCATTTATGCCGGATCCTGCAGAAAATCAAGGACTGCGGACAGGCCCCCTGGCCATTGACAGCTTTGTGATCGCGTGCAGACTGGGTGCATGCAGGGCCAGGTCCATTCCCGGACAGGAGCGGAAGCATGAGCAAGAGTGCACTCGGAGCAGCACGGTTGATCGCGGTTCTTCTGATCCTCGCCGGCTGCGGGCAGCAGCCTCCGCCCGGCCCGGCCGCTCCCGGAAAGGGCAATGAGCCGGAATCCGCCCCGGCGCAGCCCGCCCCGGCGCAGCCGGCGCCGCCGACTCCGCCGCCCGCGCCCCCGCCCCCACAGGCGCTTGAGGCCCCGACGGCTCCGGGCGCCCCCGCCGAGGCCGGGAAGCCCCGCCGGGTCCGGGCGCTGGTGAGCGGGCATGTCCAGGGCGTGGGCTTCCGGGCCTTCACCAACTCGCGGGCCGGCCAGCGCGGGGTGACCGGCTGGGTGAAGAACCTCAGCGACGGTCGCGTCGAGGCGGTCATCGAGGGCCCTGCGGACAAGGTCGAGGGCCTGCTGGCGGACATCCGCCTCGGCCCGCGCGGCTCGCGCGTGGACGGGGTCGAGGTGGAGGAGCAGACGCACACGGGGGAGTTCAGTGGCTTCAGGGTGACCTACTGAACAAGGCTCTCCGCTCCGAACGAATTGTTGAAGTTCCGCACTCTCCGCGGATTGGTCGCGGTCCAGTCCACGTATTCCGCCCGGAAGATGACGTCGCGCCAATCCTGTTCCGCAGCCTCGATCATCCGCTTCAGCTCCGGAATGGAACCCTTGGCCAGAAAGGCAATGCACCGGAGCACCCGCCAACTTTCATCAAGACGCTTCTCGACAGGATGCTTCCCGATATACGTCTGGAGCAGGACCTCGGCCTCGGTGGCATCCCCGCCAAAGTGCGTGGTTAGGAAGACGGAGATGTCTGGCGCCAGCTCCCTCATCGAGCGCGCCCTCACACCCCCAGCGTCCTCTGCAGCAGCGACCGCGCCGCGCCGGTGTGGACCTCGAACTCGGCCTTGAGCTCCGCGCCGGCGGCCAGGCCCATCCGCCGGGCCAGGCTGTCGAGCTCCTCCGGGGCGGCCGGCAGGGACCTGACCGGCCGGCCCTCGAGGACTCGGGCGCGCATCTCCAGGCGCCGGAGGAAGCGGTGGGCGTCGATGGCCTTCTGGGCCTCCGCGCCCGGGAGGATCTTCGCGGCCGCGGCCGCGGCGAAGACCGCCTCGGTGCCGGTCTGGCGCAGGGACTTCTCCCGCCAGCCATGGGCCAGGGCCAGGTACTGGGCCAGGAACTCCAGGTCGGCCAGCCCCCCCGAGCCGCGCTTGAAGTCGCCGGCCTCGGCGGTGCCTTCGAGGCGCAGGCGCATCTCCCAGATCTCGGCGGCGAGCTCCGCCGGCGGCTCGGCGCCGTAGAGCGTCTCGGCGAGGAAGCCATCGACCGCGGCGCGGGCCTCGTCGGAGCCCGCCACCGGCCTGGCGCGGACCAGCGCCAGACGCTCCCAGCTGGCCAGCTCCCCGCGATCGCGGTAGGCGCGGTAGCCGGCGAGTGAGGCCACCAGCTGCCCCTTGGAGCCGGCCGGCCGCAGGCGCGTGTCCACCTCGTAGCCGGAGGCCGCAAGCACCCGCAGCGCCTCCTGGACGATGCGCTCGTCGCCGGTCTCGGGCTCGGCGCCGGCCAGGACGAAGACCAGGTCCAGGTCCGAGCCATAGCTCAGTTCCCGGCCGCCGAGCTTGCCCAGGCCCAGGACGACCAGCCCCGGCCGCGCCCGAAGGCTCCGCAGCACGAACCCCAGGGCACGCTCGGCCTGCGCGGAGAGCTCCGCCGAGGCCTGCTCGACGGACGCTCCGCCGAGCAGGTCGCGCAGCCCGACGGCCAGGACCGCCTTGCGGTTCAGGCGGGCGAGCCAGGCGGCCGCCGCTTCCGGGGCGACCGCAGCTGCATCGGCGCCGCCGGGCGCCTGGATGGCGTCGAACGTGGCCACCGCGCCGGCCTCGGCGCCGTCCCCGAAGTGCAGGTCGAGCTGGTCGGGCAGCTCGGCCAGCAGCCCCGAGAGGTAGTCGCTGCGCCCGGCCACGCCCAGCACCCCGTCGCGCAGCCGGGCGTCGCCGGCCATCCTGGCCAGGAACGCCCCGCCTCCCGCCGCCGCCGCGATCTTCTCGAGGTTGGCCAGCCCCCGCTCCGGATCGGGCCCCTGCCGGAGCCGCTCCAGGAGCGGCGCGAGCACCCCCGGGCCGCTCCCGGGCAGCCCGGCGAGCAATCGCAGAAGTCCCGCCGCGCGCCGACCGGAACCGAAGCCCGTGAAGCGCAGCAGCGCGACCAGTTCCTCCTCGGCCGCGCCGGGGGCCAGGAGCGCCCCCAGCCTGCCGGCCAGGTCGTCGCCCGAAGCCCCCTCGCCGCAGAGCTCGGTGTAGGCGGCCCGCAGGGCGGCGGAATGCCCGGCGAGCTCCCGCTCGAAGGTTGTCCGCGCCGCCTCGGAGCTGCCCGCGTAACCCAACCGGCGGGCCAGCGCGGCGAGCTCCGCCGGCGACTCGGGCAGGGCGTGGAGCTGGAGCTCCTGCATGGTCTGCAGGGCGTGCTCGACGCGGCGCAGGAACTCGTAGCCGGCGCGGATGGTCCGGGCCCGCCCGCGGCTGATCAGCCCCTCGGCCTCCAGCGCGGCCAGGGCCGCAAGCGTCCCCGCGCGGCGGATGCCGGGGCGCGTCGCGCCGTGGGCCAGCTGCAGGAGCTGCACCGCGAACTCGGCGTCGCGGATGCCGCCGGCGCCGGACTTGACCTCGATCGCCCCGCCCGACTCGGCGGCCTTCTCCATTTCGCCGCGCAGCGTCGCCGCCCGGGCGAGCTCGGCCACGGAGAGGCCCGAGCCCCAGACGAAGTCGGCGATGCCCGACAGGAACTCCGCGGCCAGTTCCGCGTCGCCGGCCACCGGCCGGCACTTCACCAGGGCCTGCCGCTCCCAGGGCCTGGCCCGGTCGCGGTAGTAGGCCAGCGCCGCCCCGAGTTCGGCCACCAGCGGCCCGCCCGAGCCCTCCGGCCGCAGGCGCAGGTCGGTGCGGTAGGCCACGCCCTCGGCGGTGGGCTCGTCCAGTGCGCGGACGAGCCACTCGGCCACGCGGGTGACGCCGGCCGAGGCCCGGTCGGTGATGAAGAGCAGGTCGATGTCCGAGCTGTAGTTGAGCTCGGCGCCGCCGAGCTTGCCCATGGCCAGGACGGCCAGGCGCGCCCCGGCCGCTCCCGACTCCCGGCGGGCCACCTCCAGCGCCCCGGCGATCACCGCGTCGGCCACCGCGGAGATCTCGGCGGTGATGGAGGCCAGGTCGGCCCGGCCGGCCAGGTCGCGCCCGGCGATGCGCAGGGTCTCGCGGCGGCGGAAGCGCCGCAGGGCGCTGAACGCGGCGGCGGGATCCCCGGCGGCGCCGAGGGCGGCGGCGAGTTCGCCGGCGAGCTCCTGCCCCGACTTGGCGCGCTCCAGTGCCCCGGGGGCGATGACCGCATCGACCCACTCCGGCCAGCGCGAGAGCGTCGCGCTGAAGGCCCGGCTCGAACCCAGCAGCGCCAGGAGCACCCGCCGGGCGTCGGCATCGGCGGCCAGGCGCGCGGCGATCCCGGAACGCAGCTCCGCCGGCGCGGCCTCGACCAGCGCCGAGAGCCCGTCCAGCGCAGCATCCGGGTCGGCCGCCGCGGACAGGTCGTCGAGCAGCCCCGGGACCAGGCCGCGGAGCTCGGCTGCCCCGGCCAGGGCGGCCAGCGCCACCGCGGCCCGGCGGGGCACGGCGAAGCCGCAGCCGGCCAGCAGCATGGCCGAGCGCCGGCCGGAGGGCCGGCTCAGGATCTCCTCGATGTCCCGGGCGGTAAGCATCGGGGTGAATGTATCCCCGCAGCAGGCAGGGCGCAAGCGCCGGGAGTGGCAATCAGGGTCATTGAATTCTCCCGTGACGAACGAGGCTGACGGTTTGGCTGCGATGTTCGGCGAAGTATTCACGGGCTTCAGGGACACAGCGGTATTCCAGGGCGCGGATCAGGGTGAGGCTTGT
>JAKLDR010000068.1 GCA_022703445.1 Planctomycetota bacterium | reverse complement strand
GGTCTCGGCGTCGTGGTCCCGCCGGCCGTACACCCCCAGCCCGAAGCCATTAATGGTGAAGAGGGCGGGGGGGGAGGAGACCGGGCGGATGCCCGGGAAGCGTCCGAGGATGCCCTCGGAGCCGGCCGGGGCGGCGTTGGGGGGCGATGTGGGGGTGGGGCTGGGGGTGAGGTTGGCGTTTACGGGATCGCTCATGGCGGATTCTCCATTGATCGAACCGCCGTATTATAGGAGAACGCGGTGGCTTGGCAACCGCCGGAGGTCGCTACCGCGTCCGGCCCCGCGCGCGCCCGATGCCCATGATCTCCGCGATGTTGGCGCGCTTGGAGATCCTCGGCTGGATGCGCCCCTTGGCGCTGGTGAACACGGTGGTCAGACCCGGTCCGTGGCCGGCGCCCACGCAGTCGGCGTGGACCACCACGCCCACCGAGACCGCGCCCTTCCGGAAGATGCGCCCGTAGCTGTGGTCGGCGTCGATCACCGCCACGAAGTCTCCCAGGCGCAGGCGGTCGAGGCCCCACTTCTTCACCGAGGCCGGGTCGGAGAGCTGGATGTCGTAGTCGCCCGACTGGCACTGGTTCTGGCCGAGCCCGGAGCCCATGATCTCCGCGGGCACCTCCATGGTCACGGGCACGGTCAGCTTCCCGCCGGAGGCGCCGAGCCCCAGCCTGGCGAGCAGTCCAGGGTCGAGGTTCATGACCTTGACCTCCGGGAAGTCGGCCAGCTCGAGGCCCAGGCCCCAGGCCTCGATCTGGACCTGGTCGCCGATGGCCAGCTTCTCGAGGTCGGCCTGGGCGAAATCGACATGGACGTGCTCGATGCCGCCGTGCTTGCCGGTGACCACGCCGCGCGCGCCTTTGGCCGCGCCGCCAGTAACCCGCGCGGCGTTGCCGATCTGCGCGCAGCTGTTGAGCGCCCGGATGGCGTCGCCGTCGGTGCGGGCCAGCTCCAGGGCGGCGGCCGGCTCGATGTGATCGCCGACCCAGCCCACGGCCGGGTCGCCGCACTTCACGTTGTAGACGATGCCGCCGAGTACCGGCCAGATCTTCGGGGCCCCGGTAGGCGAGATCTGGTACCCGCGCAGGATGGGCTGGGCCACTTTGGCGGCCACGGCGAGCTTGACCAGACGGTCTGCGTTGGTGCGAAGTTTCATGTTCTTCCCTTCAGATGGGCTTTCGGCCTTGGGCTTTCGGGAAAGCACCCGCAAAGGCCGTTGTCCTCTGCGTTCTCCGCGCCCTCTGCGGTGAAAGCCCCGTCTGTCCCCGGCTACTTCACGAGGCGCGCGTCGCCCCATCCGCCGATGTCGCCGAGGTCGGAGCCGTCGCCGAAGTCGACGATCAGGGTGAGCTCCTTGGCCTTCTCGAGCTTGACATCCACCTTGACCGGCTTGTCGCCGCGGGACAGCAGGGGCTTGGCGGCGAACGCCTCCTTGCCGTCGACCAGCACGCGGAAGGCGGTCTTGCCGCCGGGGGCGGCCGAGTCGCAGACGCCGACGGAGGCCCTGAAGTGTCTGAAAGCGGAGCCCTCCAGGTTGTAGGTCAGCTTGGTGCTGGCCGCCGTGCCGAGGCCGCGCGGGAAGGCCACCCCGCCGAGGACCAGCGGCCGGCCGAGCACGTCCACGTCGTTGCGGAACTTCCACACGAAGGGCAGCCCCTCCACGAAGGGCTTCTCCTCCACCGCCTTGGGGGCCAGCTCGGAGAGGTAGACCAGCCGGTCGCTGCGCACCCGGATGGTCTTCACCGTAGAGGCCACCAGGCGCAGGTCGATGCCGTCGTCAGTGCGCCAGAGGATGGCGCCGTCCTCGAGCTTGACCGGCAGGCCCGAGACGCTGCCGCCGCCGGCCAGGTCCGCGGTGCAGCGGATGCCGGCGGGCGCCGGGGATTCGCCGAGCTCGGCGAAGGCCACGGCGGCCACCTCAGCCAGCTTGTACTCGGCCGTGCCGAGCACGTCGGACTTGAACTTGAGGCTGTCGCCGGCGAAGCCCTCGAAGGTCCCCTCCATCTCGTCGTTGAGCAGGAAGATCTTGTCCTTGCGGCGTCCGGGCTTGGCCAGCTCCCGGCGGGCCTTCGCGTCCTTGAGCCCGGCGGGCAGCAGCACGCCGGCCAGGGCCTTGCTGCTGACCTGGAACTTGCCGGCCCAGGGGCTCGACGCGGTGATCTTCCCGCCGGCGTCGGCCTCGAGCTTCGCGGGGATCACGTCCCCGGAGGCGGTGAAGAGCTGCGCGCAGCCCTCGCTGGCGGGCGCGGCCGCCCCGATGAACTCGATGGCCATGAGGTCGGCCAGGTCCAGCTTGCGGGGCTGCGTCCCCTCGGGGGCGACCAGCAGCGCCTTGCCGTCCAGGCCGGAGAGCGTGCCGCGGACGTCGTCGCCCTCGACCGGCCGGGCCAGCACCTCGACCGCGCCGGCGGGGGCCGCTGCCAGGAGGGCGGCGGTCATGGCCAGCTTGAGCATCAGGGCGCTTCTCACTTGGCAGCTCCTTCGGCCTCGACCTTGCGCGTGCCGGCCACGTGCCCGTCGAGGATCTTCTTCAGCTCCTCCTCGGGCTTGAAGCCCACCAGCGTCTCGGCGAGCTTGCCGTCCCGGAAGACCAGCAGGGTGGGCAGGCCTTCGACCCCGAAGCGCTCCTTGAGCTTGGGGTTGGCGTCCGCGTCGATGCCCACGATGGCCAGCTTGCCCTGGTAGTCCTTGGCCAGCTTGTTGAGGATCGGCGTGAGCTTGTGGCACCACCCGCACCAGTCGGCGTGGAAGTCGACGAGCACCAGCCCCTTGGACTCCTCGACCTTGGCCTTGAACTCGGCCGCGTCCTTGACGTCCGGGAACTCCGGGACCGGCTTGGGCGCCGGCTGCAGGGCCTTCTCCTTCTCCTCGTCGACCTTGCGGGTGCCGGCGATGTGCTCCTCCAGGATGGTCTTGTACTCATCGTCGTCCTTGGCGCCGGCCACCGTCTCCAGCCGTTTGCCGTCCTTGTAGACGATGACCGTGGGGGCCTCCTTGAGCCCCAGCTTGCGGACGGTGGCCATGTTGGCCTGGGCCTCCGCCTCGCAGATGGTCAGCTTGCCCTGGAGCCTGGTGGCGAGCTTGTCGAGCCCCGGGCCCACCTTGATGCAGTCGGGGGTGGCGACGTGGAAGACCACGGCCACCAGGCCCTTGGATTCGTCGACCAGCTTCTTGTAGTCGGCGTCGCCCTTGATGGCCACGGCGTTCTTCCAGGCGTAGGGGTCGGGCGGGCGCAGGGCCTTCTCCTTCTCCTCGTCGATCTTGCGGGTGCCGGCCACGTGCTCTTCCAGGACGGTCTTGTACTCGGCGGCGGTCTTGGCCCCGACCACCGTCTCCAGCCGCTTTCCGTCCTGGTAGACGATGACCGTGGGGGCCTCCTTGATCCCGAGCCTGCGGACGGTGGCCATGTTGGGCTGGGCCTCCGCTGCGCAGACCACCAGTTTGCCCTTGAGGGCGGCGGCCAGCTTGTCCAGCGCCCGCGAGGCGCGGATGCTGTCGGGGGCGGCCGGGACGTGGACGATCAAGGCCACCAGGCCCTTGGACTCCTCCACGTTCTTCTTGTAGTCGGCGTCGCCCTTGATGGCCACGGCGTTCTCCCAGGCGTGGGGATCGGGCTTGCCGGTGGCCGAGACCTTGAACTTCGCCTTGCTCTCGGCCCACCATTCCTCCCACTTGGCCTTGTCCGAGCCGAGGTCGTCGACCAGGGTGAGCTTCTCGAGGGCGCTGCGGGCCCGCTCGCGGATCTTGTACTCCTCGTCGCCGAGCGCGGCGATGAGCGGCTCCACGGTGTCCTTGTGGCGGATGTCGCCCAGCTGGATGACGACCTCGGTGCGCACCCGGGCTTCCTTGTCCTTGAGGGCGCCGGCCAGGTCGGGGATGTACTTCTCGCGCCCGTACTTGCCCAGGGCCTTGACCGCGCGGCTGCGCCGGGAGGCCTCCGGGGCCTTGAGCTCCTCGCGGAACCAGGTGAAGCCGTCCTCGACGCCCATGTTGGCCAGGGCGTAGGCGGCGTGCTCGCGGACGTCGGCGTCCTTGTCCTCCTTGACCAGCTTGATCAGGGGGTCGCGGGAGGCCGTGTCGGCCAGCTCGCCCAGCGCCCGGGCGGAGTGCCAGCGGACCTCGGCGTCGGTGTCGGCCAGCGCGGCGCGGAGCGCGTCGGCGGCGGCCTTGTCCTTGAGCAGCCCGATGGCCTTGGCGGCGTTGCGGCGCTCCGAGGCCTTGCCCTCCTTGAGCACGCCGACCAGGGCCGGGGTGGCCAGGTCGCCCATGTCGCGCAGGTCCTTCCAGGCGGCCTCGCGCTCCTCGGCGGCCTCGCTGTCCATGCGGTTCATCAGCGCCTTGACCTTGGCGACCGACTCGGGGCTGGCCGGCGGCAGGGGCTTGGGCGGCTCGGGGGCCTTGGCCGGCGCCGGGTCCTTCTTGGCCGTATCGGCCGGAGCGGCGGGCTTGGCGGCCGGGTCCTTGGCGGTATCGGCGGGTTTGTCGGCCGGAGCCGGCTTGGCGGCCTCGGGAACTGCGGGCGTCGGCGCGGCCGGAGCGGACGTTGCGGACGGAGCTTGGCCTCCTCCGGTGCATCCGGAGAGGGCCAGCAGCCCGGCGGCCGGCAGGGCCAGGGCGCGCAGGAAGGGCAGGGCGGAGAGCGTCATGAAAGTCCTCCAGATGAACGGCGACGGCCGGATTCTAAGCCTCGGCGGGAGGCTTATCAAGGTAAGGGGAGGGGGTCGACGGCCATGAGGGAAATCTAACCAGCCGGGGGGGCGGGAGGTCAGCGGGAAAACCACGGCCAACATTCAACATGCAACAGCCAACATCCAACACGCAACATGCAGAGGACGGCAATGGGCAATGGCGGCGGGCGATGGCGGGCGCAGACGCAGCCGACTCGCGGTTCGTCCCTCTCAGCCCTTGCCCCAGCGCTGCTCCGGCGTCCACACATCGAACTCCCCAGCCTTCGCGGGATGCCGGGCGCAACCCGCCCTGTGGCGTTTCTCCAGGCGACGCGTCCGGCGGCTGGCGGCGCTATCCCCAGTCTTTCGCGGTGCTTGCATGGCACAGCTATCATGGGCCGTATGGCGGTCGGTGTCAAGAAGACTTGCTCTTACCTCAATCCGACGCTGCCCGTCGGCCCCGGCAGTGCGATCTCTGCCACCACCGGCCGGTGGTCGGAGAGCTGCGAGTCCAGCGCCCGCTGCCGGGTGATCCTGTGCCCCGGCGGTGCCAGGATCCAGTCGATGACCATGCGCGGGCGGTCCGAGGAGAAGGTGAAGTCGGCTTCGCCGGGAGGGGTGTCGAGCGCAGTCGAGAACCGGCCGTCGGCCAGCAGGGCGGAGATGGCGGTGCGGCCTCCGGCCCCGCGCGACGCGCGAGGCCAACCCTCGGGCATCGAGTTGAAGTCGCCGGCGGCGATGAGCGGCGGACCCGGCTCGGCGGCCAGTCCGGCGATGACCGCGGCGGAGGCGATGCGCACCGGCTCGTCGCGGTGCTCCAGGTGCACGGCGAGCAGCCGCACGCGCCGGCCGCCGGGCAGCTCCAGGGTGCAGAGCAGCCCGCGCTTCTTGCCGGCGGCCGCGGCCTCGAAGCCCGAGCGGGCGGGGTAGTCGACGGCCCGGGCCTCGACGATGGGGAAGCGGCTGAGCACGGCGTTGCCGAAGCGCAAGGCCATGAACGGCATGCCCACGTCGATGTTCCGCCCCTCGGCGCGCCAGGGGAACCCCGCCTCGCGGGCGATGGCCTCGGCCTGGTTGACGCCGCGGCTCCAGGTGCTGCCGAAGTCCGCCTCATTGAGGACGACGACGTCCAGCCGCTGCTCGGCCAGCAGGCCGGCGATGGCCCGGAGCCGCTCGGCGCTCGCCTGGCGGTCCCGGCCGGCCCAGTTGCTGTCGGCCAGTCCGCGCCCGTGGGCGATGTTGTAGGTGCCGATGCGCAGCCTGTCCGTCGCGGCCGGAGCGGCGGACGGGGCTCCCTCTGGGCCGAAGGACCGCGCCGCCCGCAGCGGGCTGGTCATGCGGCCGATGGCGTACCAGACCGCGAGAAAGGCGAGGACTACCCCGGCGGCCAGGAGCATCCGCCTGACAGTCCGACGGGCAGGTCGGAGCGGCTCTTGCTGGGGGGCTGGTTCCATGCGGGCATCATAGCCCGGTGGCCGGCGGGTGCCAGGGCAGGGTTTCGAGGGAAGACGCCGGCCGATTGACATTGGACTTGCGGCTGGCATCCCGCCGGCGAGAATCGCCGCCGGCAGACAAGCGCTGTCCGGGAGGAATTGCGATGTCCGGCACGCCCGAGGGCCGCACTCCGGAGGAACTCCACGCCGAGTCGGTCCGCGCCTGGGAGCGGAACGCCGAGGCCTGGACGAAGCTATCCCGGGCCGGCTACGACCGCTGCCGTGACCTCTTCAACACCCCGACCTTCATGCGCATCCTGCCCGAGGTGCGCGGCCTTCGCGGGCTCGACATCGGCTGCGGCGAGGGGCACAACACCCGGTTGCTCGCGCGCCGCGGGGCGCTGATGACCGCGCTCGACGCGGCGCCGACCTTCATCCGCCACGCCGCGGAAGCCGAGCGCTCCGAGCCGCTGGGCATCGGCTACCAGGTGGCCAGCGCCACGGCGCTGCCCCACGCCGACGCGTGCTTCGACTTCGCCACCTCCTTCATGTGCCTCCAGGACGTGGCCGACCAGGACTCGGCGGTAGCCGAGGCCTTCCGCGTCCTGCGGCCCGGCGGCTTCCTGCAGTTCTCGATCACCCACCCGTGCTTCCAGACCAGCAAGTGGGGCTGGCTCAAGGACGAGGCCGGCCGGCGCACGGCGCTGACCGTCGGCGACTACTTCAGCGGCGACGGCCAGGTCACGGTGGACGAGTGGTGCTTCGGCGCCGCGCCGGAGGAACTGCGCGCGCGCTTCCCGAAGTTCCGGGTCCTCTACTTCAAACGCACGCTGGGCAGCTGGCTGAACTTGTTACTTGCCAAGGGCTTCGTCCTCGAGGAGTTCGCCGAGCCCACCCCGGACGACGCGACCCTCCGCGAGCACCCCGAGGAGGCCGACGCGCGGGAGATCGCCTACTTCCTGATCGTCAGGGTTCGGAAACCGCGGTGAAAGCCATGCCCGAAGGCAACGATCCGAAGCTCGCCGAGACCCTCGACGCGCCGGTCTACGAGCCGCCCAAGCGCAACCGGAGCCTGACGGGTTTCTACATCGGCCTGGGCATCGTCGCAACGCTGGTCGGGCTCGGCGTCGTCCTTTATCCCCATCTTCGGCTACAGTACGCCATCCACCAGGTGCGCAGCGCCACGCGGACAGACGACCGGGGCGCTGGAGAGTGGGTTGAACTGGTCTCCGAGGCCGCCCGGCGGGGCGACGGAAACGCCATAGATGCCTTGATCATGTATCACAAACAAGGGCTCTGTGGCCCGCTCTGGCTCTGGCAGGTGGCCATCGGTCCCGCCGCGGGGCGCGCCAAACTCTATCGGCGGCTTGACCAGTGGCCGGACGAAGACGTTCTCAGATCGTTGGATGGGATCGCCCGGTACATCGGGGACGATGTGTGGAGGACCGACGACATCGAAGGATACCGCTACGATGACCTGGCATCTGGCCCCAGAGGTTTGGTGGCGAACATGGAGCCCCCTGCGCTGAAGGCGGCGGATCCCAGATTCCAGTGCGCGGCACAGGAGATAGTCGCATATGTTCGCCGGCGGTTCGCCAAGGATCTGACCGGCGAGAAGAGCCTGGGCGGGGAGGCGTCGAAGTGACCGAGCCGGCCCCGTCCTCCCCCGCCCCGCCGCTGCGCACCTGGCGACCGATGGTTCTGTGGTCGCTCGGCATCCTGCTGGCGCTGGGGCTGGTTTGGTTCGTCGCCAGCGTTATCGTTCCCTGCTATCAGGTGCGGCGCGCCATAGGATCCCTCTGGGGGGGGAGCGGTCGCGATGCGGTGCGGCGGCTTGGCGGGCGCGAAGCGGCCCTGGCCAAGCTCCGACTGTATCGCCGACTGCCGGAACGCATGGCCCCGGCCAAGGAGTATCTTGCGCATCTCTTGGTTGAGTGCGGGGACCGAGCAGTTCCGGACTTGGAGGTCGCACTTAACTCCACCGACCCCTCGACTGCCCGCCAGTCCCATGATGCTCTCTACTATACGCCCATGGAGCCAGATGCCGGCTGGACTCGCGAAGAGGTCGTGGCCCTGGCCTCGCCTGAGAATCGGGGCATGGCGCTCCACCACTATGCCCTCCGGTCGCTGTGTCGCTTTGGATCGTCATCCGCAGCGCACATCCCACTGCTGCTCGAATCCCTGCGCGTAGAAGCCCCGATGCTGGCGCTGTCCGCGGCCTTCGCCCTCGGTGAGATCCGCGACCCCGAGGCTATCCCCGGGTTGCTCGCCGCCCTGGGCAGGAAGGACCTCGGTCCGGCCTGGTCGGTGATCGAAGCCCTTGGGAAGTTCGACGATCCGCGGGTAGTGCGTCCGTTGGTCAAGGCCATGTGCCCGGCGCAGACCATCGACCCCAGCTACCATTACTGCATGACCTCCGCCGAGAGGTCGTTGCGGCGGATACTGGGACCGGACATGGAGTTGCTGATCGAAGTTGTCAAAGCCCCGCGTGAGGCACGGCCCCTGCGTTGCCGGGAGCAGCCCGTAACCAACCTGTGCGCCATCGAAATGCTACTGTATCTGCTGGAAATCCGCGAAACGGGCCCGCGTTTGTTCGCGCTCTGTATGCTCAGTGGGACGAGGGACCCCAACATGGTGCTACCACTGATCGGAGCACTCGCCGACAACGACGACCTGGTCAGGGGCTATGCCGCTGAAATCCTCGGCGACCTCGGCGACAAGCGCGCCGAGGAGCCGCTCCAGCAACTCCTGGATAGCCCAGAGGACTGGGTTCACAAAGTAGCCATCGAAGCGCTGGGGAAGATTCACCGTGCGGAAACGGATGCCCGACCATGACCTCCCGCTTAACACTGGCCACCGCGCTCATCACTGCCCTCGCCGGCTGCGCCCCGCGGCAGGCGCCGGCGCGAGCCGCTGCCCCCTGGCACCGCAACATCCTCGCCACCGTCTTCTGGGTCGGCGAGCCGGGCAACGAGGCCAGCGCCTGGGACGCGCAGTGGGTGCGGAGCTTCGGCGGCGTCGACGACCCAAAGCGACGCGACGGTTTCCTGCCCGCCGGGTTCACTCCCAAGCTGAACCCGTTCTACTGCGCGCTCCCCTACAACGACGTCGCCGGCCGCCCAGGAGCGAAGTCGGCCCTCCGCGGCCGCTGGGTGGAGGTCCGCGCCGGGGGCCGGAGCTGCTTCTGCCAAGTGGAGGATGTCGGCCCCTGGTACGTGGACGATCGGGACTACGTCCTCGGGGAATGCCGCCCGAGGGCGGAGGGGCAGGGCCGGGCCGGCATCGACCTCTCGCCGGCGGTGCGCGACTACCTGAAGCTCTCCGGCAAGGACCTCGTCGACTGGCGGTTCGCCGACGCCGCTCCAGCCGGGCCGTGGAGCGGTTGGGGGCCGTAGCTGAGCCCCGCATTTGGCCGCAAAGAGGCGCAAAAGGCGCAAGAGGGCTCTCGGAAACAACAACGCCATCGTTCAGCGCCTGGCTCGGACTCTGTCTCGGTTCCGATCCCCTTGCGCTTCTTGTGCCCTTTTGCGGCTGACAAGGCTCTTGCTTCAGCCGTGGCCCCGGCGACAATGCTCCGCGGAGGTAAAGTGATGCTGCATCGGGTCATTGCCGCTCTGTTCGCCGTGCTTCTTGCGGCTCCGGCCGCGGCGCTCGCCGTCGAGGCCGCCCCCGCGGAGCCGCCCAAGGAACAGCCCAAGGCCCCGCCACCACCCCCTCCGCCGCCCGCTGACGCCGACGCCGCCCTGACCGCCAAGATTGGTGCGCTCTACAAGGGCAAAGTCGTCAGGTTCGATCCCCGGACTCTCTACCTGGAACTGCTCTACGAGTTCAAGGACGAGAAGGAGGCTGGGGATTTCGCCTTGAGCGACTGGGCCTTCGGCGGCAGGAAGGGTTCGCTCAAGGTGGCCGATGGCGGCCTGCGCCTCCTCAAGACGCACCAAGTCGCGCTGGTTCCGGGCCGTTTCTCCTCGGTGACCGCCGCTGTGGACTTCGCGATGCTGACCTCCGGCGGCGAGGCCGCGGCCTGCCTGACCGTCTGCTCCGACGGGGCCGGCAACTTCTTCGAAATCGTCGGGCTCTACCACGGCAATGCCAGCCTGCAGAAGTGCAGCGCCGGCGGGTTCTCCTGGCTTGGCAGGACCGTGCCTTCGCCCTTCGCCCGGGACCGGCGCGGCTCGATGGGCATCGGCTTCGCGAACGGGCAGATCCGGGCCCCGGTCGGCAACCAGGCCCTCGAAGCCAAGGACGCGCAGTTCACCGCCGGGCAGGTCGGCCTCCGCGCCTACGAGGGCGACGTCGAATTCCGCAACCTGCGCATCGCCGGCACCCTGGAGCGCGCCTGGGTCGAACAACTGATGGGCAAGGCCCCGCCGCCTCCGCCGCCACCGCCCGATACGACCCCCAAGCCCAAGCCGCCGCCGGTGGACGAGGGGGAGTTCTAGGAAGCTTCTCCAGCCGCAAAGATGCGCCGTTCGACAGGCTCACGGCCCAGGCCCTGAGCGAAGTCGAAGGGCAAGAAGCGCGAAGGGCTCCCGTCAACGACGGTGGCGTTCTCAACCGCAGATGCACGCAGATGAACGCAGACAGGGATGGAAGCGGAGGCTCGGAGTGCGGAGAGAGCCAGACGCTCCATCCCCCGCGCCATTGTCATATGCGTTGATCTGCGGCAAGAATGTCGTTCTCTTTGCGCCTCTTGCGCTTCTTTGCGGCTGAATTTCCGCTCAGCCCTTCAGCTCCGCCTTGACCACCTTCCCCGCCGGGTTGCGCGGCAGGCGCTCCAGGAAGAAGACCCGCCCGGGCACCTTGTAGCTGGGCAGCCGGTCGTAGCAGTGCTTGCGGAGCGCCTGAGCGGTGAGCGCCGGGTCGCGGCGGACCACGTAGGCCTCGACCACCTCGCCGAGGAAGGCGCCGGCCCCGGTGGCCGGGGCGCCCTTGACCGCGGCCTCCTCCACGCCGGGGTGGGCCATGAGGCAGGCCTCGACCTCCGCGGCGAAGACGTTCTCGCCGCCGACGATGATCATGTCCTTCTTGCGGCCCTTGATGAAGAAGTAGCCGTCGGCGTCGACCATGGCCAGGTCGCCGGTCCGGAACCACTCCCGCCCGCCGATGGTGACGAGCGACCCGGCCAGCCGCCCCGGGTCGTTGTAGTACCCGGGGATGACGTTCTCGCGGGCGAAGAGCAACTCGCCGACGCCGCCGGCGGGCAGATCCGCGTCGTGCTCGTCGACCACCTTGGCCTCCACGAAGGGCAGCAGCCGGCCGATGGAGTCCGGGCGCTCGCCGGCCTCCTCGCCGGTGAGCACGTGGGTCATGCTGATCGTCTCGGTCAGGCCGAAGAAGTTGTGGAGCTCGACGCCCGGGAAGCTCTCGGCCAGCGCCCGGATGGTGGCCACCGGCATGGGGCTGCCCGCGTAGGCCATAAGGCGCAGCGAGGACTTATTGTATCCGGACAGGTTCTCGACCTTGAGGAGCTGCTGGAAGACGGTGGGCACGCTCAGGAAGGTGCTGATGCGCTCTCGCGCCACCAGCTCCATGAGCTTGGCCGGCTCGGTGGGGCTGGCGATGATCACCGGCGTCCGGGTGTAGGCCGCGGTGGGCAGCGAGCTGTAGAGCGCCGTGCAGTGGAACATCGGGTTCACCAGCAGATGCACGTCGTTCCGGCCGAACTGGTGGGCGTTGATGGTGGTCATCACGTTGAAGAGCAGGTCGCTGTGGCGCATCACTGCGCCCTTGGGGACCGCGGTGGTCCCGGAGGTGTGCATGACGATGGCCGGGTCGTCCGGCGCGATGGGGGCCAGCTCCGGCCGCGGGGCGTCGGCCAGGAGCGCCTCCCATCCGGTGAGAGTCGAACCCTGCGGGTCGAGGGCGATGACCGCACGGGGCGGCGCGACCGCGGCGGCCTCGAGCGGGGCACGGTCGGCGGGCGTCTTCACCACGAGAACGTCCGGCCGGACGCTCCGGCAGATGCCCTCGAGGCTGTCGGGCTTGAGCCAGGTATTGAGCGGCACCACCAGCCCGCCCAGGCGCACCGTCGCCCAGTAGAGCAGGTAGTATTCCAGGCAGTTGGGCAGGAAGGCCGCGACCTTCGGGCGCGCGGCCCCGGAGAGCCGCACGAGGTTCGCGGCGACGCGCTCGACCAGCTCGTCGGCCTGGCCGTAGGTCAGCCGCCGCGCGCCATCGACGACCGCCGGTCGGTCCGGCTCGGAGGCCACCGCCTCCCGCCAGAAGTCGCGGATGGTCGCGAGGGTCGGCTTGCGGACCGGCCGCGGAGCGGCGCCGAGCATGCCGGCCAGGACCGGCTCGACGGCGTCGGCCACGCAGCGGTTGCCGTACTCGTTGGGGTGGTTCCGGTCTAGCCAGCAGATCCGGCGGCCGATGATCCGTTCCTGGATGTTCGGCACATAGGGGCAGCCGTGCTTCCGGGCGAGCTCTGCCTCCATGGCGCGGAAGGCCACGGCGCGCTCGTCGATGCCGTACTCCTTCTCGACGCGCCGGCCGGCGTCGTCGAGGTACGGGCCGAAGACGCCGAGCAGGACCGGCCGGGCGCCGATTCCGCGAACCGCGCCGAGGATGGCGTCGATGTCGGCGGCCCAGGCCTCGGGCGGACGCTCCTCGTGCCACCAGTCGTTGGCGCCGAACTCGACGAGGACGATGTCCGGCCGATCGGCCAGGACGTCTGCCTCCAGGCGAGCCAGGGCGTCGGCGAGCTTGTCGCCGCCGACGCCTTTGTTCACGAAGAGGTGTCCGGGGAAGCGCTCCGCGAGGATGTCGCTGAATCGCCCGTTCTCGCCGCCACAGGAAGTCAGGCTGTCGCCGAAGCAGATGATCTTCTTGGGGGGGGAAGAGATGGTGGAGGGTGGAGGGTGGGGGGTGGAGGTCATGGGGCCGTCCCTTCTGGCAGTGCGGAGGGTTCCGTGTGCCATTCTACCACGACGGTCGGGTGGCGCCAGGGGGCAGGGCGGGGGCTATCCGGGTGCATGATACGATAGGCGACGAATCCCAGGGAGGGGCCACAACGGCAATTCTCACGCCAAGCCGCCAAGAACGCCAAGAACTGCTGGGCCTCTTCTCTCTCGACAGAGAAGACCGCAGCCGGCGCTGTTCTTTGCGGCTTGGCGGCTTGGCGAGAGACAGCCGTTTTTGGTTGCCTAAAGCGTCACGCACCCGGGCTATCCGGCTCCGAACACCTCCTTGAACACCCCGACGTAGGTCCGGAACTGCTCCAGCGAACAGTCCGGCGGGATGCGGTGGTCGGGGATGGGGATGTAGCCGCCCTCCGCGACGAGCCCCCGGAGCGGGTCGAGCTCGGCCCGGATGGCCGCCTCGCCCCTGGGGATGACGTGCTTGTCCACGCCGCCGAGCATGCGCACCCGCCGGCCGTACTTGCGTCGGAAGGCGCGCGGGTTGGCCTTCCAGGTGCCGACCTCGATGGGGAAGACAATGTCGAAACCCGAATCCAGCCAGCACGGCAGCAGGTCGTCGACCTTCCCGTCGCTGTCGATCATCACGAAGCGCACGCCGGCCGAGTGGTAGAAGTCGATCATCCGCCGGTAGTGCCGGTCGTAGAACTTGCGGTAGATCTCGGGGGAGAAGAGCGGCCCGGTGTTGAAGCAGCAGTCCTCGAAGAAGTAGGCGAAGTCGAACTGGGCCCGGGCCAGCACGGGGCGGTAGAGGGCCATGAAGTACTCGCTGACGTACTCGATGATCTCCTCGAAGAGCGCCGGGTCGTCGTAGGGCAGGTAGGAGACGCCCTCGGTGCCCAGCCAGTTGCGCGGCCAGCCGTAGAGGCTCCCGGCGAGGAAGCAGGTTGTGCGCTCGCGCCGCGCCAGGGCATCGGCCGTCGCCTCCCAGCCGGCCGGCCGGCGCGCGGGGTCGTGCGGATCGAGGAAGCGCTTGAACCGCTCCCAGGACTCGCGGGTGGGTTTGAGCGCCTCCTCGATGTGCTGGGGTATGGAGCTGGCCGCCTTGCCCTCCTTGAGCACTGCGCCGAGCGAGGTTCGGACCACGCGGTATTCGTCGGTCTCCTCCAGGACGGCGCTCTTCTCCGGAGAGAGCGGCGAGACCCGGACCAGGCCGTGGGCCTCCCACATGCCGTCCTCCCAGTCGGGGTCCATGCCGGTGGCCTCGGCCAGGGTCTGGCCTTCGCGCCAGCCCTCGCGGCGCCAGCGCTCGGCGGTCTCGCGCCAGGTGCCGAAGAACCAGACCGGGGGACGGTCGAACGGCCGGAAGTCCATGATCGCCCGGAAGCGCTCGCGATGGTTCATCCGGCCGCGGTTCCCGTCATCCGCCGGCCGGCGCGGCGAGGCGGCAGTGCTCCTGGAGAATGCTGGCGTACTGGCAGTAGTCATTCAGGCTGACCTCCGGCGGCGTCTGGTGGTCGGTGGTGGGCACGTAGCCGCCGGCGCGCATGGCCGGCAGCAGACGGTCGAACTCCGCGCGGACCGCCGCCTCGCCGCGGTGCATGACCGTCTTGTCGAACCCGCCTATCATCCGCCAGCGCGGGTGGCGCCGGCGCAGTTCGTTCACGTCCACGCCGGCCATGCGCTCGAGCGGCAGGCAGCCCTCGATGCCGGCGGCCTCCAGCCAGGGGATCACGGGGGAGACGTCGCCGTCGGTGTCGACCATCGGGATTGCGCCGGCGGCCTTGGCGACCGGGACGATCCGCCGGTAGTACGGCGCGACGAACTCGTCGAACTGCTCCCGGCTGAGCATCGGCCCGTGGTTGTAGGACAGGTCCTCCGCGAAGGTCAGCACGTCGGGGGCGAGGACATCCAGGACCTGGCGCAGGCAGGCCAGGTTGTAGGCGCAGAGGTCCTCGTTCATCCGGCGCATGAGCTCCGGCTGGTCGTAGAAGGCGTAGAGGTGTCGCTCGACCCCGAATATCTCGCGCGGGAACCAGAAGAAGCCGTCGAACTGCAGCCAGACCACGACCTCCCCGCGGGCCTGCCGCGCGGCGATCTGCGCCAGGCGCTCGCGGTCGACCTCCGGGGCGGCCATGGCCGGCGCCACCAGCCGGTCGTAGTCGGCTTCGGTCGCGATGACGCCCCGGCTGCGCTCGTGCCCGGCGGGCAACGCCGCGCGGAAGACCTTCCGGTAGCGCGGGCTCAGCCAGACCCACTCGTGGACGTCCAGGCCGAAGCGGCGCAGCAGGTCCTCGCGGGAGAGCCCGGCGGGCAGGCCCTCGCGCTTCCAGCGCTCCAGGGTCTGGTCCCACCAGCAGATCCATTCCATGGCCGGCAGCCGGTCGGCGGGCCGGAAGTCCATGACCGCCCGGAAGCGTTCGCGGGGGGTCACGCCCCGGCGCTCCCGCGCGGTCCGGAGGTCAGGCGGTCGACGATCAGGTCTTCGAAGGCCGGCAGGTCGCGCCAGGCCGTCGCGACGCGGCAGGCGCTCCCGGCCGGGTCCTGGCGGGTGAAGCCGTCTTCGGACACGGCGAGCGGCATCTCCCGCATCTCCAGGAGGCCCTCGGCGAAGGCCAGGTACACGGCCACGCAGTCGAAGAGGATGGAACTGGCGGCGGCGTCCTTGACCCATCCGCCGGAGCGCTTCCAGACCTCGTAGTTCGCGATCACCGTCCGGGCGAAGGGGTCCGGCGAGCCGGCCACCGCGCGGTACTTGTCGCCCATCAGCCGCACCCGGCCGCAGGTGTCGAGCGGAGTGACCACCTTGGGCCACGACGCGGAGAAGACCCGTCGGGCGGCCGGCGCGTCGTGGACCACGTTGTACTCGGCGATCGGCCGGTGGCCTTCGTGGTGGCTCCAGGCGATCGAGCCGTGCATGCCCACGAAGCGCGCCCGGCCGGCAATGCCCGGCTCGCGCTCCAGAGCCGCGGCCACGGTGGTCAGCGGGCCGATGGCCAGGACCGTCACCGGTTCCGGCGACTCCATGATCGCCCGGACCAGGGCCTCGGCCCCGTCCTGGCGGACCCCGCCGGGGTGGGCGGCCAGGTCGAAGCCCTCCGCGCACGGCAGCTGGGTGCGGTGCCCCGGCTTCATGTCGGTGGGCAGCCCGATGCCCACCGGCACGTCGGGGCGGCCGAAGTCCCGGAGGAGCTTGGCGGTCAGCCGCGCCCGGTAGGCCACGTCGCCGGTCGAGGCGGTGACCAGGCGCAGGTCCAGCTCCGGGCACCTCAGCAGCATGGCCAGCGCCCAGGTGTCGTCGATGTCCGTGCCGATGTCGGTGTCCAGGATCACCGGGATGGGTTTCGCAGCCACTGGCGCTTCCTCCTTGCGGGCTCCCCCGCTGACCATAGAATACCCCCGCCGGCTTCCCGGGGAATGCACGGGACGGTCAAAGGCCTGCACTTTTCGGACGGGGGCCCATGCGCCTGGACTTCTGCAACACCCACCGGTGCCTGCGCGGGCGCGACGTGCGCTTCCACACCCACGGTGCGCTCGAGGTCGTCTACTACACCGAGGGCACGGGGACGAGCACCGTGGCCGGCCGGACCCACCGCGTGAGCCGCGGCGTCTTCACGGTCACCCCGGCCGGCGCGGCCCACGACCAGCGGAACCACACCGACCTGTGCTCGATCTGCGTCGGGCTGTCCGGCAGCGGCCTGGAGCGCCTCGAGGGCGCCTGGACCGACCGCGGGGGCGCACTGGGGCGGGCCTGTGCCCAACTGGTCCGCGAACTGGCCGCGCGCGGCCCGGGGACCGAGCGGGTGGTCGCGGGACTGGCCGAGCAGATCGCCGGCCTGGTCGAGCGCGCGGCGGCCGAGTCGGACCGCCCGACCGGGCCTCGCGGGGTGGTGGCCAGGGCCATCGAGACGATCCGCGAGGAGGGCGGGGCGCTGTCGGTTGCGGAGCTGGCCGAGCAGCTCTACGTCAGCAGGGACTACCTCCGGCACCTCTTCAAGGAGTACGCGGCGGCGAGCCCCATGCGCCACATCATCCAGGCGCGGGTCGAGCGGGCCAAGACCCTGCTGGCCGACCCGGAGCTGTCCATCAAGGAGGTCGCGGAGCGCTGCGGCTTCGAGAGTCCATACTACTTCTCGCGGCTGTTCCGCAAGGCGGCGGGGGTGACGCCGTCGGGGTACAGGAGCGGGGACGGCTGATGGACCTCGGCGGCGAAAGGGCCTGACATGTTCCCAAGCTCTCCGAGTGACAGCGCCAGGACCTTCGAGACGCTCCTGCAGAACTGGCCGGTGCTGCTCACCAGCCTGCTGGTATCGGGCTTCCTGCTTGGGATGTTCGTCTATGCCGTCTTCCTGTACTTCAGGCGGACGCGACACAACTGGAAGACCAGGTGGCTGGCCGGGATCTACATCGGCGCGGCGCTTCCGGCCGGCATCATAACCATGGCCCTGACCATCGACGTGCTGACCAAGAGGGCGCCGGCGCCCGGCGAGTCGCCGGATTTCACCGGCCCCATGGTCCTGGCCTTTGCGCTGATCGGCGGGCTGATCGGCCTGGCCGTCGAGGTCGGCAAGGGGCTGGTCTACACGGGGGCCGGCGAGGTGCTGGCCGTCCGGCTGCGCCAGCCGAGCCTTCCGTATCTGCGCGGCTGGTTGCGCCGGCGCCGGCGGAAACAGGCCGGGCGCACGGTGTCAGGCGGCAGCCGCCTCCCCTGGGCGACGGTCCTGCTGGCCTCGGCTGCGGTGATCGGCTATACCGCCGGGCTCTTCTGGCTGACCTCCCCGCGGATCTCGCCGCTGATCAGGAACCTCCTGCCCGGCATGGAGGCAGATGCATCGTCGCTCGGCCGGCAGTTGCTCTATGCCTGGGTGTTCTCGCTGCTGGCCATCAAGGAGGAGATAGTCTTCCGACTGTTCCTCCAGGGAGCGTTCGAGCACTGGCTCCGCCGCGTCCGCGGCGGCTGGCTGTGGGCGATCCTCCTTTCCTCGGCAGTCTGGACGTTGGCCCACTCCGGGGCGGTCGAGCCGGCCTGGGTGAAGTACGCCCAGATCATGCCAATCGGCATCCTGCTCGGCCTTATGCGCCGGCGCTGGGGGATCGAGAGCACCATCCTGGTCCACGTGGCGCTAAACGTCGCGGCAGTCTTCCTCCTGGAGGGGTTCTGCCGGAGCTGAACCGCGATTACCTCGCCAACCTTGCCCCGCTTCCGGTGTACAAGCCCTATGAACATTGACCGGACAACCTAGCAACCGCCTCGGAGGAGACAAGTCATGGCCAAGCCCAGCTTGCCCAAGTACGTGAGCCTGAAGCGCGAACTCCTCAAGCGCATCCGCAGCTCGAAGCCGGGCGACATCGTGGAGAGCGAGCACGAGCTGGTGCGGCGCTACTCGATCAGCCGCGCGACCGTGGCCAAGGCCATCGGGGAGCTCGTCGCCGAGGGCTTCCTCTACCGCGAGCAGGGCCGCGGCACCTTCGTGGCCAAGGCCGCCTCGACGCCCGACGGCCCGCTCGGGGTCATCTTCTGCGGCCCCAGCCCGGCGCTGCGCCCCGGGGACTACTTCGGCGACATCTTCGCCGGCCTCCAGGAGACCGCCCGCGCCGCCGGCCGCGACGTGCTCTGCATGGCCGGCAAGACCGCGCCCGGCGAGGAGTTCCGCCCGCCGACGCCGGCGGCCCTGGCACAGAGGGGGCTGGCCGGCATCGCCCTGGTCGGCGTGGACAGCGACGACCACCTGGCCGAGGTGCTCTCCGCCGGACTCCCGGCCGTGTCCGTCGACTACCACACCGACCGCGTCGAGATCGACTCCGTGGTCGGCGACGCCGAGTCCGGCGGGTACCTGGGCACCAAGGCGCTGATCGACGCCGGCCACAAGCGCATCGCCTTCCTGGGGCACGCCCGGCACGGCTCGCGCGCCTACATGGCCCCGGACCAGGGCTCGCTCGAGCGCCTGGCCGGCTACCGCCGCGCCCACCGCGAGGCCGGCATCAGGGTCGACGAGGACCTCGTCTTCCAGCCCCGGCAGAGCGAGCTCCAGCTCGGCGGAAGGCTGGAGAAGCTGGCCGCCAACGGAGCGGAGCCCACCGCCGCCTTCAGCACGGGATCGCTCCTGCTCGGGGAACTGGTGGCCTGGGCCGAGAAGCGCGGCGGGCGCATCGAATGGATCGCCGCCGGCCAGCCGACCGCCGGAGACACAGTCGGCGGGCGGGTCTGGGAGGATCCGGTGGAGATGGGCCGCGCCGCGGCGAAGCTGGTCCTCGATCGCATCGCCGGCATCGGCGGGCCGCCGCGCAACGTGGCCGTGCCCTCGCAGATCCGGCCGGCGCCGGCGGCCGCCCGATAGGCTCCGGATCGTTGCCTTGATGCGCACTGCCGGCTATCATCAGAGCAACGGAGGGCTCGGAATGCTCGCCAGATTCACGGCTGCGGCTGCAGGTACGCTTGCCCTGCTCTTGTCCTGCACAGGCTGCACGGAGGCGGGCGGCAACGCCCGTATGGAAATGCTCAGCCCCAAGGTGGTCAGCATCCACACGGTCGACGCCTCGAGCCCCGAGGCCATCGTCAAGGGCATCATCAGGCCGGGCATGACCCAGGAAGAGAAGGCCCTGGCCGTCTGGCGCTACTGCTGGGAGAACGTCTACCACTGGCCGGCACCGCAGGAGGACCGCCGCTCGCGCCACGAGCTCGACGTGGTCTACGACGCCAACAAGCTGATCAACGTCTACGGCTACACCTACTGCTTCGCGGCGCGCGCCCCGGCCGAGGCGCTGCTCCAGGCCGCCGGGATCGAGGCCCGCTCCGGCGGCATCGGCGGGCACGTCATCTGGGAGGCCTACTTCGACGGCCGGTGGCACTTCATCGACAGCGACCAGCGCGGTTTCTCGCGGCTGGGCGATGGCGCGATCGCCTCGCTCGAGGACTACCGCGGCGGCCGGGCCCGGGAACTCGTGCTCAATCCCAAAGGTCCGAGCACGCCCTTCTTCCCGGCGGTGAAGCGCCCGATGATGATCTACGAGCAGAAGCAGATCTTCACCGGCTACATGATGAACCACGCGGTCCACTACCACCAGCACGACAAGTTCCGGACGACGCACCCCATGCAGATGAGCCTGCGGCCCGGCGAGCGCTTCACCCGCTCCTGGAAGAACGTGGGCAAGTGGAACTGCCAGCCGGGACTGGCCGGCGAGTGCAAGGGGATCGGCTACGTCGACCCCTGGCCCGGCCCCTTCGAGCACGAGGCCGACCTCTACCCAGAGTCGATGCGGAATGACGACGGCTCGCCCCAGAGCTTCGGCAACGGGCTCCTGGTCTACCGGCCGGACCTGTCGGCCGCAGCGCAGCAATACGCCGCCGGCGTCTTCGCCGACGAGAACGTCGACGCTGCGGGGCCGGGCTTCGGCCCGGCGGCGGCGGCCAGGACCGCCCACGCCGATTTCCGGGTGTGGCTGCCCTACGTGATCGCCGGCTGGCCCGGGGACATCGAGAAGCGCGAAGTCTCCGGCGCGGCGGTGATCTCGGGTCGCTGCCTGCGGAAGACGGAGGCCGACTCGGTCAGGGTGCTGGTCTCGACCGACGAGGGTGCCTCCTGGCAGGAGGTCTGGAGCGCGGCGAAGGCCGGCGAGAGCGACTTCGCCGTGGACGTCTCGAAGCACGTCGAGGGACGCTACGGCTACCGGGTGCGCTTCGAGCTCCTGGCCGCCGCCTCGCCCGGCGACGCGCGGGTGCTGGCCATGGGCATCGACACCGCCTGCCAGCTCAACGCCAAGGTCCTCCCGGCGGTCCGCGCGGGTCAGAACCGCATGACGGTGAGCTTCGCCCCCGGCGCGGAGGTCTTCGAGGAGACCATCAATTACGACGTCGAGGTGGACCCGGCCAAGCGCGCCTGCGAGATCAGGGACCTGGCCGTCAAGGGCCGCTCCTATACCGAGATCGGTCCGAAGGAAAAGGGCGCGACCGGCCACATCGTCTACGAACTGCCGGTCCCGGCCGGCCGCCGCATCGCCTGGGCCGGGGTAGGCGGCTCCTTCCGCAGCGACTCCGACGTGCCCGCCGACGAGACCTACCGCATCTGGTACGCCATCGACAAGCCCTCCGGCTGGAAGCTGCTCTGGGAGGGTGACCCGGCGCCGTACCTGGCCCACTGGTGCTTCGAGGGCAACGCCGAGGTCCCTCTCACGAAGCCCGCCAGGCGGGTCTTCGTGAAATACGAGCTGGGCCGCTCGGCGCAGAAGAACGCCGAAGGCGGCAAGATGGTCCAGGCCCGGTTCGCCTGGGGTTGCGACCCGGCCGGTGGCGCTCCGGCGGAGGCGGGCGTCCGGATCACCCACGCCTGGCGACAGGACGGCCAGGAGCGTTCCATGAGCGGCGTCGTCACCAGGAGTGGCGAGAGCTACTCCTTCGACGCGCCGGGCGGGAGGGTCGAGAATTTGTCGGTCGCCATGGAGCTGGACGGCCGCGGGCCGTGCTCCGAGGCGCCGCACCGGCTCATGACCGCCGCGCCCAAGGTCGAGCGCCGCGCGCTCGACGAGAACGAGGGAGTCAGGGCCATGCGCGAGGCGCTCGCGCGCCTCGACAAGGACCCGAGCGCCGAGACCGCCGCGGACATCATGTGGAACTGCAAGAACAAGATGACTTGCGGAGTGATGCCCCAGGCCCTCATGGCCATCGGGGGCGACAAGGCCCGCGAGGAACTCAGGAAGGCCATCGGCAAGATCGACGGCGCCAAGGGCTGCCTGATGGAACTGCTCTCCTTCGAGGGGCCGGTTGCGGAGCTCTCCGCCTTCCTCAAGGACGAGAAGGAGGGCGTCCGCGCCGAGGCTGCGCGGTTGCTCGCCCGCAAGGGCGACAGGGCGGCGGTCGAGGGGCTCCGCGCCGCGCTGGCCGTCGAGAAGGAGCCGGAGGCCCTGGCCGCGGAGGCGGCGGCGATGGTCCGGCTTGCCGGGACAAGCGCGGCCGCCGAAGCCGAGAAGCTGCTCGACAGCTGTGACCAGCCCGGCCAGGTGGAGGTGGGCTCGGCGCTGGCCGCCGCCGGGACCGCCAGCGGCATGGCGGTCCTCGAGAAGGCCCTGGGCTCGGCCGAGAAGCTCGTCCGCTACCGCGCGGCCCTGGCCCTTGGCCAGAGCGGCCGTTCCGAGGCCAGCAGAGGCCTAGTCTTGGCGCTGGCCGACAACTCCCGCTGGGTGCGGCTGGCGGCCACCGCAGGGCTGGCCGGGTGCGGAGGGGAAGACAGCATCAAGCCGCTGGAGGCCGCGGCCGAGCGCGATCCCGACGAAACCGTCAAGTCCGAAGCCCGCTGGGCGCTCGGCGAGGTCAAGAAGCGGCTCGCTGCCGCCAAGAAGAAGTAGCTTCGACGCAAACCCACCGGGCAACCCGGCCCGGAGAAGGTGTGCCCGGGGATTGGCAGGTTGTGCGGATGACTCGGACAAGTTGGCAGGCGAAGGAGACGAGGCGATGAGAGCGATCCTGGCCGTCCTGGGCGCGGTTCTTCTGGGCCCTTCACTGGCTGCCGCCGGCGAACTGAGCGTGAAGCTCAACCTGACCGAGCGCGCCGGCGTGGCCCGCACGGCCGAACCGGTCTCGGGCGGCGTGCCGCTGCCGGCCGGCGCCATCAAGGACGTCTCGGAGCTCGCCGTCCTCGACGCCGCCGGCAAGCCGGTGCCGGCGCAGTTCGCGGTGCTGAACCGCCACTGGGATAGCGACGGCAAGCCGCCCAAATGGGTGCTGGTCAGCTTCCAGGCCGACGTGCCCGCCTCGGGCAAGGCGGCCTACACGCTCGTCACCGGAGGGAAGAACCCGGCGCCGATCGCGGGCGTCTCCGTGAAGCAGGAGGCCGGCGCGGTGGCGGTCTCGACCGGCGCCCTCGACGCGGTCATCGACACCGCCAAGCTCTCGCTCTTCAAGAGCGCCAAGGTCGGCGGCAAGGAGCTGGTCGGCGACGGCGCCGAGGCCGGATTCATCGTCGAGGGCATGGACGGCGTGCGCTACTGCTCGACCAAGGACCTGGTCGAGCCGCTCAAGGTCACCGTGCTTGAGAGCGGCCCCGTCCGCGCCAACGTCCTGGTCGAGGGCGTGATCAAGGCCGGTGACAACTCCAAGGGCTACGAGGTCGCCGACGGCCGCGGCGGCAAGGCCAAGGTGGCCGGCCGCGACGGAGAGAAGGTCGGCTTCGCGGTACGCTACGAGTTCTACGCCGGGAAGCCCTTCGTCCGGGTCTTCCACACCCTGCGGATGCTCGGCGAGCCCTTCCCCGGCGGCGAGGAGTGGCACTTCAAGGGCTGGCCCTACTACGTCGACCGGGCCCAGCAGAAGGGCAACTACTTCGTGAAGGCCGCGGAGCTGGTGGTGAACCTCAAGCTCGACGGTGCCGCCAAGTACGTCCTGGGCGGCGACGCCGAGCACGTCGGGGAGCTGGCCGCCGGCGAGAACGCCTACATGTACCAGGGCAGCTCCGCCGGCTGGGTCTGGCAGGTCGCCGAGAACAAGGTCTTCGACCCGGGCCTGAAGAGCAACGCCGAGTTCATGAAGAAGCAGGGCAAGGACAAGCCCTACTACGAGTACGACCCGGGCCAGCACCAGATACTCACCAAACGCGAGGGCTGCCCGTTCATGGGCTACAAGCTCTTCGCCGGCAAGCGCGGCGCGGAGGCCGAGAAACTCCAGGGCAACCGGGCGCTGGGCTGGGCGGACCTCTCCAGCGCCTCGGGCGGCGTGGCCGTCGGCGTGCGCTGGTTCTGGCAGATGTTCCCCAAGACCGTCGAGCTCGGCGCCGACGGGAAGGTGGTCATGGGTCTGTGGCCGAAGCGCTGGGAGCGCTCGCACTGCTTCGAGGGCTCCGGGCACCTGACCCACGAGACCTTCTGGTACTTCCACGCCGGCGATGCGACCGCCGCCAAGGCCGCGGAGTTCGCCAAGGCCTTCGACAAGCCGACCTACGTGCTCTGCGACCCAGCCTGGTACATCGAGGACTCGAAGTGCAAAGTCTTCGCTGCGGCCGTGCCGCTGGGCAAGGCCGAGTTCGGCACCTACGACGACTGGGCCTTCACCGCGGTGCACGAGGACTGGTCCAAGGGCAAGCTCAACTACTCCTACGACAGCTCCATCGGCGTGGAGCACGAGAAGAACGACGAGTTCGGGGTCTGGCACTTCGGCGACTCGGTCAAGGACTCGATCTGGTGGTACTTCGGACAGTTCCAGGAGTACGACCTGAACTACACTCTGCTCCTCCACCTGGCGCGGAGCGGCGACACCGCCTTCATGAGCTACGCCGAGCAGTCCGCCCGCGAACTCATGGGCATCCCCGCGCACGAGGGCGGCTACGGCCACCAGTGGCCGGAGTCCAGCCACACCTGGAGCCGGGGGCTGACCCTCTACTACCTGATGACCGGCCTGAGCGAGGCCCGCGAAGCCATGGACTGGATGGGCATGTACCACATCAAGGCGGCCCAGGGCTCGTACCACAAGGACAACGCCTGGAGCTTCAACGGCCGCAACGCCGCCTGGGCGCTGCGCGGGCTGTACTCCTGCTACGACCTGACCGGCGAGAAGAAGTACATGGACGAGTTCAACCGCGGGCTGGGGATCATCCGCGAGAAGCAGCAGAAGGGCGGCGCCAACCTCGGACTCTACGGCGGCGGCGGGCCGCTCAACTTCCAGCTGGGCACGGTCTCCTCGGCCGCCGGCGAGTGGGCCTGGCTGACCGGCGATGAGGACGCGCTCGACTTCTGCCTGGGCACCGTCGAGTTCTTCCGCCCGCGCAAGGGGCAGAAGGACTGGATCGACGAGGTCCACATCTTCGACGGCTACACCTACGCCTACCTGCTCACCGGCCAGGCCAAGTACAAGGACATGATGGAGGCCGGCGCGGCCGAGCTCTTGAAGCTCTACTTCACCCAGCCGGCCCACTATCGCCAGGGCACCTGCAGCGTGAAGATGTGGACGCGGCTGGTCCGCTACTGCCAGCCCTACATGTACCTGAAGGCGAACCCGCGCAAGGACGAGGCCCCGCCGGCCGCGGTCAAGGATCTGGCCGTGGAGGCCTCAGGCGGCGGCAAGGTGGCCGTGACCCTGACCGCGCCCGGCGGGGACGGCGCCGAGGGCGGCAAGGCCGCGCGCTACCAGCTCAAGTACGCGACGGCCGAGATCGTGGAGGACAGCCGCGAGGCGGGCAAGGGGCTGAGCTTCTGGGCAGCGGCCAACGCCAAGGGCGAACCGGCCCCCGGCGCGCCCGGCGCGAAGGAGAAGTTCGAGATCTCGGGTCTCAAGCCCGGCAAGTACTGGTTCGCAGTCAAGACCCGCGACGCGGCGGAGAACCTCTCCGACATCTCCAACGTGGTGACGGTGGAGGTGAAGTAGGGGCACGGCATGCCGTGCCCCTACGGTCTCGGGCCGCGTGTCCTCCGTGATGCGGACGGACCATTTTCAACGCGGAGGACGCAGAGAACGCGCAGGGGTCGCAGAGGGCAGACACATGCACTCTTGGTGCGAAAGAACACCCGGCGCTACTGCAGCGCGGGGGCTCCACTTTCCGCATCGACTAGCACTACACGATGGGGCGTTACGTCCTCAGCACCTGATCCGCCGGAGACGTCAAGGGTATCCCTCTGCGTCCTCCGCGCCCCTCTGTGACCTCTGCGTTGACGCCGCCCCGGCCGCTCACGCCGGCTTGTGCTTGTTGACCAACCGCACCTCGCTCGCGCCGGTCTTCGCGTCGATGAACTTGACCAGCAGCGACACGCGGTTCTCGGCGTTGAGCGACTTCCAGTAGAGATCGGCGGCGGCGGCGATGTCACCCGAGATCTCGACCAGCTTGGGCTCGCCGGCGAAGGACGGCAGCGGGTTGCCGTCGCCGCTGTAGGTGGTGACCATGTGCCCCGCGCCGGGAATGGCCCGGCCGAAACTGAAGTACTGGCGGACCGGGCGCTCCGGGTTGTTGCCGACCGTTTTCAGTATGCCCAGCTTGTAGGCGTGGAGCTTGTCGCCGAGATCGACCACGCCTGAGATGCGCGGGGTGAAGTTGGGCTCGTCCGGCTCGAAAGTGCGGGTGTCGAGCGCGCTTTCAAACGAGCCGCCCTTGGCCAGCGCGTCGTGGATCGTGTCGGTCTGGTCGCCGTTGGTGACGACGTGCGCGCGCTTGGCCACGCGGGTGCAGTTGTAGATGATCAGCGACGGGTCTTTGACCTTGGAGGCGTCGAACGGCGCGGTCCGGACCACCTCGCCCTCCTGGACGAAGACGCGGTTGCGGCTGTTCTCGCTGCGCCCCATGATCCAGTAGACCTGGACCAGCTTCTTGCCGTCCGGGGTCTGGCCGATGACGATCCCCCGGCCGGGGTAGACGTTGGCGGCGAGCGACTGCATGTTGGCCCTGATTTCGGCGGCGATGTCCATGTTAGGCTCCTAATCCGATCCTTCCGGCAACCAGTCCGTGGAACTCGGGCCGCAATATTACCGGCGGAGGGGCCAGGCGGCAAGGGCCACAGCAGGGGCGGGGCTGCAAACCGCCCCGACGGCAATCCCCACCCCAGCTGGCGCAAATCCTGCCCAGCCGGACGCGCCGTTCGCCCTACACCGTCCCTGGGCGGGGTTCCTTCCCACCGATCATCTCGAAGTAGTGGGTGCGCGCAGAGCGGGTGGGCTCCACCTTGCGCACGAACCCGTCGGCGATGAGCGCGCGCAGGTCGCGGGTGGCCGTTTCCCCGGAGATCTGCATGAAGCGCATCAGTTCGCCGCGGGTTAGCACCCCGTGCTGGCGGAAGAGGTCGCGCATCCGCGCGGCCCGGCGCAGCGCGGAACGCTCCGAGAGCAGGAATTCGCCGAAATGCCCCCGCTCACCTGCGGGCCGGCCCTCCGCGCCGACGGCCGGTTCGGGGGCGTTGCTGCGGGCGGAACTGGCGGTGTCGGGGTGGGAGGATGTCGTGCGGGGAGTGCCGGCGGACGCCTGCTGCCCGGACGGGTCGGCGAAGTCCGCCAGGTCGTAGGCCAGCTTGTCGGAGTTCAGCAGCCGCATGCGTTCGATGCGGTTGCGCAACTCGCGTACATTGCCAGGCCACTTGCCGGCCTGAAGCGCGCCGCGCAGTTCCGCGGACATCAGCGGGCGCCGGCCGTCGGCCCGGCCCTCGGCCAGGAAATGTTCGGCCAGCAGCTGGATGTCCCCGGCGCGATCCCGCAGCGGCGGGATGGAGATCTCCAGGCGTTTGAGCCGGAAGAGCAGGTCCTGGCGGAACCGCCCCTCGGCAGCCAGCCGGTCGAGGTCGGCGTTGGTGGCCGCCAGCACCCGGCAGGACACCGCGCGCTCGACCGCGCTGCCCACCGGCCGGACATGTCCGGTCTCGATGGCGCGCAGGAGAGCGGCCTGTAGCCTCGCCGGCATCTCGCCGATCTCGTCGAGGAAGAGCGTGCCCCCGGCGGCCTCCTCGAACAGGCCCCGGTGCGCTCGGCCCGCGCCGGTGAAGGCCCCCTTCTCGTGTCCGAAGAGCTCGGACTCCAGCAGGCTCTCGGCGATGGCGCCGCAGTTCACCGCGATGAACGGGCGGCCACGGCGCGCCCCCTGCTCGTGGAGCGCCCGGGCCACCAACTCCTTGCCGGTGCCAGTCTCGCCGCAAATCAGCACCGGGACGTCGAGCGAGGAGAAGCGCGCCACGGCGCGCCGGACCCCCTCCATGCCCTCGCTCCGGCCCACCAGGGACCCGCCGCCGGATGGCGCGGGCTCCGGCTCCGGTGCGGGCTCCGGGCGGGCGTCGGCGGCCAGGGACACGGCCCGGCCCAGGCGGAGGACCTGGCCTGGAGCCAGCTCCAGCGCCAAGCACAGCTCGAAGTCCAGCCTGGCCTCTGCCCGCTGGAGTTCGCAGGCCCGGACCGTCCCGGCGAAGCACCGGGCGGCCTCGTCGAACCGGCCGGAGAGCAGTCCGGCGCGGGCCAGGAAGAACCCGTCCAGGCAATGGC
>JAKLDR010000067.1 GCA_022703445.1 Planctomycetota bacterium | reverse complement strand
AGGCCGGCGACCATCAGGGCATCGGGTTGCGCGTGGGGGTGGACGGTTCCAGCCGGACCCTGGACCAGGACTCCGGCCGGCGCATGCCTGAGAGCATGCTCATGGCCCAGGACCTCTGGCGCCTGGACGACTACCGTCTGTACCTGCTGGACAAGGCCGGCGTCAAGAACGCGTCGATCCTGCAGCAGCACGAATCGGCCGGCCGGGAGCTGGCCGAGGCCCGCAAGGCCGCCGGGGAGATGAAGTGGGACCGGATGGTGGCCTCGGCGCGCGCCGCCTGGCAGTACGAGGCCCGGGCCTACCCCAACATCCAGTCGACGGTCACCGACGTGGTCAAGGGGCTGCTCTTCTACCTGTTCCTGATGCTGCCCTTCGCCTACTTCGTGGAGCGGCTGCTATTCGCCTTCCCGGACATCAACCGGCAGCTGGCCGGGATCTTCGGCGTGTTCATGGCCGCCTTCGCGCTGCTCTTCGTCATGCACCCCGCCTTCCGGATCACCAGCTCCGCGCCGATGATCTTGCTGGCCTTCATCACCGTCGCCCTGGCCGTGTTGGTGATCGGCATGATCTCCTCGCGCTTCAAGCGGGAGATCGAGGCCCTCCAGCAGCGGCCGGGACGGGGGCGCAAGGCGGACATGGACCGCTTCAATGCGGCCATCTCCGCGTTCCTGCTGGGCATCAACAACATGCGCCGGCGCAAGGTCCGGACCATCCTCACGCTGGTCACCCTTGTGCTGCTGACCTTCTCGGTGCTGTCCTTCTCCTCGATCGAGAACACCCTGGGCGCCAACCGGCGGGCCATCTCCCAGGGGCGGGAGCAGCCCTATCAGGGCCTGCTCATCCGCAACGAGACCTGGATGAACCTGGACGAGCTCGCCTACCGCAGCCTGCGCAACGAGTTCGAGGCCCCCGGCCGGGCGCTGGTGGCGCCGCGCGCCTGGCGGGCCGGACAGGGCCTGATGATCAACCTGTCGGTGGCCGGAGCCCCCGACCGCAACCTGGACGTGCGCGGCCTGCTGGGCGTCCTGCCCCAGGAGCGCGAGGTGTCCGGGCTGGGCGCCGACGAGGTGGCCCGCGAGGGCCGGCGCGAGCGCCTGCTCGAAGCCGGGCGCTGGTTCCGGCCGGAGGAGGCCGCCGCGCCCGTCTGCGTGCTGCCCCGCAGGCTGGTCGACGAACTGGGCATCGTCGCGGCCAACGTCCGCGAGAGCGCCGAGCTCAAGGACCTGCCCACGGTGGTCATCGCCGGAGAGCGGCTGGCGGTCGTCGGCGTGCTGGCCGACGAGTCCTTCCGCACGATGACCGACATCGATGGCGAGAGCCCCGTGCCGGTCGACTACGACGCCGAGAGCTGGCAGCGCGGCTCCGGCCGGGCCTCGGGCACCGACGCGGTGGAGTTCCGCAAGTACACCCACCTCGATCCGCGCACCGTGCCGGTGGTCCCGTACAACTGGCTGATGGACAACGGCGGCCGGCTCTACTCGGTGGCCATCAAGCCGGCGGACCCGGCGGCGGCCCGGGGGCTGGCCGAGGACCAGCTGATCCGGCGGGTGTCCGTGCCCATGTTCGTGTCCAGCGCGGTCGACGACCAGGGCCGCGCCGGCACGCCCCAGGTGACCTTCGTGAGCACGGCCAGCTCCAGCGACGTGTCCGGCATCGGCAGCCTGCTGGTGCCCATGCTCATCGCCGCGCTGATCGTGCTCAACACCATGCTGGGCGCGGTCTACGAGCGCGAGAAGGAGATCTCCATCTTCGGCGCGCTGGGCCTGGCCCCGGTGCACATCGGCAGCCTGTTCATCGCCGAGAGCGCGGTGTTCGCGGTGGTTTCGGCGGTGCTTGGGTATGTGCTGGGCCAGTCGGTGGCCAAGCTGGCCGTGACCTTCCCGGCGCTCTCCGCCGGGCTGCTGGGCGGCATCAGCCTCAACTACTCGTCGCTGTCGGCGGTGTTCTCGGCCTGCTTCATAATCGCCGTGGTCATGCTCTCGGCGGCCTACCCCGCCTTCCGGGCCGGGCGGCTGTCGGTGCCGGACGTGGAGCGCATCTGGAAGTTCCCGGTGCCGCAGGGCGACCGGCTGGTGTTCGACTTCCCCTTCACCGTGTCCGGCGAGCAGGCGCTGGGCGTGAACATGCACCTGGTGCACTTCTTCCAGGACCACGCCAACCAGTCGGTGGGCGACTTCTACACGTCGGACACGGCCTTCACGCACCGCGACCCGGCCAACCGCGGCAAGGGCGGGTACCGGCTGACCAGCCGGGTGTGGATCGCCCCCTTCGACTTCGGCATCAGCCAGACCCTGGAGCTGGAGACCTTCCTGGCCGAGGGCGAGACCGACCTCTACGAAACCCGCATGGTCCTGACCAGGACGTCCGGTTCGCCGGAGTCCTGGGTCAAGCTTAACCACAGATTCATGAAGGGCATCCGCAAGCAGTTCCTGCTGTGGCGCCTGTTCTCGCCCGAGGAGCGCTCCTGGCACGTGGGTCAGGCGCGGGTGTTGCTCGGCGACGCGCCGCCCCAGGACAACCAGGCCCGGCCGGCGGTCGCCGCGCCCGACGCGGGATGAGGCATCATGGCTGACCAGGAAAAGAAACCGCTGAACGTTGCCCCGGTCCCGGCCACCTCCGGGGGCGCAGACGGAGACCAGGCGGCCTACCGCGACCTGGTTGAGGCGCCCTCGGAGTTCGAGGACGGTTTCAACTGGCGCACCTTCATGGGCGTCATCTTCGTGGCCGTGGTGATGATGCCCACGGCCATCTACCTGGGCCTGACCATGGGTCTGGGCCTGGGACCGGCCGCCGAGTGGGTTACCATCATCCTCTTCGCGGACATCGCCCGGCGCAGCTTCAAGCCGCTCAAGCGCCAGGAACTGTACATGCTCTACTACGTGGCCGGCAGCCTGGCGAGCGGCGCCGGCGGCGTGGCCCTGTCGGGCGGCCCCTTCGCGGGGCTGATCTGGCGCCAGTACCTCTGCAACCAGCCCTTCGTCAACTCCATGGGTATCGGGCCGTTCCCGGAGTGGTTCGTGCCCTCGCCGGAGAGCCCGGCCATCCTGGAGCGCACCTTCTGGCACCCGGACTGGCTGTGGCCGATCATGCTCATGGTGGCCAGCGGCGTGCTCGGCCGGATCACCTGGGTGACCATGGGCTACTACCTGTTCCGGACCACCTCGGACGTGGAGAAGCTGCCCTTCCCGATGGCCTCCATCGCCGCGGAGGGCGCCACGGCGCTGGCCGAGAGCTCCCAGGAGAAGGAGAGCTGGCGCTGGCGGATCTTCTCGATCGGCGCCATGCTGGGCATGGCCTTCGGGGCCGTCTACAGCCTGCTGCCGCTGCTGACCAAGGCCTTCTTCGGGACGCCGGTGCAGCTCCTGCCCATCCCCTGGATAGATACCACCGTGTCCACCGAGACCTTCCTGCCGGCCGCCGAGACCGGGGTCATCACCAACCTCGGTGCGGTGGTCGTGGGCATGGTCCTGCCCTTCTGGATCGTGGTCGGCGGAGCCATCGCCTCGCTGGTGCACATGTTCGTGAACCCCCTGCTCCATGAGCTGGGCATCCTGACCCACTGGCGGCCGGGCATGGACACCATCATGACCAGCTTCATGAACTCGGTCGACTTCTGGATGAGCTTCGGCATCGGCACCAGCTTCGCCATCGCCCTGCTGGGCATCTACAACATCGCCAAGAAGATCCGGGAGAAGAAACGCGAGCAGGAGGCCTCCCCGGGGCTGCGCAAGGGCGGAGAGCTGCCGCCGGGGCGCGGCGACTACTCCCCGACCCTGGCCATCGGCCTGTTCGGCCTGGCCACCCTGATCATCGTTCTGGGATCCTGGTACCTGATGGCCCACCCGGGCGATTACTACACCGGGCGCACCGCCAAGGACATCCAGGGCAATCCCATCCTGCCGCTCTCGGGGAAGGCCTCGTGGCTGGTGCCGCTCTTCCTGTTCATCTTCGGGTTCATCTACACGCCGCTGATCAGCTACGTGAACGCCCGGATGATCGGCATGACCGGCACGGGCATCGGCTTCCCGATGATCCGCGAGGCCACCTTCATCATGTCCGGCTCCAAGGGGGCGGCCATCTGGTGCGCGCCGTTCCCGCTGCAGGACTACGGTGGCAACGCCCAGAGCTTCCGGGAGATCGAGCTGACCGGCACCAGGTTCACCAGCGTGATCAAGGCGGAGTTCGCCATCTACCCGATCACCCTGCTGGCCAGCTTCGTCTTCTGGCAGTACATCTGGCACTACGGGGATCCGATCCCGTCTCCGTCGTACCCCTACGCCCAGAAGATGTGGCAGTTGGGAGCGCTCAACGCCTGCACCACCTGGTCGGCCACGGCCATCGACGGCGGGCAGTCGCTCTTCTTCCTGGCCTTCAAGCCGACCTACGTGCTGCTCGGCCTGGGCTTCGGGCTGACGGCCTTCGCGGTGCTCACGATGTTCAAGGCGCCCACCCTGCTGCTCTACGGCTTCGTGGGCGGCCTGGGCGCTCTGCCCCACGCGCTGATCCCGCCCTTCTGCGGCGCCCTGCTGGGCCGCTTCTACTTCGCCCGGCTGGTCGGCCAGGAGAAGTGGCGGAGGTTCGTGCCGGTGCTGTCGGCCGGCTTCTTCTGCGGCGTGGGCCTGATCAGCATGGTCGGCGTGGCGGCGATGCTCCTGCGGGGCTGCATCACGCCGAAGCCGTACTGAGAGATATCCGGCTCATCCCGGCCCCGGCGCACCGGCGGCCGGTCCGCCGGAATGACCGCATACTGGGCTGAGTCCCGAGGTGCAAGATGGCCAAGACCGCGATCCTGGAACTCGACGGCAAGAAGCACGCCCTGCCCGTGGTGGTGGGCTCGGAGGGCGAGGTGGGCGTGGACATCACCAGCCTGCGCCGCGACGCCGGCGCCATCACGCTGGATGACGGCTACGCCAACACCGGCTCATGCTCCAGCGCCATCACCTTCATCGACGGCGAGAAGGGCATCCTGCGCTACCGCGGCATCCCCATCGAGGAACTGGCCGAGAACTCCACCTTCGTGGAGACCGCCTGCCTGCTGATCTACGGCAAGCTGCCCACCCGGAAACAGCTGGCCAACTTCTCGGACCTGCTCACCAAGAACGAGATGCTCCATGAGGACATGAAGTACCACTTCGAGGGTTTCCCGCCCAGCGCCCACCCCATGGCCATCCTGTCGTCGATGATCAACGCCTCGAGCTGCTTCCAGCCCGGGCTGCTCGAGGGGTACAACCCGGAGAAGTTCGATCTGCAGGCCGCGCGACTGATGTCCAAGGTGCGGACCATCGCGGCCTTCGCCTACCGCAAGTCGCTGGGTCTGCCGGCCATCTACCCCAAGCCCACCTACAAGTACTCGGCCAACTTCCTGCACATGATGTTCTCCGAGCCCTACCAGGACTACGACCTCAAGCCCGAGGTGGTCAAGGCCCTGGACCTGATCTTCCTGCTGCACGCCGACCACGAGCAGAACTGCTCGACCTCCACGGTGCGGATGATCGCCTCGAGCCGCTCGAACCTCTTCGCCTGCGCGGCCGGCGGGGTCTGCGCCCTGTGGGGCCCGCTGCACGGCGGCGCCAACCAGGCGGTCATCGAGATGCTCGAGTCCATCCACCGCGAAGGCGACGACGGCACCCGTTTCATCGCCCAGGCCAAGGACAAGAGCAACAACAAGCGGCTGATGGGCTTCGGCCACCGGGTTTACAAGAACTACGACCCGCGCGCCCGGATCATCAAGGCCCAGTGCGACAAGATCCTGAAGGTCATGAAGATCAGCGACCCGCTGCTGGACATCGCCCAGAAGCTCGAGGAGATCGCCCTCAAGGACGACTACTTCATCTCCCGCAAGCTCTACCCCAACGTGGACTTCTACAGCGGGATCATCATGCGGGCCATCGGCATCCCGGTGGACATGTTCACGGTGATCTTCGCCATCGGGCGCATGCCCGGCTGGATCGCCAACTACAAGGAAGTCATGGACGAGGCCACCACCCGGATCTACCGCCCGCGTCAGATCTACACCGGTCCGACTCTCACCCACTACGTGCCGATCGGGGAGCGCAAGTAGCGCTCCATCGGCGGGGCCGGATGGCTCCGGGGAGGTTATGCCGTGAGAACTCCGCTTGCCGCCTTGGTCTTGGCCGGTGCGTTGGTGGTTGCCTCGGTTTCCGGGCTGCCCGCCGGCGAATCGTCTTCCAGGCCGGAGCCGAGCTACGAGCAGACCAGGGAGCTGATCCGCCTGGGATGGTTCGACCTGGCGGAGCGCGCGCTGCCGCGCCTGGCCGATCCGAACGAGGCGGAGCTGGTCAAGGCCTGGGTGGCCGAGCGCCGCGCGGGGCTCGAGCGGGACCTCCGGAAGCGGCTGGCCGCCTACGGCGAAGTGCTCAAGTCCGTCGAGGAGCTGCGCAAGACCCTGCCGGGCGAGCCTCGCCTGCAGAAGGAGTTGGCCGCGCTCGAGGCGGCCGCTGGCGACGGGCGGCTGCGGGCCTCGGTTGAACTCCTGCTCGACCCGCGCAGCACGCCCGAGGAGCGCGAGCCCCTGGGCGCGGCCATCGAGGCGCAACAGCAGGCGGTCATCAAGACCCTTCTGAACGAGGTGGCGCGGGCCGAGGCGGAGTATGCCAAGGCCCTGACCAGCTATCGTGGCGGCAACGCCGAAGCGGTCGAGGCCGCCAAGAACAGGGCCTTCGACGCCTACTGGCGCGCCTCGGCCAAGTGCCTGCAGGAGATGATCCGCTTCGGCGAGTTCTGGCCGGCGGGTCAGTCCCAGCAGAAGCGGCTCGGCAGGCAGATCGCCGACTTCGTCACCGCCTGGGTCAAGCGGCAGAACGACAAGTACGAGCCGCTCGGCCCCGAGACCGCCGGCGTCGAGATGTTCATGAACTACGCGCTGGGCCACGGCCTGGCGCTGGCCGGAGAGGTTGCCAAGGCGGTCGAGGCCTTCGACAAGGTCATCGCCATCGACCCGGCGGACATGGCCGACCAGGCCCAGGCCCGGGCCATCTGGAGTCGCGCGGTCTTCTACAAGGCGCGGACCCTGGCCGACGCCGCCGAGAAGTCGCAGAAGAAGGCCGACTGGAAGGCGGCCCTGGAGGCCGTCGACGCCCGGCTCTTCCTGGGCCAGGCCGGGGTCGATCGGGTGCTGGTCATCAAGGCGCGGATTCTGAAGGGGCGCTGCCTCACCCGGCTGGGCTCGCTGGAGTCCGCCGAGGTGGAGTTCGACGCAGCCCTGAAGGCGGCCGAGTAGTTCGATTGGCAATCTTGGTCCCCCTCTCCCCTTGTGGGAGAGGGCGGGGGTGAGGGATGGGCCTCCTTGGTGACTGGCGTCACCCCTCGCCCTGGCCCTCTCACCCAGGGGGAGAGGGCCACAGAGAGGAAGAGCTCGAACTCGCCCGCGATTTGACACTCCGGCGGGTGCGCCTATCATCCACCCGTTGAGAGGTCCGCTCCCCGGACCACTGTCGCCGCCATCTGAGGAGAACGCCATGCTTCGCCTTGCCGCCGCCGTCGCTGCTCTGCTCTGCCTGCTCCCCGCTTCAGTTCCGGCCCTGGAGGTGCCTCTGACGGTCGAGGAGCCCTCCGGCGCCGAGCGGAAGCTCGAGGTCGTCTCCGGCGGCATCCCCCTGCCCGAGGGGAAGTACAAGGACCCCGCCGGCTTCAGCCTCTTCGACGGCGGGACGGAGGTGCCCGTCCAGGTCGACTCGATCGTCAAGTATCCTGACGGTTCGCTCCACTGGGCGCTGGTGAGCTTCCCGGTCTCTCTGCCGACCAAGGGGAAGAAGACTCTTGCGCTCCGCGACGCTCCCGGCAAGGCCGCGCCGCCGAGCCCGGTGACTGTCAAGGAGACCGGCGACGTCGTCGAGGTTTCGAACGGTCTGGTGTCCTTCACCGTCAACAAGGCCAGCTTCAACGGCTTCGAGTCGGTCAAGCTCGGCGGCAAGGAGGTCTTCAAGGCCGCCAAGGCCGGCCTCGTCGCCGGCGGCAAGGGCGGGCCGGGCAAGCCCATCAGCTTCGCCTACGCCTACCGCGGGCCGGTGCGGACCACGCTGTACATCAAGGGCGGCTACGGCGAGGAGAAGGTCCCGACCTGGGCGATGAGCATCACCCTGAACGCCGGCGAGAGCGCCATCCGCATCGAGCACGCCCTGCGCAACGCCGGCAAGGACGCCAAGGACCTCAGCGTCGAATCGGCCGCGCTGCGCCTGGGCCTGGCCGGCGGGGATCTGACCGCGGGCCAGAACGGCGGATCCGGCCAGGGCGGGGCCTTCGGCTGGCAGGCCTTCACCGGCGCGGCCGACCTGCTGGTCTTCATGCGCCACGGCGGGCGCGGCAACTCCGGCAACTACAAGGTTGCGGTCGCCGAAGGCGAGCTGGCCATCGACCTGTCCCCGAACGCCGGCGCCTACAAGCTGACCTGGGGCGCGCACAAGGACACCGAGATCGACCTGGTCTTCGGCAAGACCAAGACTCCCGAGGGCCTGGCCTCGCCGCTCCACGCCCTGGCGCCGTGCGCGTACTACGCGGAGCACGACGGCATGGGCATCGGCCGCGGCTTCGGGTCGCTGGCCGACGAGACCGCCACCTACAAGGAGATGGGCCTGGCCAAGTTCGACGACCCCAAGAAGTTTCCCCGCCAGGACCCGTCCCCGGCCTTCTACGTCGGCGACTTCGACGCCCATGCCACCAGCGAGTGCGACCACCTCCAGGGCATGGTCTTCGGCTACCTCCGCACCGGGCAGCGCGGCTACCTCGACCAGGCCGCCGCCTGGGCGCGCTACTGGCGGACCTACCTGCTTTACCGCTCCGACGAGTGGGAGTACGGCAAGGACGGCAAGTACCCCACCCCCAAGTGGGGCACCGGCCGGGTCTGCTCGGAGGGCTGCCACTTCTACGCGGCGGGGCTCTTCAACTACGCGCTGATCACCGGGTCGATCGACTCGCTGGAGGGCGCCTTCGATGCCGCCGAGTTCGCCAACGTCGCCTGGTACGGGCCCTACGCCGGCAAGAAGCCCGGCGACAACTTCAGCGGCTATGGCTCGCGCGGCTTCTCGCGCTGCTACATCGTGATGAGCCGGGCCTACGACGTGGCCCGCGACGACAAGTGGCGGAAGTACCTGGTGCACTACGCCCTGATGGGGACGCGCACCCCGCGGCGCGACCCGCGCGGCTTCTGCTGGGCCGACTCCATGTCCGGCGCCGGCTCGGCCATGGACGCATCCAAGGGCAGTCCCGAGATCCAGGAACTCATCAAGCAGGAGGGCGTCCAGATCGAGGGCAACAAGTGCAAACACCCGAAGTACGGCAGCTACATGCCCGTCAACTGCGGCACCTGGCCGGAGGCGATGATCGCCCAGGCCAACTACGTGTCCTGGCAGGCGCTGTCGGCATCGTCCGACCCGGAGGCCCAGGTGGCCGGCGAGGACGTCATGGACTACGCGGTGGCCCAGGCGAACTTCGGGGCCAAGTACGCCTTCAGCCCGGTGCAGAAGGCGGTCTACTACTACATGCACCTGGACTTCCCGCTGCCGGACATGATCCCGCAGTGGAACGGCGGCAAGTACAAGGAGTACCAGGCCAACGGCACCGACAGCTGGTACACCAAGTGGTGGCCGAACGTCCTGGCCGCCGGTTACCTGCTGACCGGCGACAAGGCCCTCAAGGCCAAGAGCCGCGAGATCCTCTGGTGGGGCCTGAGCCGCGACTACGTCAGTCCGCCGAGCGTGCCTCAGGGCGAGGCCCCGACCTACGCGCGGGTGGAGCGCAACACCAAGGGGGACTGGATGACCCCCACCTCCCTGGCCATCGGGCTGGTCGCCCATCCGCGCAAGGACGAACAGCCGCCCAAGGCGGTGGCCGACCTCAAGGCGACGGCCGCCGGCGGCGGGAAGGTCGAACTCTCCTGGACCGCGCCGGCCGACGAGGGCGGCGGCAAGGTGGTCCGCTACCAGGTCAAGTGGTCGGAGAAGCCCATCAAGGACTACCTGGACATCAACTACCGCGAGGAGGGCCAGGCGGTCTGCTACTGGAACATCGCGACCAACGTCGCCGGCGAGCCGGCGCCGCAGGCCCCCGGCGCGGCCGAGAAGCTGACCGTCACCGTACCGGCCGGCAAGGCCCTGCACTTCGCGGTGCGCAGCTTCGACGACTCGTCCAACATGGGCGCGATCAGCAACGTCGTCAAGGTCGATGTGAAGTGAGGGGCCGGCCGCAGGCCGCTGGCACGCCCGGAGGGATTTGAACCCCCAGCATCCAGATCCGAAGTCTGGCGCTCTATCCAGTTGAGCTACGGGCGCGCAGGACGGCTGACGCCGCTATTCTCCGGGCTGGCCCGGACAGGTCAAGGGCTTTCCGGAGAAGGCGCATGGCGCGGGGCGCGGGCATCGCGGGCCCACTTCCTGGCCCCTGCCTCTTGTCCCCTGGTCCTGCAGCTCGGCTCCCTGTCCTTGCCGGCGGCGCGCGCCGCGCTATCCTGGGCTGCCATGTCCGATGACGCATCCAGGAGCCGCGCGCAGCTCAGGCCCATGGCGGCGCTGGCCATCCTGGTGGCCGCCGCCGGTGCGGCTCTGTGCCTGGCATCGGCCATGGCCAACAGCCAGAAGCTGCTGGGCATGGGCACGATGTGCCTGGCGGTCAGCGCCCTGGCCTTCCTGCTCTGGGCGCTGGCCAAGACCGGGGAGCTGCGCTGCCGGGTCCGCGAACTCGCCGCCGGGCGTCCGGAGTTGGACGACTCCGCGTTCGCCAGGCGGTTCTTCCCGTCCCAGCCGGACCGCGTCGCGACGATTGCCGTCGTCCGTCGGGCGATCGCCGGGAAGTTCGCCGACCTCAACGGCGAGGGCTTCTGGCCGCCGGATCGCATCGACGAGGACCTGCACCTGCGCGAACTGGCCCCGGCCGCCCTGGCCGACCTGCCGGCGCTGCTGCGGCGCGAACTGCGCCTGCCGCTGGATGCCTGGCCGGGTGAGGAGGACCTGGCCTGGAGCGCGGTCGCCGACATCTACGGGACGGCCCTGGCCGCGGAGGCGGCCGCCCGGGTTTCGGCCGAGAAGCAGAGGACAACCTGGGTCTGAAAAGTAGCCTCTCCTTGCCTGACGGGCTTTCGGCCATATACTGAAAAAAGAGCGGAACTGCGGAATAGGCCCTCGGAAGGGGATGGTTGTGGTCATCAGCTCTCACAAAGACCCGCGAAGGGCGGGGCGCCAGAGCGATGAGGCCGTTCCCGCACCCGGGAAGGCCGCAGCCAGCTCCGAATTTGAGGCGCTTGCCCTTCCCCACCTGGACAGCCTTTACCGGACCGCGTTGCGGATGGCCCGCAACCCCGACGAGGCTGAGGACCTGGTGCAGGAAACGTTCATGAAGGCGTTCCGCTCGTTCGCCACCTTCGAACCCGAGACCAACTTCCGGGCGTGGCTTTTCAAGATCCTGACCAACAGCTACATCAACCGCTACCGCAAGCAGCAGGTGAATCCCGCCCGGACCAGCCTCGAGGATATCGGGGCCTTCCTGGCCTCCGACGAGGCCGGCGAGGCGGCCATGGAGCCGGCCGAGGCGCCGGCCATGGTCGAGGCGGCCATGGACGAGCGCTTCGACCAGGAGGTCAAGCACGCGCTGGACGAGCTCCCCGAGGAGTTCCGCCAGGTCGTGGTCATGGCCCTGGTGGAGGGCATGAGCTACAAGGAAATCGCCGGGGCCCTGGAATGTCCGCTGGGCACGGTGATGAGCCGGCTGTACCGTGGCCGGCAGCTGCTGCGCCGGAGGCTTGGCGACTACGCCCGGGCAATGGGATACCGGGACGACGCCGCGGAGGCTGCGAAATGACCGCCGATTGCCGCTGGACGCGCGCGCGGATCATCGCCGGCCTGGACGGCGAGCTGGCCGTCGCCGATCGCGAGGCGTTCGAGGCGCACCTGGCCTCCTGCCCGGCCTGTCGCGCGGCCGCCGACGGGGAGAAGGCCCTGGCCGCCCGGGTCCGCGCCGTGGGGCGGGCCGTGCGCGCCCCCCAGGCACTGGCCGATCGCATCCGGCTGACTCTGGCCGAGGCCCAGGCCGATGGGCCGGCGACGGAAGCTTCCCGACCAGGTCCGCGGCGGCGGGCGCTGCCCCGGAGGGCGCTGGGCTGGACCCTGGCCCTGGCCTCCGCGGCCGCGGTGCTGCTGGTGGTCGGCTCGGGCGTCTTCTGGCCCGGCTCCGGCCGCGGGTTGGTGGCGGCCATGGCCGCGGAGCACTACGAACACTCCAGCGGCCGCGCCCCCCAGCTTCTGGACATCACCTCGGCGGATTCGGCAGCCATCGAGGGCTACCTCAGCAAGGAACTGGGCATCTCCGTCAAGCTGCCGTCCTCGGCCTTCCCGGCCAGGCGCGGCGCGACCTGCTGCCGCGACGGCAAGCAGAGCATGGGTCTGGTGGCCTGCTTCTGCCAGCGGCGCAGCCACGCGGTGACCCTCTTCATAGTCAGGTCCGAGGGGCTCTCCCTGCGCGGGCTGGAGATGGTCCAGCGCGATGGGCGGGAGTTCTGGAGAGGCTCGGCCGAGGAGTGTCGGGCGCTGCTCTGGAAGAGCGGCCCGGTCTGCTACGCGGTGGTCGGCGAGTTCAAGGATCCGGCCGACCACTTGGACCTGGCGGTCCGGACGGCCGTGGCCCTGGAGGCGCGCCCGGGACAGTAGGCTGCTCCGGTCATCCCTCGCCGTCCTTGAGCCGCTGTGACGGCGGCGTACAATGGCCGGCATGGTTGACGAACCGACCCGGCCGGACCGTTCCAAGTCCCGCGGCATCCTGCTCCACACCTGCTGCGCCTGGTGCCTGCTCGACGTGCTCGAAGCGTTCCGGCGCGACTACGACCGGGTGGCCGTGGCCTTCTGCAATCCCAACATCCATCCGCGGGGCGAGTTCCGCAAGCGCCTGAAGAGCGTTCGGCTGCTCTGCGAGCGTCTGGACGTGGGGTTCCACGCCGAGGAGGAATACGGGCTTGCCCCATTCCTGGCCGGCCTCTATAATGCGCCCGGTTTCGATCCGGCCGCGGACCGCGCCGGGCGCTGTTCGTGGTGCTACGCGGTGCGGATGGCCCGGACCGCCGGGCTGGCCGCGGAGCTGGGGCTGGGGGCCTTCTCGACGACGCTGCTGTCCAGCCCCCACCAGATGCAGGACCGGCTCCGCGCAGCCGGGGAGCGCGCCGCCGCGGAGGCCGGGGTGGCTTTCGACGGCCGCGACCTCCGGGCGCTGCACGGGACGGGCCGGGAGAAGCTGCCCAACCGGCTGCTGCTGCACCGGCAGTACTACTGCGGGTGCATCTTCAGCGAGGCCGAGCCGGAGGGGCACTGCGAGGGGTTGGGGGGCTGACCGGGCAATGGCTTCCAGGCGCGAGATATTCGAGGGCACCGAGCTCCCGCCGGAGGTCCAGCGGACCTCCCGCGATCCCGAGACCATTCGACGCAACGTGACCCGCGTGGTGGTGCTGGCCGTCGCCGCCTTTGCGCTGGTGGCCATCTTCTCGTGCCGCCAGCTGCCGCGCAGCGAGGACGTGCCGCTCCACGCCTTCCCGGGTCCGTTCAAGGACGCTCCCAAGGTCCGCCTGATCGTGCGCCAGAAGGCCCAGGCCGTGAACCTGGCGGTGACCGGGCCGTTCCGGCTGTACGACGGCTCCGGCGCGGAGATCCCCATCACCATGAAGCGCCTGGCGGCGGCGCCGGTCACCTTCCGGGACCGCTGTCTGGCGGTGGGCAGCCTGCCGCTCCGGCCCAACAGCGAGGACCTGGGGCGCCTGCGGATCGTCCCCGAGAAGTCCGGGACGGTCGAGATCAGCGGGCAGGTCTTCCCGGGCGACGTCGAGCTCATCGGAGTGCGCGGGACCTCGACCCTTCACGTCGTCGTGCACATGGATATCGAGGAGTACCTCTGCGGAGTCCTGGCCGGCGAGGTCCCGGTGGACCGCTGGAACGAGGAGGCGCTCCGGGCCCAGGCGGTGGCCAGCCGGACCTACGCCCTCTACTACTCGCTGCGCAACGCCTCCGACCCCTGGGACTTCGGCATGACCGGGCGGGAGGCCCAGGAGTACCGCCCGGGAGTCTCGCGCAACGCCAAGATCAACCTGGCGGTGAACTCCACGCGCGGCGAGGTGCTCACCTGGAACAACATGATCTTCCCGGCCTGGTTCCACTCCAGCTGCGGCGGACACACCGTGGATGCGACGGCCGTGTTCACCCGCCGGCACATCGACGCGCTGGGCGGCGCCGAGTGCCGCTGGTGCCGGCAGCAGCCCGACAACAAGTACGCGTCCTGGAAGCGGGACATCAACTTCACGGTCATCGCCGACCGGCTGGCCAAGGAACTGTCCGACGACCCCGAGGTCGGCCCGACCATGCGCAAGATCACCAAGAACAAGCCGCTGCGGAGCCTGGAGGTGGCCGAGAAGGCCCCCGACGGCCGCATCACCAAGTTCCTGGCCCGTGGTCCCGGCGACCCCGGCTCGGTGGAGATCCGCGCCAACGACGTGCGCCTGGCCATCGGCCCCTCGGAGCTGCCCAGCACCAACTGCTCCATGACGCCGGGGTCGCGCTACCGGTTCGAGGGGGCGGGGTGGGGGCACGGCGTGGGCCTCTGCCAGTTCGGCGCCCAGGGCCAGGCCCAGGACGGCCGCAACTACCAGGAGATCCTGGCCACCTATTTCCCTTCGAGCCGGATCGTCAAGATGGCCTACAGCCTGCCCGAGAGGCGCTGAAGGTCCGGGCCGGGAACCCTCTGCCTCGCGCCAGGCCCTTCCACAAGCTCAAGGCCTGAGCGGGGCCGAAGGGCCGCAGAGCAGCAGAGCCGCCAGGAGCAGCCGGCATCTTCCTGCGTCATGCGTTGCCGGCGGGCACCCCCTGTCCGAGGGCTGCAGTTATGCGGGCCATCATCCAGAGCTGCGCGTCCGGGCGCAGGTTCGTCCCGAACTTGATCTTCCGGCCGGACTCGTCCCGCAGGATCAGGTTGTAGTAGACGGTGCTGCCGGCCTGGTAGCTGATCTCTCGCGATATGGCGACCCGGCCTTCGAGCCGCCGACTGCTCCGTCCGAAGATGCTGACCGCGGACCATTCGGCCCGGCCCGGGCGGACGGAGACCTCCTCAGTCAGCGTCTGCTGGCGCACGGCGTAGGCGAAGACCCAGCCGCCCAGTGCCGTGGAGGGCAGCAGCCACAGGAAGCTTCGCCACTGCGGACCCTCGGCCGGTCCGAAGATCTGGAGTTTGAAGCAGAGCATCACGATTCCGACCAGCGCGGTTATCCCCAGGCAGAAGATGACGAAGGACAGTGCCCCGCTGCCGCCCCGGGCGGTGAGCTGCGCGTCAAAGACCTCGATGGCATCGCCCAGAACCATGATCCCGGCGCCTTCCGGCGGAGGGGAGCCCGGTTCCAGGGCAGGCAGCACCGGCTCCCCGGGAAGGTCGAGCGCCAGGCTTCCCAGAATTGCCCCGGCGCGGGCCGAGAGCCAAAGCTGCGCATCGGCCCTCATGCCGCCGGCGAAGCGGATGTGACGGCCGGTGGCGTCGGCGATGCACAGGCGATAAACGGGCACCTCGTTCTGACGGTAGCTCTCCTCCCGCCTGAGAGTCAGCCCGGTTCCCGCCAGGCGTTCGGTGCGCGCGCCGAAGATGCTCCTGGCCGACCGGATGACCTCGCCCGGGCGGAACTCAAGCTCCTCCACCATGGTCTTCATGCGCAGGCCGAGGCCCAGTACCAGGAGTCCAACGCCCACGAAGGGGATGCCCACCAGCGGCAGGGTCCAGGCGGGGGTCTCCGGGCTGCGGGCACCGGCTAGCCAGACGCCCAGCAAGATCCCGCCGGTGAAGATGGTCCAGACTGTGCCGAAGAAGATCAGTGGCCCGCCGCTTCCGGCGGCCACCCGCAGCCGGAGGCAGTCGCCGCGTTCCTCGAGGACCTCGATGCCGCTCCCGGTTGGTGGAGGGCCGGCTTCGGCCTGCAGTTCGCGAACGTCCTCGGCGCGGACCTTGCCTTCCTCGAAGCGGTCCGAGCGGAGATCTCTTTCGAACACCGCCAGCAGTCCTGGCGCGCCGGGCCCTCCTTCGGTGCGGGCGGCATCGGCCAACGCCGAGATCCTGGCGCCGAGCCACTCGATGGACTCGCGGTCCAGACCCTCGGCCACCCGGTGTTCCTTCTTGGCGGTCTTGATGGCCAGGTAGTCGGTGCGCAAGCTCTTGCCGCGTTGGACGTCGGCAGTTACGGAGAGAACCTCCGTCAGCCGCAGGCGCCTGCGGGTCTCGAAGAGCGGGGTGCTGCGGCAGATGCTCACCGCCTCGGCGTCGACCTCAAGGCTGTTGCGCCCGAAGAGGGTCAGCCAGATGCCCCGGAACATGAAGATGACCGCGGCGACGAACGGCAGGACGAAGATCATGCCCACGAGGCGCTGGGTGTTGTGCTTGGACTGGTGCCACCACATCCAGATCCAGTAGGCCGTGAACCCGCCGAAGACCATGGCGACGGGAATGCCCGGGAAGATGGCGCCCCACCAGCCGCGTTCGCGCGGCAGCGCGAACCGCCAGGCGCCCGAGGCGGTGCGCTCGACCTTCAGGCCGGCGGGGATCGACGGCTCTTCAGTCATGGCCGCCCTCCCGGCCGGCGGCCGCCTCCGGCTCCAGCACCGCCGCGATCCGGGCCATGAGCCAGAGCTGTCCGTCGGGCTCGACGTTGCCCGCGAACTTCACGCGGTGGCCGTCCGGCGCGGTGACCCGCAGGTGGTAGACCGGCCGGTCGTTCTCCTTGTGGGACTCGCGACGGCTCACCCGCAGCCCGGGGCCGGAGATCGACTCGTCCCTGCGGCCCAGAATGCTCCGGGCCTGCCGGCGGAACTCGCCAGGCCGGACCTCGAGGTCCTCGACCAGCGTGCGCGCGCGCAGGCCGGCCAGGAAGAGGGCTATGCCGATCGCCAGGAAGCCCGCAAAGACGAAGGGAAGGAACCACGGCGGCCGGTCGCCGCTGATCAGCCCCAGCAGGCTGAGCACGGACACCACGGTCATCAGGCCGACGCCCAGCGTCCAGACCGCGCCGAAGAGCATCATGGAGCGACCGCCGCGCGCCGCCAGCCGCAGGCGCAGGGCCCGCGGCGTCTGCTCGACGACCTGGATGCCGAACTTCTCACTGTCTCCGGCGGAGAGGCCCCGGGCGGCGAGCTCGGCCAGGAGCTCGGGCGGGGGCTGGTCCTCCGGCTGCCTTCCGGCCAGCACGGAGGCCTCGAAGCTCCCCTGCAGCGTCACGGCGCCGGCGGCGCCGCTGGCCAGGTCGGCCAGAGCGGCGACCCGCGCCCCGATCCACTCGAGGGCCGGGCGCCCCAGCCCCATGCCGAAGAGGTGCTCCTTGGCCGCAGTCTTCACGACCAGGTGCGGCCAGAGTTCCTCGCCCCCCGAGCTGATGACCGTGTCCACCTTCACGGCGGTGACCTCGCGCAGCGGGATCACCCGGCTTTTCTCGGCGGCCAGCGGGAGGGTTCTGCAGATCACCAGTTCGCCGGGGCCGACCTCCAGGGCGTTCCGGCCGAAGCATCCGCCGACCACGCAGTAGAGCGCGAAGGCCAGGAAGGCGCCGTAAGCGGCCGCCGCGCACAGGAAGCCCACGGACATCCCCTGTGCCCAGTCGCGCGCGAAGTAGCCGAGGATGCCGGTGAGCGCCGCGAGGAAGAGCGTGCTGACCACCGCGCCGCGGACGGCCCGCGGCGGCCGCGGCAGGTCGAACCGGAAGCCGCCGGCGGCGGTGCGTTCGACCCTGAGCCCGGTGGGGGGCTTGGATTCGTCAGGCATACCGGCTCCCTCGGCCCGCGATTGAACAGTTGAGCAGGTGAGCAGGTGAGCAGGAGACCGCAGGAGAACGTCGTCTCGTATTATGAGGCCTCTTCTGTTTCGCCTGCTCGCCTGTTCCCCTGTTCTCCTGCTCCAGCAGGCCGCCGCGCGGCGGCCCGCTAGACGAACGCCGCCTCTCCCTGGATCTGCTCCACCAGCCGCATGGCGTCGTTGACGTTGTGCTTCTCGCCGGCCAGGCAGAAGCGGAAGGCGCCCTCGGCGCCAGCCAGGCCGCCGGCGGCGAGGGGGTAGGCGTCGACCTCGAAGAGCTCGCGGAAGGCCTCCACCTCGGTGAAGAGGTCGGCGTAGAGCGTCCAGAGCGAGGGGAAGTCCTTGGGGCGCTCCTCCTCGGCCGGGCCGATCACCGCGGCGGCGTCGATCAGGTCGTAGGGGACCTCCTTTTCGAGCCCGACGGGCACGATCAGGTTGACCCGCCGCGCGGTGACGATGCCGATGGCCGCGCCGATGGTTCCCCCGGTCGGGTGGCCGATGAGGATGCCGGCGACCTTCTCGCGGTAGTTGATGGCGTTGGCGCCCTTGAGGAAGACATCGCCGGCGCCCATCTCCTGGAGGGCGTCCGTGGCGCTCACGCCCTGCACCGGCTCGCCCTTGTGCAGGACGACGTCGGGCAGCTCCGCCGATATTCCGGCCTTGCCCTTCATGGCCTTGGGGACGGTGTGGCCGGTGACGTACTTCTTCCTGTCGATGGGCTTGCCGGTCAGCTCCTCGACCACGTAGGCGTTGGTCGAGCCCTTGGCCACCGCCACCCAGCCCTTGTTGAGGGCTTCGATGACCGGCTGGTATTCGGCGATGCCCTTGGCGATGAGCCGCTTGGCCTCGCTGACGGTCAGGACGACTTGGGTCTGCATCGAGCGGCCTCCACACACGCAGGAGTGCGGCATCCGGCCTTCGCAGCCGAAGCGCCTGCTTCGGCGGAGTAGGCTGCCGCGCCCCTACAGATGGCGATCACGTCATCGCGTCGAAACGCTTCAGGTTGATCTGGTTCACGGTCGGCTCGCCGCGCAGGAACCTGGCGATGTTGTCGATGGCCAGCCTCCCGCAGTCCACCAGCCGGTCGGGCGTCGGGCCGCCCTCGTGCGGGGTCAGGAGGCAGTTCTCCATGCCGCGCAGCGGGCTGTCCGCCGCCAGACCGCCGAACGGCGGGACGAGCTCCTCCTCGAAGACGTCGAGGGCCGCCATGATCCGGCCGGTCTTGAGCTCGGCGACCAGCGCCGCGGTGTCCACGATCGGCCCGCGGGCGGTGTTCACCAGGACCGCGCCGTCCTTCATGCACTTCAGAAGCTCGGCGTTGACGATGTGGAAGTTCGCCGGGGTGTTGCCCGTATGGATGGAGACGATGTCGTTCTCGGCGTAGAGCGCCTTCAGGCTCGCCGCCTTGCGCACGTCCAGCCGGGCGAAGACCTCTTCGGGCGCGTTGGGCGAGAAGGCGCTGATCTTGACGTTGAAGGGCCGCAGGAGCGGCACGAGCTCCTGGGCGATGGGCCCCAGGCCGTGCAGGCCGACGGTCCGCTCGAAGAGGCTGCGGGTCGGATAGTGGTTCCAGCCCTTGCGCACGTGCATGTCGATGGTGCAGGCCGGGATCTGGCGGAGGCAGGCCAGGATCATCAGCAGGGTGTGCTCGCTGATGGTCCGGCTGATCACGTCGCCCCAGTTGGTGACGAGCAGGCCGCCCTCCAGGCAGCCGCGCTCCAGGATCCGGTGCAGCTCGCCGGAGACGTGGCACAGGTACTTGAGCTGGGGGTTCTCCTTGTACATGTCCGCGGTGAGCAGGCATGCGCCCCAGAAGGTGACCAGCACCTCGGGCTTCTCCTTCGCCAGGAGCGCCCGGTATTCCTCGGGCTTGGTCTTGGTCCGGCCGACGTCGGCCCAGACCGTGGAGCCCAGCCGCCCGAGCTCCTCGATCATCGCCGGGGTGAAGGCCCGGGCCACGTTGTCCTTGGGGAAAGCCGCCAGGATCTTGGCCATGGGAGTCTCCGTAAGAAGAACAAGCCCCCGCCGCCGGCCCGCGGGCCGCACGGCGGGGGCGGGATGGCGGTCCTACCGGTTGATGCGCGTCTCGCCGCCGGCCATGAGCTTCTCGGCCTCGGCCTTGGTCGCCCAGGAGTAGTCGCCCGGGAAGGAGTGCTGCAGCGCGCTGAAGGCCACGGCGAACTTGATGGCGTAGTCGTCGTCCTTGCCGTCGAGCTTGGCCGCGATGTAGCCCCCGGACAGGCTGTCGCCGCCGCCGACCCGGTCGATGATTTCGATGCTGTGCTTGGGCGTCTCGTAGAACTTGCCCCCGGTCAGGCAGATCGCCGCCCAGGTGTTCTTGAGCACGGAGACGTCCTCGCGCAGGGTGATGATCACGGTCTTGAACTTGAACTTGGCGGCCAGCTGCTCGGCCACCGACTTGTAGGCGGCCACGTCGATCTTCTTCTGGTCGCCGGCGGCGCCGCCCTTGATCTTGAAGACCTTCTTGGTGTCCTCCTCGGTGGTCATGAGCACGTCGACGAACTGCATCATGGGTTCCTGGGCGGCCTGGGCCTGGTCCTCGGTCCAGAGCTTGGAGCGGTAGTTGAGGTCGTAGGAGGTGGTGCAGCCGGCCTCCTTGGCGGCCTTGAGGGCCGCGGAGGTGGTCTCCAGCGCCGAGGCGGACAGCGCCGGGGTGATGCCCGAGGTGTGGAACCACTTGGCGCCCTTGAATACCTTCTTCCAGTCGACCTCGCTGGGCTTGATCTTGGAGATGGCGCTGCCGGCGCGGTCGTAGATCACCGAGCTGGCCCTGGGGCTGGCGCCGAACTCCAGGAAGTAGAGGCCCACCCGGTCGCCCTTGGTCCAGACCACGCTGGAGGTGTCCACGCCCTGGGCCCGGGCGTTGTTGACGATGATCTTGCCCAGCGGGTTGTCGGTCAGGCGGGAGACCCACGCCGACGGGACGCCGCAGCGCGCCGCGGCCACGGCCACGTTGAACTCGCCGCCGCCGGCGTTGAGATCAAGCGAGTGGGCCTGCTCGACGCGCGCGAAGTTGGGGGGTGAGAGACGGATCATTGCCTCGCCGAAGGTAACCAGGTCTGCCATGGTACGACTCCTCCTGTCCGAATCTACGAACTGGCGTCAGCGCCAGCTGTTGTCAGGGGCGATTCTAAGGCCGCCCGAGCGGCCGCGCAACTGCACGGTCCGGGGGGCGGCGGCGGGTCTGTGTCTGTTCCTCTGCGGCGGGCCGGGCCGAGCCGTCCGACATCGGAACCGCAGGGGCTTGATTGGGGATTGTTGATTTCAGAAGGACGGAGAAGGGGCGGAGGCCAACTTCAGCAATCAGAAATCTGCAATCAACGATCTGCGGTTCGCCGTTGTCCGCTTCGTCCCGGTGAACGGCAAGTCGACGACTGAAGTATCGCGAAGGCGCAGGGCCGGCTGCAAAGGAAACGACACAGACCCGGCGGCGGGGCGCCGGGCTGCTAGGGGGACTTGAGCCGCCAGAGCTCGTACGTCCTGGCCGGCCGGCCGGTCAGGGGGCTGGGGAAGGCCTGCCGGCCGGCGGCCTGGAGCGGTTCGAGGCAGCGCGCCTCGAACTCGGCCAGCAGCCGGGCCTTGGCCGGCGGGAGCGCGAAACACGGCGGCCGCTGGGTCCCGTCGGGCATGGTCACGTTGTAGCCGGGGCTCCCGCGCAGGCGGTTGAGCTCGCCCCAGTCGTAGTAGAGGTGGGTGATGCCCCGGGCGCGGAGCGCGGCGGCCACCTCCTCGGCCGAGGCGGAGCTCTCCAGGGCGGCGTCGAGCGGGTGGGTGTCGAAGACCGTGGCGTAGTCGGTCGGCACCCGGAAGAGCGGGGCGCGGACCTCGCCGACCAGGAGCACCCGGGAGCCGGCCGGGAGCCGATTGGCCGTCTCGATCATCGGCCAGGCCGGCCCCCAGCTGTTGAGGAGGAAGGCGTCCGGGGCGTCGAGCCCGGCCAGCACCCGTGCGCCCGGCGACTTGCCGAGCCTGGTGTCCAGGACGATTTCCGTCGGGAAGGCAAACAGCGTCGCCGCCAGGGCCGCTCCGGGCACCAGGTGCCGGCCGGCCCGACCGCCGACGGCCGCCGCGCCCGTGGCAGCCAGCGCCGCTAGCAGCCCGAAGCATGGCCAGAGGAAGCGGTGGACCTGGTGGGTGAAGACCGCCCAGCCGGCCAGGTAGACGGCGGCCAGGGCGGCCAGCCAGAGCGCCGAGAGCCGCGCGCCGCGCCGGCGCCGCCACAGCGCCAGCGGGACGAAGGGCAGCAGGACGAACCACAGCGGCCCGTTGTAGACGTTCCACCAGGCGGCGTCCTCGCGGAGATCCGGGCCGCCGCCCTGCTCGGGGGGGAGCTGCGTCACGCTCTGGCCGACGAGTTTCTGGCGCAGGGCGGTCAGCGGCCCTTCCTTCGGGGCGTGGGCCCTCCGGAAGCGCGCGTCCTTGAGGCCGTCCCAGTGCCGGCTGGGCAGCACCGATCCGGCCAGCGGGTAGACCGGGTTGCCGTCGGCCAGCCAGTTCCTGAGATACCATGGCGCGGCCATGGCCAGCGACAGGGCGCCGACCAAGCCGAGGGCGGCCAGGGCGCGGAGGAGGCGAGCCGCGGCTCCCGGGTTGGGGACCGCGGGTTCGGTGCCGCGGGAGCGGCGGAGCAGCACGGCGAGGAAGGCGGCGGCACCGAGCGGTGCGGCCACGAAGACCGCGGCCGGGTACTTGGTGGCGGCGGCGAAGCCGGCGGCCAGGCCGACGACGACCAACAACGACCGGCTTTCGGCTTTCGGCTTTCGGCCTTCGGGCTCCGGAGTTGTTCCGATAGCCGATAGCCGATAGCCGAATGCCGAGCCCCCGCCCGCGACCCACGCCCCGAACGCCCCCCAGGCGACCGTGGCGTAGAGCAGCAGGAAGTGCTCGACGAACGGCGCGGCGCAGAGGTCGGCCAGCCAGGATCCCGAGAAGAGCACGGTGCCGGCGACGAGCCCGGCGCGCCGGCCGGCCAGCCTTCGCGCGATGGCGGCGGCCGCGAAGGCCGCCAGGGCCGAGGCCGCCAGGCCCATGAGGCGAGCATAGTGGTAGCCGGAGAGGAAGTCGGGAAGCAGCGCCAGCCCCGGCGCGTAGAGCATCTCGCCGCCGGCCGGCATGTTGGCCAGGGCGTTGTGGGGCAGGAAGGCGATCCGCCCGGCGGAGAGCCACTCGAGCGGCGCGGCCAGGTGGTACTCGAGCGCGTCGTAGTCGGCCTCGCCGCGCACCGGGGGAGAGAAGCAGTGCGCCGCGCGCCAGGCGAAGATCGCGATGAGCAGCAGCAGCAGCGCGCTTCCGAGGGGGCCGCCCCGCGCCTGGGCGCGCCGACCCGCGGCGGCGAGCTCCGGGAGCAGCCGCCGGAGGTCGCGCCAGCCGGCCGCCAGCGCCGCGAGCGTCGCCAGGGCCAGCGCCCAGGGCCGGAAGAGCCCGGCCAGCCCGAGCAGGGTGAAGCCGAGTGCGAGCGTCCCCAGGCCCAGCGCCCCGGACCAGGCCAGCCGTTCACCGGCCGGGCGGCTGCGCACTCCCAGCGCGCGGAGCAGGCGCGCGCCGAGCCCGACCGCGGCGGCGAGCACGGCCAGGACGAAGAGCCCCACCAGCACCCGGCCCTGCAGCCCGGGAGTCAGCCCGGCGGCGAGCGTCGCGGCCCCGAGCACGGCCGGCGCCGCCCAGCCGATCCGCCGTGAGGCCGGCCGTCTCCGCGCGGCGAGGAAGATGACCGTCCCGCCGGCGGCCAGCAGCGCCGCCGCGGCCGCTAGCTTCCCCGGCCCGACAAGCAGGATGGCAAAGAGCCCGGCCCCGCGGAGCTCCTGGCTGAAGACGTAGTGCCAGAGGAGCACTAGGGCACCCCAGAGGAGGAAGAGGAGGGGAAGCAGGTTGGTGCGTTCTTCGGGCGGCGTGGGCTGGAGCTGGAGGCCGGGGGCTGGGGATGGGGAGCGCCTCTGCTTCCCCTTCACTTCAGCAGCCACCCCGCCAGGTTCATGTAGAAGAGCACGCAGAGCACGTCGCCGGCGGCCAGGACCACCGGGCCGGCGGCCACCTTGGGGTCGCCCTTGAAGGCGCGGACCAGGGTGGGCAGGACGATGCCCAGCACCCCGGCGGTGAGCACGGCCAGGGCGATGCTCCCGCCGATGGCCAGCGCGGCCAGGGGCTTGCCCTGCCAGATCCAGGAGACCGCCCCGACCAGCGACCCGGCCGCCAGACCCATCAGCGAGGCGGTGACCAGCTCCCGGGCGACCGCGCCCAGGAAGGCGCCCAGCTTCACCCCGGCCGCGTGAAAGCTCTGCAGGGTCAGGGTCATGGCCTGGATGCTGACGCTCTCGGAGAGCGCCAGCACCACCGGCAGGAAGAGGGCCAGCACCACGAACTGGCTGAGCAGTTCGTCGTAGCGGCTGGCCACCATGGCGCAGAGCACCCCGCCGCCGATGTTGCAGAGCAGCCACGGGAAGCGGTCCCGGAAGGCGCCCCACGGCCAGGACTTCCTGGCCTCGGCGGCGCGCACGCCGATCAGCTGAAAGAGGTCGGCCGCCGCGCGGTTCTCGCTGATGTCGAAGACTTCGTCGGTGAAGAGGTTGACGTCCACCACCCCGACCAGCCGGCCGCCGGAGTCGACCACCGGGAAGGCCAGGAAGTGGTGGAGCACGAAGAACTCGCAGGCTTCCATCACCGTGGCCGCCTCCGGGATGGAGATCACCCGGGTCATGAGCTCGGCGATGCGCGCCTCCGGGGCGGCGGTGAGCATCCTTCGGGTGGGCACCACGCCCTTGAGGCGCCCGTCGGCGTCCACCGCGTAGAAGTAGATGATGCTGCCCTGGGGCGGGCGGCTGCGCAGGCCCTCGAGCACTTCGGCCACGGTGGCACCGGTCGGCAGGGTGACCACGTCCTGGTGGACGTAGTCCCGGATGGGGGCCTCGAGTTTGTCTCGGCCTATGCGCTCTACGCGGAAGGCGCGGGGAGCGTCAGGCATGGGGACTGCCCAGTGGCAGGTCGTCGGCAATCCTCGCTATCGCTATCGGAATCGCAATCGGTATCGAGCCGTTGGAGGCGAGCCTCGGCTCGACTACGATACCGATAGCGATACCGATACCGAGGGGAGGACGACGGCCCACAGTTCACTTCCCCCCTATGATCGTCCCGATGTCCGACCCCAGGTAGATGCCCTTGAGGTTCATGGCCAGGGCCTCGGGGTTGGGGCTGGCCTCCATGGCGGTCTGCTCGGTGATCAGCCCCTTCTTCACGAGGTCGACCAGCGACTGGTTCATGTCCTGCATGCCCTCCTCCTTTGAGGAGCGGACCACGTCGCCGATCTTCTCGTCGCCGCCCTCGCGGATCAGCTTGCGGATGGCGGGGTTCACGATCATCAGCTCCATGGCCGGGACCATGGGCGTCTCCTTCTTGGCCCCGGAGAGCAGCTGCTGGACCATCACCGCCCGGAGCGTGAAGTAGAGCAGCTGCCGGATCTGGCTGTGGCGGTGGGAGGGGAAGAAGTCGAGCACCCGCCCCACGGTCTGGGCGGCCGAACCGGAGTGCACCGTGCCGAAGACCAGGTGGCCGGTCTCGGCGGAGATCAGCGCGGTCTCCACCGTCTCGCAGTCGCGCATCTCGCCGATCAGGATGACGTCGGGGTCCTCGCGGACCATGTACTTGAGGGCGGTCTGGAAGCTGTCCACGTCCACGCCGATCTCGCGCTGGTTGACGAAGGCCTTGTCGTCGCGGTACAGGTACTCGATGGGGTCCTCCAGCGTCAGGATGTGGCAGCGCCGCGAGTGGTTGATGAGCTCGATCAGCGCGGCCAGCGTCGTGGACTTGCCCGAGCCGGTGATGCCCGCGCAGAAGCACACGCCCATCTGGAACTCGGCCAGCCTGCGGATGCTCTCGGGGAGGTTGAGGTCCTCGATGGTCGGGATGGTGAAGCGCACGCGGCGGATGGCCGCCGAGACCGAGCCGCGCTGCCGGAAGATGTTCACCCGGTAGCGGCCCACCCCGTGGATGCCCACCGCGAAGTCCACCGTGCCGGCGTTGTCGAAGCGGTGGGCCTGGTCGGGGGTCATCATGCTGCGCGAGAGCTTCTCGACCTCCTCGGCGGTGAGCGACTGGCCCTCGACCCGCCGGGCCACGCCGGCGATCCGGTAGATCGGCGGGCTGAAGGACTTGAGGTGCAGGTCGGTGGCGCTGTGCTTGCCCATGAGCTCGAGGTACTGCTTCATCTGGGGGATGAGCTCGGGCTGGGCTTGGATGCTTATTGCCATGGGTCGTTCCTCCGCAGAGGTTCAGGGTTCAGGGTGCAGGGCTCAAGGCTGAAGGCCGAGGGGCGCTTCCCGCTCCGGGCCCTGAACCTTGCACCCTGAACCTTGCACCTACCTCGTCAATCCAACCTCACCGTCACCCCGCTCGCCGCCAGGAACTCCTTGGCCTCGCGCACGGAGTGCTGTCCGTAGTGGAAGATGCTCGCCGCCAGGGCCGCGTCGGCCCGGCCCTCGACCAGTGCCTCGCGCAGGTGCTCGAGCGAGCCGGCCCCGCCGGAGGCGATCACCGGCACGGAGACCGCCTCGGAGACCGCCCGGAGCGCCGCGAGGTCGTAGCCGCCCTTGGTGCCGTCGCGGTCCATGCTCGTGAGCAGGATTTCGCCGGCGCCGCGGCGGACCACCTCGGCGCACCAGGCGAGCATGTCGAGCCCGGTCGGCCGCGTGCCGGAGTGGGTGAAGACCTCCCAGCCGGCGCCGTTCCCGCCCGGCCGGCGCTTGACGTCCACCGCCACCACGATGCACTGGGCGCCGAAGCGCGCCGAGGCGCGGCTGACGAAGTCCGGGTCGGCCACCGCCGCGGTGTTGATGGAGACCTTGTCGGCGCCGGCGCGGAGCAGGTCCCGGATGTGCTCCAGGTCCTTGATGCCGCCGCCCACGGTCAGCGGGCAGAAGATCCGCGCGGCGGTGCGCTCGACGATGTCGATGATCGTCCGGCGGGCCTCCAGCGTGGCGGTGATGTCGAGGAAGGTGATCTCGTCGGCGCCCTCGGCGTCGTAGCGCGCCGCGCACTCCGCCGGGTCGCCGGCGTCGCGCAGGCCCAGGAAGTTGACGCCCTTGACCACCCGGCCGCCCTTGACGTCCAGGCAGGGAATGATGCGCTTGGCGAGCATGCGTCGCATTCTAGTCGGGGAGAGAGGGAGGCGCAAGAAACAACGAGAACCGTTCAGCGCAGAGGACGCGGAGGTACGCAGAGGGCGGCTAGTGGTCCCCGGCGCTTCCCCCCTTGGGGAAGGGTTCGTCCGGGTCCTGTGAAGACTGGTGTGGGCATCGCTCGGCGGGCTGGGGCCTGCGGCCGAACATGACCAGGTAGCCGAACCATCCGTCCAAGGCAAGCACCGGGATGAACACCAGCGCCCAGGGGGAAGCCTCCGAGAACGCCACCACAACCGCGCCGACGACGCATCCTGCTGCCCCCAGGACTGTAGCGGCCCCCAGTATGATTCGAGTGAGTCTCGCGTACCCTGGGAGGGTCCCTATCGGGCCCACCAGCCGCCTGTACAGGTGGCCGGTGAACTGGACTCCCTCGATCCCCGGCGCAAGCATGATGGTGCTGCTGATCGGGGCATTGCACTTCGAGCAGAAGCTGAAGCCTTCCGGGTTCAACTGGCCGCAGTCTCGACAGGCGAAGATGTTGGGGGCGAAAGAGGCCCCCTGGTCGGCGCCCTCCGGCTCCCACTCCAAGCCGAAGTCGAACCCGCACTGCCGGCAGGCCAGTTCCTCGCCCTCGGTCGGCTTGCCGCAGAACGGGCACTTCTCCGGGGGTGGCCTGGTTGCGGGGTCGCCGGCCGGCAGGTCGAAGCCGCACTGCCCGCAGAAGGGGGCGTCGGCCCGGACGGGACCGCCGCAGGATGGGCAGTTCGCGGGGCTCGCTTCCATGGGCGGCCATGGTAGCCCTCCCGATTTCCTTGTCAAACCTGCCCCCGGCCGTAGAATTTCGCCGTTCACAGGACAGGAGAGACTTCGCGATGCCCAAGAACGCCCCCAAGCCCGCCGCGCCGGCCGCCGGCGCCGCCGCCGAGAAGAAGGTCCTGCGCCTCGGGCTGCCCGCCGGGTCATTGCAGGAGGCCACCATCGACCTCTTCGCCAAGGCCGGCTGGGGTTTCAGTGTCGACAAGCGCAGCTACTACCCGCGCGGCGACGACGCCGAGATCGAGTCCATCCTGATCCGCGCCCAGGAGATGAGCCGCTACGTCGAACAGGGCGCTCTCGACGCCGGCCTCACCGGCATGGACTGGATCATGGAGAAC
>JAKLDR010000066.1 GCA_022703445.1 Planctomycetota bacterium | reverse complement strand
CCGCCGAAGGCCGGCGCGGAGGCGAGTGCCTGCCCGGCCTTGAGCGGCTCGGAGCACTGCGAGTAGCCGAAGGGCCCGAGCTGCGCGCCGCCGGGTGCGCGCCAAGTCCAGCCGCGACGGCGCGGACGGTACTTCTCGAGGCCCCTGAGGAGCTTCTTGACGTCGAGCTTCTTGGAGGGGTCAAGCGCCATCGCCGACCTCCTCCCAACCTTGTCCGGCGGCCAGCATCCGGCCGGCCTCGACGAAGGTGATAGTGCGCTTCTTCGCCAGGCGCAGCACGAGGCCCCCGGCGCCGAGGCCCAGGAGCCCGCGCTGGACGGCGCCGGCGACCACCCGGCCGGCCTCCACCGAGGAGAGCCCGCCGCGGAGCAGCACCGAGCGCTCGATGGACGGCGTCGTGTGCGTGCGGGCCAGTTCCACGAGCGGGTTCACGGCCTGCTCGGCGAGCTGCCAGAACCGGGCGCGGAGCTGGTCGTCGGAGAGGCTTCGCAGGTGGGACCGGCGCTGGTCGAAGCTTGCGTTGCTCACGGTTTCACCTTGTCGGCCCCATTGGTCCTATCGGTCCTATTCGTCCTATCGTTCCCCCTCGCCGCCACGCGCGCCCGGTAAAGCCTCTCCGTGAACCCGCCCTCTTCCAGGAACTGGCCCTCGAGCCGCTTCAGCTGCTGGTCCAGCAGGTAGTTGGCCTGGTGGATCAGGCAGACGGCCGCGTTGGCGGCAACTGCTGGCGGGCTGGACTCGAAATGGGACCGGTAGGACGCATAGGACCTATTCGACAGATAGGCAAGGCGACGGATGGCCTGGGCCTCCGGGTGGTCCTTGCCCCAGAGGGGAAGGGCGCGCTGGCGCAGGAAGTCCTCGTAGTCGAGGAGGAGTTCCTCGAGGCTGGCGCGGGCCACGCCGGTGAGCTTGAGTTCGGTCTTCCGCGAAGTGCCCGAGGCTTGGCTGCCCTCGGCGATGTTCTGCTTGCCGCTACGGGCGGCCTGGACCATCTGGTCGTGGGTGCGCGAGCGGCGGTCGATGAACCGGTCGCAGAAGACGACGGTGGCGTCGTAGATGATCTCGGCCATCTGGTAGGATTTCAGAGAGCGATAACCGCCATGAGGCGGAATCAGCCCGGGGCGGGAGGCGCCCGGCGATGGGTGGTGGCTCATGATTTCACTCCTTCATTCCGATAGGTCCTAGCGGTCCTACTGGTCCTATTTCCTGCTCCACAAACTCCTTCGTCGCCCGAATATCCTCTGCAACGAACTTGAGGTCCTCCGCTGCCAGGCTCCCGCCGGCGTGCTTCACGGCGTTCTTGATGTACGACCTCCGCAGCTTGTCCAGGTCCATCTCCCGCACCCGCAGCTGCTCGAACTGCTCGGGGATGACGATGCTCTGGCCCGGGACCTCCTCGGCCGGGTCGCCGAGCCGGACCTCGATGCCGTTGGCGCGCGCGAAGCTGAGCTGCGCCGTCGGATGCTTGCCGGCACCGGTGTACTCCGACTCCTGGACGACGATGGTCTGGTCCGCGGGCATCTCGGCGGCGAGGACCAGCGCGGCGGCAAGCGACGTGTTCCCGGCCGGGCCGCGCTCCAGACCCTCAAGGCAGGCGAGGGCCTCGGTGGCCCAGAAGACCTGGCCCTGGGTGACCGACACGTAGCGGTCCATGTAGCGCAGGCTGCGCGCGGCGTTCAAGGGCACGTCGGCGCGGTCCGGCCAGGAGGCGAAGGGCACGCCGAAGCCGGTGTGGCCGGTGGTGCAGCTCTTCTTGTTAAAGGCCGCATCGCTGGCCATGTGCAGGCCTTCGATGTCGATGCTCGCGGCGACGACCTTGGTACGGTCGCAGCCGAGCTTCCGGAGGCCGCGAGCCGTGCCAGTGACGTTGCCGCCGCCGGCGTGGGTGATGATCACGGCGTCCGGGTCGCGGCCGACCGCGGCGCGGACGCCCTCGGCCACCTCGGCGCCGAGCGTCTCGATCCCGGCGACCGAGAGCGGCGTGTAGAGCGAGGCGTTGAAGAAGCCGGTCTCGTCTAGGACGGCGAGCAGCATGGCGAAGAGCTCCGGTCCCACCGAGAGCTGGAGCACCTCGGCGCCGAGCGCCTCGCACTTCCGGCCCTTCTCCACTATTTCGGGCTGCCCGACGCCGCGGGAGTCGAAGACCTCCTGGACCACCACGCAGCGGAGGTTGGCCGCCGCGGCCTGGCCGGCCACCGCGGCTCCGTAGTTGCCGCTCGTCGCCGCGGCCACTCCCGGGAAGCCCCGCTTCTTAGCCTCGTGGACGGAGAGCGACGCCCGCCGGTCCTTGAAGCTACCCGAGGGGTTGGCGGCCTCGTCCTTCAGGAAGATCCGCGCGCCCTTGCCCTTGGCGCAGTGCTTCCGGACGAGCGCGGTGAGGTTGTTGAGCTCGAGGAGCGGCGTCCCGCCGACGTGCGCCGCCTTCTGGATGGCCCGGACCTGGTCGAGCGAGTAGCCGACGGCGGCCATCATCCCTTCGTAGTCGAAGGCCAGCTTCCCGCGGCGGAAGCCCGAGTAGTCGACGGTCGAGGACTTCCGGAGAATCTCCTCCCGGCGGGCCATGATCTCGGCGTATCTCATGGCGCGCCGCCCTTGGCCATGAGCTCCTTGAGCCGCCGCCGGACATCGATGAGCTCCGGCACGCAGCCGCCGAAGTCGTGGTCGAACCGGGGATTGACGGCGAGGAGCTTCCCGTGCAGGACGCGGCCAGCCTGGGTCTTGACCGAGATCTTCGCGCCAATCCTGCCGGCCTTCTGGGCCCAGCCGCGGACGCGCATCACCAGTGGCACCGCGGCGGTCTCCGGCGGCAGGTTCGGCGAGCGCTCGCCGGGCGCGAGCAGGACGGCCGATATCTCCACCCAGTCGCCGACGGTGGCGGACTTCCGTTTCAGAGGCTTCTTCATGACTTCCTGAGCGCTGCCAACCGAGGCACCGGGAGATCCTTCATGGAGACGAGCCCCGGCGCGGCGGCGGCCACGAGCGGCACCATGTTGACGGCCAGTGACGCCGTGCCGATCCCGCCGGCCATCTCCGGCTCGACCTTCAGGTCGATGTTCGGCACGCCCTTGATGACGATCCGGTCGCGCGTGACCGTGCCCTCGGCACCGGGCTCGATCTGCTGGGGGTGGACGAGCTCGATCACCTTCCTGCCGCGCCTCAGACCCACGGCGGTGTGCCGGCAGCCGGCCACCATCCCGGGCGGGACGACGATGTGCTCGCCGCGCCGACGGCGCTTGGCGATGATCGGCGCGCGCTCCTCGCGGACCGCGTCGAGCTCCAGTCCCAGCGCATCGGCAATCATGGCCACCGACTGCTGGAAGCCGATGTGGCCGAGGACCTTCCCGGTCTTGAGGCCGTCCCGGAAGGCCGCCGGCGACAGACCGATGCCCTGGGTCTGCATGACCATCCCTCCGTAGGGCGAGAGGTCGTTGACCCGCTCGGCGTAGATGCTCTCCACGCGCCGGCAGACGCCGGTCAGCGTGATGATGAGCAGGTCGAGGACGAAGCCAGGGTTGATCCCGGTGCCCAGGACGGTGACGCCGGCCTTCCTCGCCAGGCGGTCGATCCGCGCGGCGGAGCGCGGGGCGCGCGCCGCCGGGTAGGCCATCTCCTCGGCGATGGAGACCACGTCCAGGCCGGCGGCGATGCCCGCCTCGATGACGGGCAGCTCCTCGGCGACGAGCGACCCGGTCGCGGTCATGACGAGCTGGGCCTTCGTCTTCCTGGCCGCGGTAGCGATGTCCGGGTAGATCTTCCGGCCGCGGGCCGCCGGCGCCTTGAGATGGGCACCGAGGTCCGCCCCGTGGAGCTCCGGCCGGCGGGCCACCGCGCCGACCAGTTCGATGCCGCGCTTCTCGAGGGCGATCCGGGCCATGAGGCTGCCCATTGCGCCCAGACCGCACTGGAGGACTCTTGTCATCGGACCTTCCGTCCCTTCTGCTCGATGTGGGCGCCGATCAGGTCGAAGAGCATCCGCGCCGCGGTCTTCGCGGTGATGCCTGCCGGGTCGGCGTCGCCCGAGACCTCCACCAGGTCGGCGGCGTCGGCGCGCCGGCCGAAGAAATCCATGGCCCAGAGCGCCTCGCGCGTCGAGATGCCGCCCGGCTCCGGGTTCTCGACGCCCGGGACGCTGCCGGCCTCGATGACGTCCATGTCGATGCTAAGGTAGAGCGGTCCGCCTCCGGCGATCTGCGTCGCCCGCCGGCAGGCCTTCTCGATGCCGGTCTTGGCCACCTGCCAGGAGGTGATGGCTTCGACGCGGTGCTTCGCGAGCCACTCCACCTCCTCGGCCTCGGGCGCGCTCATGCCCAGCACGACGGTCCGCCGCGGGTCGACCCGGCCGGACTCGACCAGCCGCCTCACGACGCAGGCGTGGGAGTCGCGGTCCCCGTGGTAGGCGTCGATGCAGTCCGGGTGCGCGTCCATGTAGATCAGGCCCCAGCGGCCCCCGGCGGCCTCGAGCACCGGGCGGGTCACCGAGTGGTCGCCGCCGAGCATCACGTTGAGTCGCCCGGGCTCGATCGGCGGTGCAGCCGCGGCGATCCGGCGCCGGACGTCGGCTCGTTTCGCCCCGGCCAGGTCAACGTCGCCGAGGTCGACGAGGCCGCCGTGGTCTGGGAACTGGAAACCGGAGGAGGTCCGGGCCGTGTTCCAGATACGGCTCGCCTCGCGGATGGCCTTCGGCCCGCGCTTGGCGCCGAGTCTGCCGGTGCCGGCGCCGCAGTCGGTGGGGATGCCCCATATGACCGCGTCGGCGTTGGAGAGGCTGGCCGGCCGGCTGCCGGCGAAGGCGGGGCTGGCTTTCAGGAATCGTGCCATTGGAGAGGACCCTCCAGGCGGCTGCTCCGGCCGGATTGTACCGCCGGGGCTGCGCCGCTCAACAGGAATCCGCCTTCCGGCGCTGGTCTGGGGTCATGCCTTGCGACGGCGGCGGGGAGGCGGATAATCGCCGGCGGAGGGGCGCATGACGGATTCCCGAGGTTCCAAGGCATCTCCGGGCCGGAAGGCCGGCGGACCGGTGGCGCGGTTCGCCGACCCGCCGCGCGAGTTCTCTCTCGTGCCCTTCTGGTTCTGGAACGACGAGATCACCGGGGAGGGGATCCTCCGGCAAATCGCCGACTTCGAGGCCCACGGCGTCTTCGGCTTCGTCCTCCACCCGCGCGTCGGGCTGCCGCGCTCGATCGGCTGGATGAGCGAGCGCATGCTCGGCTTCATGCGCGTCGCCGTCGAGGAGGCCGCCCGGCGCGGGATGCAGGTGATCTTCTACGACGAGGGCATGTATCCGTCGGGCTCGTCCTGCGGGCAGGTGGTCGCCGAGAATCCGGCCTTCGCCTGCCGCGGGCTGGTCTGCCGGGAGCTCGCCGAGGGCGAGCGCGCGCCGGAGTTGCCGGCCGGCCACAACCTCGTCGCCGTGGTCCGGCGCGCGGGCGGCGGGCGCCTCGCGGTGATCGACCGGCCGGTCGGCTCGGTCATCCGCGGGCTGCACTTCGCCGATCCGGACCCGCCGCGCCACCCGGGGCCGGACCGGCCCGGCAACCCCGGCAGCCCGCGGCCCGACCCGCCCGAGGACGAACCCCTCGCCGCCGACTTGCTCAACCCCGACGCGATCGACTGCTTCATCCGGCTGGTCTACCAGAAGCTCTACGATGCCTTCAGGCCGCACGTCGGCAAGACCGTCACCGCGTTCTTCACCGACGAGCCCTCGCTCCTCGGACGCGACCCGAAGGTCCGCGGCGCCGTGCCCGGGACGACGGACATCCTCGGGCACGTCAACCGCCTGCTGGGCTACGACTTCACCCCGCACCTGGCGGCGCTGTGGTTCGACGACGAACCGGAGGCCGCGCTCCGGCGCGCCGAGTACGAGCGCGCCGTGCGGCTGCGCCTGGAGGAGACCTACTACGCGCGGCTCTCGGCCTGGTGCGCGGCGCACGGCGTGGCCCTCACCGGCCACCCGCACAGCGAGGACGAGATCGGGCTGCTCCGCCAATTCCACTGGCCGGGCCAGGACCTGGTCTGGCGCTACGTGACGCCGGGAAGCCCCGGCGCCCTCGAGGGCCGGGTCTCGACCATGGCCAAGTGCTCATCCTCGGCCGCGCTGCACCTCGGCCGCCGGCGGAACCTCAACGAGTTCTGCGGGGCCTACGGCCACGGCCTGACCTTTGAGGAGATGAAGTGGCTGGCCGACTGGTGCCTGGTGCGCGGGGTGGACCTGCTCGTCCCGCACGCCTTCTACTACTCGGTGCGCGGGCCGAGGATGGACGAGCGCCCGCCGGACGTGGGGCCCAACAGCCCCTGGTGGGGCCGCTTCCGGCCTTTCGCCGACTATTGCCGGCGGCTCTCCTGGCTCAACGCCGAGGGCCGGCAGGTCTGCGGCGTGGCCGTGCTGGGGCTCTCCGACTGGCTGCCCTGGCGCGCCGCGCGGGCGCTCTTCGAGAGCCAGCTCGACTTCAACTACCTGGAGGCCCGCCACCTCTGGCAGGACGCCGAGGTCGGCGCCGAGGGCATCCGCCTGGCCGGGATGTGCTACCGGGCGCTGGTCCTCGACGGCCTTCCGGCGCTGCCCGCCGAGGCCGAGCCGGCGCTGGCCGCGCTCCGCTCCGCCGGGCGGCTGGTGACCTTCGATCCGGGCCGCCGGGAGCCCTTCCTGGCCGAGGTGGAGCGCCTGGCCGGGCGGGACCTGGCCCTGGAGCCGGCCAACGCCGGCATCCGCTTCCGGCACGTCATCCACGCCGGCGCGCACTTCTACCTGCTCCACAACGAGACGGACCGGCCCTTCCACGGAAGGCTGTGGCCCTCGGCCGCCGCGCCCGGCCGTCAGGCGCTGCGGCTCGACCCCTGGACCGGCCGGGCCTGTGGGATCGACCTGGACGAGCCGCTCGGGCTCGGCGGGTACGAGACGGCGGTCCTGGGGGTTGGGCCGGTCTGACGCAGGAGGAAGCCATGGACTTCGCCAATTCCGCCGGGCCGGGATGCGCCCGGGGCCCGGCCGGGCCCGCCGGCGCCGAGCCCCCGGTTGGCTATCGCTCCGCCGATTCCCGGCGCAGGTTCATGCTGGCCGCCGGGCTCCTGGCCGGCGCGTGTCTCGTCGGCCAGTTCGTCGTCCCCTTCGTGCTCATGCTCGTCTGGATGCCGTTCTTCATGTTCTCGGCCTTCTCCCTGGAGCTGGCCTCGCCCGGGGACGGGGCGTTCTGGAACGGCCGCGTCTGGTACCTGTCCAGGAGCGAGTCGCCGTTTCCGGAGCGTTCCGGCGGCACCGGCCCGTGGCTCTGCAGCCTGGAGCCGGAGGGGCGGTCGGGGCCCGAGAAGGTGGCGGAGCTTCCGCTTTCGCCTGCGCCCCCCACGGCGGCGCCGTCGCGACCGGCGACCAGGGAGCCGGTGCTGCTGGCCGGGAACGACCGTCTCTGGATAGTCTCCGACGCTGCGGTCGGGTTCTTCCAGGACGGGCGGCTGACCTTCCCATCGTCCGACGAGGCGCCGGGCGAGGCCTCGCGGCCATTCCTGCGCGGCGGCCGGCCGGCGGTCGTGGCCGGGTCCAAGGCCGGGCCAGTGGTCAAGGTGCTCGATGGTGGCAGTTGGCGCGTGGCCGAACCTGCTCCGTGGCTGGCCGGCGTGGCATCGTTCTCCGAGCTCCGGGTCGTGGAGGCCGGTGGCGAACTTCATGCCTTTCTGCCTGAGCGGGCAGGGCTCTTTCACCGGAGGAGTTCGACGGGGGACGGCCTGGGTTCCTGGCAGCCGGCGGGGGCGGCTTCGCACGGCCCGTGGGCGGTGCTCGCGCTGGGCGGCAAGCCGGTCCTGTTTCAGTCTTCGCCCGCCGACGGGGCCATTGTCGGCAGGGTCTGGGAGGGCGGAGCCTGGCGGGAGTTCGTCTCTCGCCGCACGTTCGTAGCCGGTGAGATGGGGGCCTTTCCCGGCGGCGGTCCGGAAGACCTGCTTGTGCTCTACCAGACGTTTCCGGGAAGGCTATCGCTGCTCGACGTGTCGCAGGGGCGGGTCCGCTCCCGGACCGGATACGGCCGCGGGTTCCCCTTTTCGGGCGGCTTTGTGCTCCTGTCCGTGCTGCCCGGTGTGCTGGCCGCGCTCCTGTCGCTGGTGCTGGCCTGCCTGCTCTCCGGCCAGATGCGCAGGCATCGGGACTGCGCTTACAGCTGGGAGGGGCGGCGCGCGGTCTTCGCGCCCCTCTGGCGGCGCGGTCTGGCCCACGGCATCGACGCGCTCATCGCCCATGCCCCCTTGGGGGCCGTTGCGGCGGTCTTCCTGTCCCGGTTCGGGGATTTCGAGGATCTGCTCGACCCGGCCTGGCTGCTGTCCCTGCTGGGTCTGGCGGTCGCGGCGGGGGGATGGTCGCTCGCGGCCTTTCTGGTCTTCCGGTTCATGGAGGGCCGCGGCGGTCAGACGCCGGGCAAACGGTTGCTGGGCATCCGGGTCGTGGGACTCGACCTGCAGCCCTGCGGCTTCGGCCGCTCCCTGGTCCGCGGCCTGCTCATGGTCGCCGATAGTTTCTTCAACAACCTGGTGGGCATCATGCTCGTGGCCTTCTCCGAGCGCTGGCAGCGCCTGGGCGACCTGGCCGCGAAAACCATCGTGATCCGCGTTCGCCCCGGCTGATTGCGCGGGCATCGGCAATCGTCAATCGTCAATCGTCAATTTCCGTGGTCCCACGGCGATTACAGATTGCCGATTGCGGATCTGCGATTGCAGAAGTGCCGGGAGCGGTGCCGAGGCCGATGCCTTCTGGCGCTTACGCTGTTTCCCTTTCCGGAAATCTGTGATCGCCAGCCGGCCGCTGGCGTTGATAATCCCGGGCAGCCGGGAGGAGTCCATGCCGGATACCGGGGAACAGCCCGAGAGCGCAGCCAGGCCGGCGCAAGTCCGCACCTGGCGGCCTATGATTCTCTGGAGCGCCGGGATCGTCCTGGTGCTGGGGCTGGCTTGGTTCGTCGGGGCGGTAGTCTGGCCGGTCTGGCTTACCCGCAAGGTCGTGCTCGCCTACTCGGGGCCCGACGCGTACGTGATGATGGCCGGCTACCACGACGCTGCCATTGCCCACCTCGGTGGCCAGGAACTCGCGGCCAGGCGCCTGACGCTCTATCTCCGACTCTCTCCCGCGGTGGCGCCGCACAAGGTGGTCGCACTGCGGTTGCTCCGGGAATGCGGACCGTGGGGTGTGGCTCCGCTGACCTCCGCCCTGCGCTCGGACCGTCCGGCCCTTCAGCGGACGGCATCATCCCTGCTGGCGGAGTACGGTCCGCAAGCGGGCTCTGCCGCTCCGGAGCTGCTGCGCCTGGTGCGGATGGGTCCCGAAAACGCCGATCAGAACTCGCCCAGCGAGGAGGAGGTCGCCGATATCAGGGATGAGTTCGGTTTGGGCAGAGACATCTTGCGGCGGTTGCAGGACATGCCCCCCGACCCACCTCATCCCAACGGCCCCCGCGACGAGGTCGCCTTTCTGGCGCTGGCCACGCTGGGACCGGATGCCGCCCCGGCCATGGCCGCGCTGTCCGATTCGCCCAAGTTCCGGGCGGCGGCCGCCTACTGGCTGGCCCGGCAGGGTGAAACAGCCGTCCCGCTGCTCGAGGACTGGCTGCGCTCCTCCGACGAGCATGCCCGGATGGTGGCCATGGACGCGTTCGGGTGGCTCGGCCAGGGCGCAGATCGGGCCTTTGCCATCGCGATCAAGGACTCTTCGGCCAAAGTGCGCGGCAAGGCGCTGACGCTCTTCCGCTACAAGCAGCCTCCACCGGAGGCCGTGGCGGAGGCGGCCGCGGCCCTGTTCGCATCCGACCCTGACGATGAGGTGCGTCGACTTGCCGTCGAGCTGTTGCCGGAAGCGCCGGCGCCGTTCGTCAGGGCGCTCTCCGACCGCGCTTCGCAGGTTCGGGTCCGTGCGGCGGTCAGGCTCAGCCGGCTTGGTAGCCTGGGCCCGGAATTCGTCCCGGCTCTCCGGACCGTCCTGCGCGACGAGGAGCCCGCCGTCCGGTCCGGAGCGGCGGTCGCCCTGGGCAAGCTCGGCCCGCTGGCCGCCGGCGCGGTTGCCGATCTGGCGACGCTACTCCGGGCTCATGACACCAAGCCGGTCAGGATCCCGCATCTCGAGCGTCACCCCGACGGGTTCTGCGCCGACCCATTCCTGGAGTCGCTGAGCGAGCGAGGCGGGTTCTTCGCGCTTGGCGTATTCGGGTTCCGTGACATTTCAGTGCTGCCCGGCAGCTGTCAGGCCGCCGCGACCGCGCTCGGGGAGATCGGACCGGCCGCCGCTCCGGCGATTCCCGACATCGAGCCGCTCCTGAAGGACCAGGACCCGAAGGTCCGCTCCGCCGCCGCCGAGGCGCTCAAGAAGATCCGAGGCGGTGATGCCAACGGCAGGGTGCAGTGACGCGCCTTGCCCGCCGTGCTGTTGCCCTGAGACTCGTCCTTAGCGCGCCTCTGCGCCCTCTGCCGTGAGCGCCCCTGGGCCTCGTCTCAGGACACGAACAGGAACTTGCTCGAGAAGTTCGGGTCGCTGGTGAGATTCACGCCCAGCCGCCTGAGGCCCGCGTCGTCGCCCGGCGCGGGGATGTGGGTCATGTGCATCTCGCAGCCGTCGAGCTCCGGGAGCTTGTCCATGGCCGCCTGGGCGGCGGGGTTGGTGGTGGCGCTGATGGACAGCGCGATCAGGGTCTCGTCCAGGCTCAGGCTCACCGTCTTGGCCTTCAAGGTCTTCTTGAGCCTGCCGATCGACTCCATGGTGCTCGGCGAGAGCAGCGGGAACTTGTCGGGGATCTCGCCCAGGACCTTGATGGCGTTCAGCACCGCGGCGCTGGCCGCGTGCATCAGCGGGGAGTTCTTGCCGGTGACGATCCGCCCGTCGGCCAGCTCGATGGCCGCGCCGCAGAAGATGCCGGCATTGCCCTTGCCGCCGGTCTGGGCGTCGGCCGCCGCCTTGCGGGCCGGCGCGACGACCTTCCGCATCTCCGGCGAGACGCCCAGCTCCCTCATGATCAGCTCGGCGCGCTGGACGGTCTCCTTGTCGACCAGCCCCATGGCGTGCTCGCAGGCGTGGCGCAGGAAACGCCGGATGACCTCCTGCCGGGCGGCTTCGCGGACGACCTCGTCATTGACGATCCCGAAGCCGGCGCGGTTGCAGCCCATGTCGGTGGGCGAGACGTAGGCGTTCTTCGGCCCCATGATCCGCTCGAGGATCCGGCGGAGCACCGGGAAGACCTCCACGTCGCGGTTGTAGTTGATGGCGGTCTGCCCCGTCGCCTCCAGGTGGAACGGGTCGATCAGGTTGAAGTCGCGCAGGTCGGCGGTGGCCGCCTCGTAGGCCACGTTGACCGGGTGCTTGAGCGGGATGCTCCAGATCGGGAAGGTCTCGAACTTGGCGTAGCCGGAGTTCAGGCCCTTCTTGTGGTCGTGGTAGAGCTGCGAGAGGCAGGTGGCCAGCTTCCCGCTGCCCGGGCCCGGGCCGGTCACCACCACCAGGGGCTTGGTCGTCTCGATGTGCGGGTTGGCGCCGTAGCCCTCGTCGCTGACGATCACGTCCACGTCGGTGGGGTAGCCGCGGGTGAAGCGGTGGGTGTAGACCCGGACCCCCCGGCGCTCGAGCTTGTTCTTGAACATGACCGCCGCCGGCTGGTTGTCGAACCGGGTGATGACCACGGCGGTGACCTCGATGCCCCACTCGCGCAGGTCGTCGATCTGCTTCAGGGCGTCGGAGTCGTAGGTGTGCCCGAAGTCGGCGCGGATCTTCTTGCGCTCGATGTCCCCGGCGTAGATGCACAGGATCACGTCGGCCTGGGCCTTGAGGCCCTGCAGCAGGCGCATCTTGACGTTGGGGTCGTAGCCGGGCAGCACCCGCACCGCGTGGTAGTCCCACATCAGCTTGCCGCCGAACTCGAGGTAGAGCTTGTTGTCGAAGCGCTTCACGCGCTCGAGGATCGCGGCGGTCTGCTCGCGGAGGTACTTGTCGTTGTCGAAGCCGATCTTGCGGGCGGAGGGCATGGGGTTCTCCATCGACGATGCCTGGGGCGTACCGGCGCCCCAAAGCGGCGAATTCTCCGCATAGCACGGGTTCCTGCAAGCGTTTTTGACGTGCTTCACGCGGAGCGCCACCGGCGATTGGAGCCCGTCCTAAATGCCGGGTGACAACGGGCGGGGGCCGGTGTATATTTTCGCAGGATTCGCGGCCTGGCCCCGGCCCGAGATTCAGGAGACATCGATGCGCATCTGCTTCGTCTTGGTGGCACTGTTGCTCTTCCTGGCCGCCTTTGACGCCCCGGCCGCTCGGGCCGGCGAGGGCCTGGAGGTCTACGGCGCAAGCACCCTCGAGTACGTCAACCCCGGCGCCTACAAGCCGGCCGGCAAGCCCTCCGAGCCGGTCCGGATGGTCGCGGTGCGCAGCGGCATCCACGCCGCGCAGCTGGTGGCCGTCTCCGGCGGTCCGATCAAGGGCCTCAAGGCGGCGGTCGGCGACCTCAAGGGCCCCGGCACCATCCCGGGCTCGGCCTGGAAGGTGGCCTACGGCGTGGCCGACGGCGTGCCGCCCAAGGCCGGCGAGAGCGGCTTCTTCGACTCGCTGGAGCCCGAGCCGCCCGCCGAGGTGCCCGCCGGCAAGTCAGGTCAGGCGGTGCAGAGCATCTGGCTGAAGCTCTACGTCCCGGCCGACGCCAAGCCCGGCGACTACGCCGGAGAGGTGGCGGTCAGCGCCGAGGGCGGCTCGGCCAAGGTGCCGGTGAGCGTCAAGGTCTTCGACTGGGTCATGCCCGATCCCAAGACCTGGACCGCGCACTTCGACGCCATCCAGTCGCCGGAGTCGGTGGCCATGGCCTACGACGTGGAACCCTGGAGCGACAAGCACCTGGCGCTGCTCGACAAGACCTTCGCGATCCTCGGCGAGATGGGCCAGAAGACGCTCTACGTCACCGCCGTGCGCCGCACCCATTTCGGCAACGAGAACGCCGTGGTCCGCTGGACCAAGGACGACAAGGACCAGCTCCAGCCGGACTTCACCAACGTCGAGAAGTACCTGGACGTGGCCACCAAGCACCTCGGCAAGATCCCCGGGGTGATCTTCTACTGCTGGGAGCCGGTCGAGTCCATGGGCCACGCCGGCGGCGCGGGCAGCGCCGGGCGGACCACCGACCGCCCCCTGCAGTACACCCTGTGGGACCCGAAGTCCGGCGAGATGAAAAAGCGCACCGGCCCAGCCTGGGGTTCGGCCGAGTCCAAGGATCTCTGGAAGCGCTTCAACGAGGGGCTGAAGCCGGTGCTGGCCAAGCGCGGACTGACCGACAGCAAGCTCTTCGGGCTGATCGGCGACGCCCGCCCCACCAAGCTGACCATGGACGACATCTGCTCCGGAGCGGAGAACCCGCGCTGGGCGGTGCACTCCCACTTCTACTGCCCGGAGTGGCAGGGCCACAAGATCGGCATGGCCATCGCCCTGTGGGGCATCCACATGAACATCTGCGACCCCAAGCAGGGCCGGGGCTTCGGCTGGAACACCGACTTCTGGCTGGCCTATTACCCGCGCGAGTTCGAAATGAACTCCGCGCTGGTCGAGCACCGCTTCAAGATGGAGATGTGGATGGGGGCGCTCTCGCTCTTCGAGCTTGGCCAGAGCGGCCGCAGCCGTTTCGCCTGCGGGCTGGGCCGGATCGGCTGCGACTTCTGGAAGGTGGTCAAGGATGACCGCGGCCGGGTGCGCGCGACGCTCGCCGGCTACTACCCCGAGTCCTACTGGGGCCAGCTGAACCTCAACTACTGCATCTCGAGCATCCTCGGCAAGGGCAAGACCGGCGCCGTGCCCACGATCCGCTCCGAGGCCTTCCGGGAGGGCAGCCAGGACGAGGAGGCCCGGGTCTTCGTGGAGAAGGCCATCGAGCTCAAGCCGTTCCGCGAGAAGCTCGGCGAGGAGCTGGCCGGGAAGCTCCGCGAGACCCTCGACGAGCGCATCCGCATGGTTAACCGCTGGGGCGGGGCCGGCAACGACCAGAAGACCGGCAAGCTGGCCGAGGCGCCCCTGGACGTGCTCGCCAGCAACGCCAAGCTCTACGCCGCGGCCGAGGAGGTCGCCAAGAAGCTCGGGGTCATGCGCATCGAGGAGAGCGCCGGCGAGATCCACTCGCTGCCCAAGAAGGAAAAGAAGAAGTAGCCCACCGGAGGAATGCCGATGCGCGCCCTTCATCGCGGGTGGTTTCTGGCGGCGGCCCTGGCCCTGGCGGCCGGCGGACCGGCCGCCGCGCTCGAAGTCAAACTGACGGTTGGCGACGACGCCAAGGTAGAGCGCAAGGCCGGGACGGTGACCTCCGGCGTGCCCTTCGCCAAGGGCGAGGTCAAGGACCTCGGCAAGCTCTCGGTCTCGGCCGGGGGCAAAGTCGTGCCCGCGCAGTTCACCAAGCTGGCCCCCTGGGACGACGGCTCGGTGCGCTGGGCGCTCCTGGACTGCCAGGTCGACGTCCCCGCCGGCGGGAAGACCGAACTGGTCGTCCGCGACGACGGCAGGAACGCCGCCCCGGCCGCGCCGGTCAAGGTCGCCGACGGCGGCGACGAGGTGAAGCTGGCCACCGGCGCCCTCGAGGTGGTCATCGACAAGAAGAAGCCGGGGCTGCTCCGCGTCAAGCTCGACGGCAAGGAAGTCGCCGGCGCGGCCGGCCGCGGCATCGTGCTCCACACCGCGGGCGATCCCAAGGAGGTCGAGAAGAAGGTCGGCAACCGCACCACCAAGGTCATCGAGTACAGCGGCGGCAAGGAGATCGCCGCCGGCGCGCCCGCCGAGGTCGTCGTCGAGCAGGCCGGGCCGCTCCGCGCGACCGTCGCGGTCCGCGGCAAGTTCCCGGACGTGCACGAGGGGTTGCTCGGCTACACCGCGCGGATCTCGGCCTTCGCCGGCCAGAAGCAGGTCAAGGTCCACCTCTGGATCGAGAACGGCGGGGCCATGGGCTATCACTACGGCGGGGACAAGAACGCCCCGCCGCGCACCGCCAAGATGGAGTGGCTGCTCTTCGACGGCCTGGCCCTGGAACTGGGCCTGGGCCTGGGCGCGGCCACGGCCTCATGCGAGGGCGCCGAGGGCGCCGGCAAGTTCAAGGTCTACCAGACCTGCTACTGGAACAAGGACAAGCGCAAGCTGACCTACAACAACTACGAGGTCTTCAGCCTCAAGGACTTCGAGTTCACCGTGACCGGTGACGGCAAGGAGCTCAAGAAGGGCGAGCGCACCGACGGGGTGGTCGAGGTCAAGGGCGCGGCCGGGAAGCTCACGACGGCGATCCGCGGCTTCTGGGAGAACTACGAGAAGGCCGTCGAGCTCGACGGCGACAAGCTGCGCCTCTGGCTCTGGCCGACCGAGGGGCAGTGGCCGCGGGCCCGCGAAAGCCAGTGGGCCGGGCTCTTCGACGGCGAGCTCGAGAAGGCCCCCAAGCCCGGGCTCTATTACCTGCCCGGCGCGGTCCACAAGGGCTACGAGCTGATCCTCGATTTCTCCGGCCGGCCGGCGGCGGAGAGCTCCGCGGAGCTCTCCCGGCCGCTCTTCGCCCTGGCTTCGCCCGAGCACTACGCCGCGAGCGGGGCGGTCCCGGGCATCTTCGCTCCCCCCGCGGCCAGAACCGGCGACGCCGACTGCGACAAGAAGGTCGAAGCCTGGACCCGGATGAACGCCAGCCTGGTCGACCCGGCCAGCCCCAGCGGCTTCTTCGCCGCCCGGCGGCAGTCGAACTGGTCGGGGGTCACCTACTTCGCGGACAGCACCTACTGGTACGGCTGGATGGACTTCGGCGACGTGCCCTGTCCGGCCCGCGGGCCGACCAGCCTGCAGCAGGACTGGCTGTGGGTCATGTGCCTAGGCGCGCTGCGCACCGGCGACGTTGCCTTCCTGCGCTTTGGTTCGGAGATGGCCCGCCACCGCATCGACGTCGACCAGCTCTGGTCCGACCGGGACATGCCCGGTGCCAACTCACTGCAGCGCGGCGAAGTCAACTTCCCGGCCTTCCACTGCTACCGGCTGTCCTCGCCGCCGGGGGTGCGCTCGAACCAGCTGGCCGGGACGGTGCTCTACTACCTGCTCACCGGCGAGCCCAAGGCGCTGGAGGCCTGCCGCCGGAACGCTGCGGGTCTGAAGGTTGCCTGGGAGCAGGTCGCCAAGACCAAGCCCTGGGCCGGGCCGCAGGGGGACATGGCCGCCAACGGCTGGGCCATCCGCGGCTACGTCGCCATGCACGCGCTTACCGGGGAGAAGGCCTGGCTCGACGAGGCCCTGGGCCTCTTCCGGGCCAACGTGGTCCCCAAGTGGAAGGCGCTCGGTCCGCACCTGCACGCCCGCGAGCAGATCGCCTCGCAGGACTACACCGAGGACGACATCAAGTACTGCTACGCGGTCGCCAGCCTGTGCCTGCTGCACCACGCCACCGGCGACAAGGAGGTCCTGGAGCTGATCAAGGCCGGCTGCGACAAGAAGTTCCCGGAGAACTTCTTCGACGCGCCGCTCTTCCTCGCCGACCTGCACGCCTACGCGGCGGCCGCCGCCGGCAAGCCCGAGTACGCCAAGGACGCCGTCGAGCACTGGATCGAGGCCTCGCCGGAGTCGGACTGCCCGCCGGTCTTCCTGCCGGAGAGCAGCACCTGGACGCGCGAGAAGGCCATGCACCTGCAGACCGGGCACATCCTCCAGTACTACTTCTGGAAGCAGGGCGCGAAGAAGTAGGTCGGGCGCCCGGCCGGACCGGCCTCAGGGCTTGCGGAGCAGCACCATCCCGCCGGTGCGGGCCGACTCGTAGACGGCCAGCGCCGCGGCCAGCGGCTCAAGGGCCGTTCGGCCCTCGTTCTCCATGGGCTTGCCGCTCTCCAGGCACTCGGCGAAGTGTCCGAGCATCTCGACGTAGGGCTCGAGGCGCAGATCCGGGACGGGCGGGAGCTTCTGCTCGACCGGGGCGCCGGAGTGCCCGCGGCGCAGCAGCGAGTTGGCCTGCGGGTCGAACTCCAGCGAGCCGGCGGCTCCCTCGACGCGGACGGCCGGCAGCGGCGCCGGGCGGAGCTGCCGCTCGGGCAGCGGCCCGCTCCAGTTGACATCCAGGCTGACGTTGACCGGGGCGTCCCCGGCCCGGAGCGCGGCCAGGGCGAAGTCCTCGCCTTTGACCGCCGGGTTGAAGTGGCCGGCCGCGCCCCACACCGAGCGGATGTCCCCGAAGAGCCAGCGGATCAGGTCGAAGTGCCCGGTCAGCCCCTCCAGGACCAGCAGGTGCCGGGCGTGATCCAGCGCGGGTCGGGCCGGGTCGCACGGGTGGACCCGGGACAGCGGCCGGCGGTCGGCGATGCGGGCGTAGTGCGCCGCCCCGGCCGCGCCGGAGTCCAGGGCGCGCTTGAGTTCGCGGAAGGCCGAGCGCCAGCGTTCGGCGTAGGCGACCATCAGCCGCCTTCCCCGGGCCTCGGCCTGGTCGGCGATCTCGGAGGCCTTCTCCAGCGAAGAGGCCAGCGGCGTCTCGGCCAGCAGGTGCCAGCCGGACTCCAGGGCCCGGGCGGCCAGCGCCGGCTGGCTGTCCACGCCGCAGGCCAGGTCGGCGAAGTCCAGGCGGGCCTCGGCCTGCATCCGGTCGAAGTCGGTGAAGTGCCGGCGGATGCCGAAGTCCCGGGCCGAGCGCCGGGCGCGCTCCGGGTCCAGGTCCAGGACGCACTCGATCCGGGCCGTCCGGACCCGCGCCCAGGCGGCCAGGTGGGTCCTGCCGGCCGGCCCGCAACCGATGACTGCGCCCCTGAGCAAGTCCCGCTCCTTCCGGCCCGGGTGCCTCGCCCAACCGCGGCGCCCCCCGGGCCAGCCGGAATTCTAGCCTGGTCTGCGAAAAGCGCCAGGGCGCGCGGCGGTCCAGGATTTGACCTTGACCCCGCGCCGGGGAGCCGGTTGAATTCACCTGCGCATGCCCCGGCCGGCAGGCTTCCGGGATGCGCGGGGAGGACCCATGATCTGCAGGAAGACCATGCTGCCGTTCTGCGCCCTGGCGCTCATTGCCGCCGTCGGCCTTTCCGCCGGCGCCGCCGGTGGGGAGGCCGCGGCGGAGGCCTCGAGGGAGGGAGCGAGGGAGGCCTCGCCCGCCCCGTCCTGGCTCTTCGGGTCCGAGGACGGCCCGGTCTTCGAGGCGGCCGCCGGGCTCTGGCTGACGCACGGCTTTTCTCAGAGCACCACCGAGAGCTACGACAGCGGCAAGCTCTGGCAGAACGCGAACCTCATGGCCACCGCGGACATCGAGCTGCGCCTGCCCGGCCACCACTGGCTGGGGCTGTGGGGCCGCGGCGGGACGACCGTGTACAATCATCAGCGGAACTCCGACCTGGCGGACGACGGCGACTCCGACGCGGCCATGGCCGAGCTCAACCTGGTGCTGACCCTGGCCGGGCGCGGCTCGCCGATCATCGAGGACGACGACCTGCCGCGCACCAGCCTCGACCTCTTCGCCGGGGCCCGCTGGTTCCGCGAGGAGTACGAGGGCGAGATCGCCGGCGGGGTGCAGCGCGAGATGGAGACGTCCTGGGTCGGGCCCCAGATCGGCCTGCGCGGCAGCTGGTGCCTGCAGGACACCTACAACCTGGACTCCCTGGAGGGCTGGAGCCTCACCCTGCGCGGCGCGGTCATGCCCTGGATGGAGATGGAGGCCACCGACCGGCGCGACGGCGCCAAGGCCTTCGAGCTGGAATCCAGCCGGGGCTACGGCGGCAGCGCCGCGGCCGGCGTCGAATGGAGCCGCGGGCCGGTGGCCCTGACGGTGGGCTTCGAGGCCCTCTTCCTGCGCGCCGACAGCGGCGACGAGGAGGACTCCGCGGGCGTGGTCCGGGACATCGAGACGGTCCGCACCACCCGCTACGGGGCCTTCATGACGCTGGCCCTGCGTTTCTAGCCCACGGAGACGCTCATGCAATACCGCACCATCACCGGCACGGACGTGAAGATCTCGGCGGTCAGCCTGGGCTGCTGGACGCTCGGCGGCCTGCAGTACAACGAGGGCCGGATGATCGGCTGGCGCGAGGTCGACCAGAAGGACGCGACCCGGGCGGTCTACGCGGCGGTCGACGCCGGCGTCAATCACTTCGACAACGCCGACGTCTACGGCTACGGCCGGGCCGAGCGGGTGCTGACCGCCGCCCTGCGCGGCATCATGAAGAAGGTGGTGGTGGCCACCAAGGTGGGCTACTTCCGGGGCACGGCCGAGCACGCCTACCTGCCGCACCACATCCGCACGCAGTGCGAGCACTCGCTGATCAACCTCAAGCGCGACCGCCTGGACATCTACTACCTGCACAACACGGACTTCGGTCCGGACGACTGCTACCTGGACGGCGCGGTCGAGACTCTGCACCGCCTGCGCGACGCCGGCAAGATCCGGCTGATCGGCCTGTCCGGCGGCCCGGAGGGCCTGCTGCGCACCCTCAAGCGGGTCAACCCCGACGTGATCCAGAGCCGGGCCAGCATGATGGACCGGCGGATCCTCGAGGATTCTCCGGCGGTGCGGCTCATCAAGAGGATGAAGCTCCAGGTGGTCTGCTTCAGCCCGCTCGAGCAGGGCATCCTGCTCGGCAAGTACTCCTCCAAGAAGCCGCCGCAGTTCGAGGACGGCGACGTCCGCAAACAGCGCGAGGCCTTCACCCCCAAGGGGCTGCGCAAGGTCGAGCCCAGACTCGCGAAGCTCAAGGCCCGCTTCGGCGACACTCCAGAGGAGCTGTCCGCCGCGGCGCTGTCCTTCCTGCTCTCCTACGACCACGTGCTCTGCGCCATCCCCGGTTTTCGGAACGAGGCGCAGGTGAAGTGCAACGTGGCCTGCGGCGGCGAGGCCATGCGTGCGGAGAACGCGGAGTTCGTGAGGAAGCTGTTCCGGTAGGCATGCGCAGCGGCCGGCGGCGGCTCCTCCGGGGCGCCTGCATCGCAGCCGCGCTTCTCGGGCTCTACCTGGCGAGCTACTGGGGTTGGTCCCGCTGGTTCCCCGGGAGGCAGGGCACCACCGCGGACGGCCGGCGCTGGTACACCTTCGTGGCCGGCGACCCCGACTGGGAGTACACCCTGGCCAGCTTCTACTGGCCGCTCGTGAAGATGGATGCGGCCTGGTTCGGGGTGGAGCACAGGTTCGACGTGGTGTATCTGGGGATGTGACGGCAACTGGTGACCGGCGGGGTGGGGAGTAGCTGCCTAGGAGCGATGCCCAATGGCGAGATCCCGGAAGAAGACACCGGTCATCTCTGTGACCACTGCTAGATCGGAGAAGGCTGACAAGCGGCTGACGCATCGGGTGGAACGGAGAACCAACAAGGTTATCCTGGGCATGACCAAGGATGATGTTGCTCTGAAGCAGGTCAGGGAACTGAGCGACCCCTGGTGTTTTGGCAAGGACGGGAAGCGGTACGTCGATCCGAAGAAGTGCGTGCGTGAGCTGAGGAAGTAGGCCAAGCCAGTTTTTGCGCCGCGCCGAGGGTCTGGGAGAATGGACAAGCGTCGTGGTGCGTTCACGGGCGTTCCTAGAGTGAGGGCTCGACATGCCTGATACCAACATGCCCAGGTTCTCTAACGAGGAACTCACATCACGGCTTTTCAGCATCGCAGACGAGTTAACCGAACTCGTGCCGCTCGCGGTTAGTCGCCGGTGTCGAGTACTTCCGTTGGCCAAGCATGGCGATACGGTGTTTCTGGCCTCCGATTCCGTGTTGCCGGCTGAGAGTCAGCAACTGGCTAGTGACCTTGCATTCATGATCAACGTGAAGTCGATCACCTTGGTGCCTGTCTTAGACAAGGACGCCTTCTCCAAAGCACTCAAGGCCTATGGCCGACTGCTTGGTCATGCAGCAAGGGCCAAGGGGGTGATGGACGGCATGGATGGGGTCCCGCTGTCCTTGCGCATATCCTCGAACCTATCCCACGACGTGTTCCTGGATCTGGAAGCCAAGAACACCTCCGGCCAACCGTCTAGCTATCGCATCTCCTGCCAAATCGGGGGCGGGGAAAAGCGCAAGGGCGTGGAGGACAAGAGGTGCATCAGGAACTGGGTGCGAGATGTGTCGCGAGACGATGCCGAGAGGTTGTGGGCCAAACTTGCGGATGCCGTTATCCCTGCACAGCCGGAGCCGGTAGACGGCATAGGCGGCAGAATCTACAGGCTAACAGTGCGTTCAGGCATGAATACGGTTATATGGACGTGGTGGTCCCTGCCGCAAGAAGGCTGGGGCCTGCTGGCTGAGCTGGCCGACGCGTTCGTGGAGTTGGCCGGAGTCAACATCGAGGAGGCATTCCACGGCGATGATCAAATGGACAGATAGCCGGCTGCTGGAAGTGGCTGCCGCGCTCGCTGTTCAAGGCTCGCATATTGCCCCAAGTTGCGCCGGCAGGGCGTGGCAGGGCAGGCTGGGGCAGGTGCGACACTTCTAATACATAACCCCAAGTGACCATGTGACGCGCTATACGCCAATGGCCGCCAACCCGCCGTTTCGTAGAAATGGCGGGGGGCGCAGTCTCCTGCGCCCCCGCGTACGGCCTGGTTGGGATGGGCTGTCCGACTATCCGACTACCCCAGGATAGCCTTGAGATCGGCCTCCGGGGTGGTGATCAGCTTGAGGTCGAACTTGTCCTGCAGGACCTTGAAGACGTTCGGGGTGATGAAGGCCGGCGGGGTCGGGCCCACCCGGATGCCCTTGATGTTCAGCGACAGCAGGGTGAGCAGGATGGCCACCGCCTTCTGCTCGTACCAAGACAGCACCATCGACAGCGGCAGGTCGTTGACGCCGCACTTGAAGGCGCCGGCCAGGGCCACGGCGATCTGGATGGCCGAGTAGGCGTTGTTGCACTGGCCGATGTCGATCAGCCGCGGGATGCCGTCAATGGCCCCCAGGTCCTGGTCGATGAAGCGGTACTTGCCGCAGGCCAGGGTCAGGACCACGCAGTCCTTGGGGACGAGCTTCACGAAGTCGGTGTAGTAGCTGCGGCCTGGCTTGGCGCCGTCGCAGCCGCCGACCAGGAAGAAGCGTCGGATCTTGCCGGCCTTGACCAGGTCGATGATCTTGGGTGCGACCTTGAGCACCGCCTTGTGGTGGAAGCCGGTGAGAACCTTGCGGCCGGGTGCGTCGGCGAGCGGCGGCAGGCTCTTCGCCTTGGCAATCACCGCCGCGAAGTTCCGATCCGTGATGTGAGTCACGCCGGGCAAGCCCGCGATCCCGCAGGTGAAGATCCGGTCCTTGTAGGTGTCCGGCGGGATCTGCACGCAGTTGGTGGTCCCGAGGATCGCGCCCGGGAACTCGCCGAACTCCTTCTTCTGGACCTGCCACGGGCCGCCGTAGTTGCCGACCAGGTTCTTGAAGGCCTTGAGCTTCGGGTAGGCGTGAGCCGGGAGCATCTCGCCGTGGGTGTAGACGTTGACGCCCGTGCCCTGGGTCTGCTTGAGGAGCTCGAGCAGGTCCTTGAGGTCGTGGCCGGTGACGAGTATCCCGGGGCCGGCCTTGGTGCCGGTCGACACCTCGGTGGGCTCGGGGTCGCCGCACAGCTCGGTGTTGCCGGCGTCGAGGATCTCCATGGCCTTGAGGTTGACCTGCCCGGCGCGCAGCACCAGCTCCAGGTACCGGCCCAGGTCGAAGTCCACGTTGGTCAGCGTGGCGAAGAGGGCCTCGTGCATAAAGGCGTCGATGGTCTCGTCCTTCTTGCCGAGCTCGCGCGCGTGGTAGGCGTAGGCGGCGATGCCCTTCAGGCCGTAGATCAGGGTGTCCTGAAGCGACTGGATGTCCGGGTCCTTCCCGCAGACTCCGAACTTGGCGCAGCCGGTGCCGCCGGCGGTCTGTTCGCACTGGTTGCAGAACATCAGATTCTCCTCCCTTTCCGTTCCGGACCGCCGGGCTTCAGCCCGCGGCCTCCTCGAAAGCCTCTTTGCCCGCCCCGCAGACCGGGCAGAGCCAGTCGTCGGGCACGTCTTCCCAGGCGGTGCCTGGCTCCACATTGGGTGGATCTCCCGCCGCCGGGTCGTAGATGTAGCCGCAGGGTTGGCATTTCCATTTCTTCATTGCAGCGCTCCTTTCCCGGCCCTCTCAGAGGGCCACAATGTGGTCCGCCGCTCCGGCGGCCTTGTAGAAATCGGCGAAGTGGCCGATCCTGACGCCCGGAAGGATCAGCTTCTCGAGCCCCCGGCCCTTCAGCGAGCACTCGCAGGCCAGGACCTTGACGCCCTGCTCGCGCATGGCCCGGGCGATCTTCCCGGCGGCGGCCGAGCCGCGCACCAGGTGATTGACCCCGTCCTCGGCGAAGTGCATGGCCACCACCCTGGCGCCGTGATGGCCGGTGCTGACCGTGGTCAGCAGGCAGCCCTCGATGAGCTCGCGGGTCCCCGAGCGGGTGATGAGATAGGCGACCTTCTTCTGTTTCCGGCTGGCCATGGCGGCCTCCTTTCCGATGACGGGGGTCACTCCGACGCCTTCCCGGCCGGGACCGGCTCCTCGGCCAGCAGGTCGGCGAGCGTGATGCCCTTGAAGAACTGGACAAGGTGCTCCTGGATTCCCACCAGCTTCCGGCTGATCGCGCAGCGGCCCTTGAGGGGGCAGTGGCTGGCGGCCAGGAAGCAGCGGTTGATGGCCAGCTTGCCCTGGACCGGCTCGATGACCTCCAGCACGGAGATGTCCCGCGGCGCGCGGGCCAGCCGGAAGCCGCCGCCGGCGCCGCGGGTCGACTCGACCACGCCGGCCCCGGCCATCTTCTGGAGCAGCTTGCGCAGGATCGGCTCGGCCACCTTGGCGGAGCGGGCCAGGCGGTCAGCGGCCATGATCTCGCCATCCGCCAGCCGGCCCAGGACCAGCAGCGCGCGGAGCGAGTAGTCGCCGTTGCGCTTGAGGATCTCCACCGCCGCCTCCCGTCTCTCTCCGCCGCGTTCCATCCGGCACAGGCTGCAACCGAATCTGAGACTAATATAGTCCCATTAATTCCGGTGTCAAGCCTGAAATCCGGAATTTCTTGCTTTTCCCGGATTCGGTGTAGGATGGCGCCCATGAAGTACCCCTGCCTGGACATCGACCTGGCCAAGATCGAGCGCAACTGCCGGGTCATCTCCGGCCTGTGCCGCAGGCGCGGCATTGCCGTGGCCGGCGTTACCAAGGCGGTCTGCGGCTCGCCCAAGGTGGCCCGGGCCATGCTCCGGGGCGGCGTCAAGCAGCTGGCCGACTCGCGCCTGGAGAACCTCCAGAGGCTGCGCGACGACGGCATCCGCGTCGAGACCATCCTGCTGCGCATCCCCATGATCAGCGAGGCTGCGCGCGCCGTGGAGCTGGCCGACATCAGCCTGAACTCCGAGCTCCCCGTGGTCAGGGCCCTCTCCGACGCGGCCGCCGCGTCCGGCCGGCGCCACCGGGTCATCATGATGATCGATACCGGCGACCTCCGCGAGGGGATCCTGCCGGCCGATGCCCTGGCCTTCGCCGAAGGGGTCCTGGCCATGCCCGGCGTGGAGCTCCACGGCGTGGGCACCAACCTGGCCTGCCTGAGCGGTGTCCAGCCTGGCCCCGGGAACATGGAGATGCTGGTCTACATCGCCGGCGAGCTGCGCAGCCGGCTGGGCATTGCGCTGCCGGTGGTCTCCGGCGGGAACACCTTCAACATCCCGCTGGTGGAGGACGGCCGGATGCCGGCCGGAGTTAACCACCTGCGCCTGGGCGCGGGGCTGCTGCTGGCCGTGCCGCCCATCTCCGAGAAGCTGCGCCGGCGGCTGCACGCCGACGCCTTCACGCTCCGCGCCGAAATCCTCGAGCTCAAGGACAAGCCCTCGGCCCCCTACGGGGAGCGCGGCGAGGACGCCTTCGGGCACAAGCCGGAGTTCGAGGACCGCGGCCTGATGCGCCGGGCGATCCTGGGCATCGGCCGCGAGGACGCCCTGCCCGAGGCGCTGCGCCCCATCGACCCGGGGGCCGTCGTGCTGGGCGCCAGCTCCGACCACCTGGTGGTCGATGCCACGGCCGTCGCCCGGCCGCTGGCGGTGGGCGGCGAGATGGCCTTCCGGCCGGACTACGGCGCCGTGCTCTCGGCCATGACCTCGCAGTACGTCCACAAGAACCCGCTTGGCGCGGAGCCCCTCGGTGCCGCGGCCGGAGCGCGGCGCGTGCGGGTGATCGGCGTCCCGGCGGCCTCGGCCGAGGCCGCCGCGGGGACCAGCTCAGTGCCCCACCTGGTGCGGGACGCGGGGCTGCTCGCCCACCTGGCCGCGTTGGGCATCGAGGCGGTCGACGGCGGCGACATCGCCTTCGGCGCCGGCGGGGCCGACGCCGCCGTGGCCCGCGCGGTGCACCGGGCGCTGTCGGACGGCGAACTGCCGGTGGTGCTCGGCGGCACCCACTCCATCATCCACGGGGAACTGGCCGGCCTGTCGCGCTTCACCGACGAGTTCGGGCTGATCTGCTTCGACGCCCACGGCGACCTGATCACCACCATCGAGCGGCACGCGGGCGGCCCGGACCTGGCGCTGCCCCTGGAGAACTTCGTGATCGTCGGGGTGCGCGAGATCACCCCGGAGGAGAAGAGGTTGATCGAGGCCTCGCCGGTGACCGTCTTCACCATGGAGGACGTCGACCGCCTGGGCATGGTCCGGGTCATGGAGAAGAGCCTGGAGGTGGCCGGCGCCGCCGTGGCCGGCCTGCACGTCAGCATCGACCTGGACTTCGTGGACGGTCGCGAGGTCCCGGGCGTGGCCTTCGCCGAGCCCGGGGGCGTGAGCTTCCGCGAGGCCCACCTGGCCATGGAGATGATCGCCGAGACGCGCCGTCTCATCTCCGCGGACCTCTCCGAGATCGACCCGGCCAAGGAGGGCGCCCCGGCCGCCGCCAAGGTGGCCGAGGGGCTGATCGCCTCGCTGCTGGGCTGGCGCCTGCTCGACCGCAAGCGGGAGTGACCGCCGGAGTTTTCACCGCAGAGGACGCGGAGTAGCGCGGAGAGTATTAGAACCCATCCCAAAACCCCGCGGGGTCGCGCCGCGAGGGATTGAGGTTGGAGCCGAGGAAAGAGGAGGAAGCTGTGTCCAAGAGACACAGCGACGACGAATGACGAAGGCACCGGCCGCAAGACCCGCGGCCCTTCGGGTTGCGGCGGGGCCGGGGCGTTTGCGGCGTTGCTCGTCGTCGCCGTATCGCTGCGGATACGGCTTCCTCCTCACGCCTTGCATCCGCCCCGGCCGCGTCCGCAACGCGGCCCCGCGGGGTTTTGGGATGGGTTCTAGAGTCTCGGTGTTGGCGGCCCGCCGCTGCCGGACACCGGTCCCGGAGACGTCTTGGGCACGGCCAGGGCCTCGTCCTCGGACTGGACCTCGAGCAGGTGCAGCCGCGGCTGGAAGAACTTCTGGGCCACGATGGTCGGCAGCACCGCGCTGGCCAGCACCGCGGCCACCAGGACCGCGTACTGGCCGCCGCCGATGATCCGGTGGTCGTAGCCGTAGAGCGCCGCTATGGTCCCGAAGGTCAGTCCGGTGGACATGAGCAGCGTGGTGTAGGCGGCGGTGGGCCGGCCCAGCCCGAAGGCCCGGCACAGCGGGTAGACCCCGAGCCACTTGGCGGTCAGCTTGGCGGCCAGGAGCAGGAGCATCGCCCCCATCCCCGCCCAGACGGCCCGGGCGTCGATCAGCGCCCCGGCCTTGAGGAAGAAGAAGGGGGTCAGCAGCGCGAAGGCCGCGACCCGCAGGTGCCGGACCGACTCCCGGTGCCGGGCGAGCGGCCCGGCCACCGCCAGGCCCAGGACGTAGGCCGGGAGCACCGCCTCGCTTCTGGCCCTGGCCGCCAGGGCGCCCAGGCCCAGGAGCAGCACCAGCAGCAGCTTGAGCTCGGGCTCGCTGACCGCGTTCTCGTAGCGCCTCATGAAGTACTCGGTCAGGCGCGGCGCCAGGAGCACCGCCGGGACGCTGGCCGCCAGGAAGACGAGCATCCAGCGGTCCCAGTTGGCGAAGGCCACGCCCAGGGCCAGGACCGTCCCCAGGTCGGTCACGAAGCAGGCCGCCAGGATCAGCTTGCCCACGTCGCGGCGGTTGAGGCCGGTCTCGACCATCACCGCGTAGACCACCGCCACCGAGGTGCAGGAGAGCACGATCCCGGCGATCCAGCTGGCCTCCGGGCTCCAGCCCAGGGCCCAGCGGGCCGCGGCCGCGCCCGCCAGGCAGGGGGCCAGGAAGCTGAAGAGGCCGATGGCCAGCGCCGGCTTCCAGTGCCGGCGGAGCGCGTCGGGCTCGATCTCCGCCCCCGCCAGGAAGGTGAGCATGATGCTGCCCAGGCCGGCCAGGAACTTGACCCACTCGGTGACCTCCAGGCCGATGGTGTTCCCGGCGACCGCCCCGACGGCGATCTCGATCAGCGCGATGGAGATGCCGACGCGGATGGAGATCAGGCTGGCCAGCAGCGCCAGCGCGATCCACAGGGTGGCGTTGAGCCAGTGGTCGGCCATGGACCCGCGACTCCTCCCGCCGGGAGACGCGCCCTGCGGACACGATGGTCCGGCCGCGCGGCCCGGGCTGTATCAGGTAGGAGTCATCAGCACAGTGGCGGTTCTGCCCCGAGCGGGGCAAGGTGGACCCCATCACCGCGAGTTGGCGGGGATGGTAAGCGCCGTCCGGCGGCTGTCAAGCGTGCGGCGCGGTTCTTGTGCGCGGTTCTTGACTTCCCCGGAATGACGCCTAGGCTTTTGGCCGTTTGGTCCCTGAGGGGCATCGGTTGGGTGATGGGAGGAGACCGGATGAGCGGACGAAAGCTTGGCGGGCCCATGAGCGTTCTGCTGGCGGCGGCGTTCGCCCTTGGCATGGGCGGACTGACGGCGGCCGAACCGGCGGGTGAGGCCAAGGACGGTGAGAAGGACAAGGTCGGGTTCCACCCGGTGGACCACGCCTCCTTCGTGATCTCAGCGCCGGAGGCCACGATCTACGTGGACCCGGTGGGCAAGCCCGAGGCCTGGGCCGGCTTCAAGGCCGCCGACCTGATCCTCATAACCCACATCCACGGCGACCACCTGGCTCCGGAGCTCTTGGCCAAGCTACGCGGCAAGGACACCGTGGTGCTCGGCCCCAAGGCGGTGATCGAGGAGCTCAAGTACGGCGAGGCCATGGCCAACGGTGAGAGCCGCAAGGTCAAGGGCGTGACCGTCGAGGCCGTGCCGGCCTACAACCTCAGCAAGGACCGCCTCCAGTTCCACCCCAAGGGCCGGGACAACGGCTACGTGGTGACCGTCGGCGGCAAGCGCATCTACATCTCCGGAGACACCGAGGACATCCCGGAGATGCGCGCTCTCAAGGACATCGACTTCGCCTTCATCTGCATGAACCTGCCCTACACCATGACGGTGGAGCAGGCCGCATCTGCGGTCCTGGAGATGAAGCCCAAGGTCGTCATCCCCTACCACTACCGTAGCCGCGAGGGCAAGACCGACCTGGAGCGGTTCGAACAACTGGTCGCCAACCCGTCAAAGCAGGGGCTGGGCCCCGGCATCGAGGTGCGCAAGCTCAAGTGGTACGAGCCGCCGCCGCCGAAGCCGTGAAGACCAGCTTCTGCTCCATCGCCTACAAGTTCCGGCCGGCGGTTGGGATTCTCGAGGTCATCCGCGACGTCGGCGAGGCCGGCTACGGCGGCGTGGAGATCTGGTGGCCGCACGTCGAGGGCAAGGGCGGCGCCGAGCTCGACGAGATCCGCGCGGCCGCCGCCGAGGCGGGGCTGGCCATCCCCATGCTCTCGCCGTACCTCGGCAACTTCAACCTGGCCATGACCAACTAAGAC
>JAKLDR010000065.1 GCA_022703445.1 Planctomycetota bacterium | reverse complement strand
GTGCCGGATCTGGATCGACATCCGCCGCGCCTCCGAGAAGCAGCCCCAGCCCGGCCCCGGTCCGTGGGCGACCCTGGGCCTGCCGGCCATCGGGCTGGCCGTCTACTGTGCGGTGGAAGCGCCGCCGGAACTCAAGAAGGCCGCCGAGGCGGTCGTCCGCAGGCACGTCGGCCGGCTGGCCGAGATCGACCGCCGCGCAGCCAAGGCCCAGGCCGGCGCGCGCACCGGGGAGAATCACCAATGAGCAAGCTGATCCTCTCGACCCGCAACCGCCACAAGATCCGCGAGATCTCCGCGATAATGGCCGAGGCCGGCGCGCCGGTGGAACTGATCGGCCTCGACAACTACCCCGGGGCTCCGGAGGTCGAGGAGAACGGCGCGACCCTCGAGGACAACGCCCTGCTCAAGGCTCACGCCGGCGTGAACTGCTCGGGGCTGCCCTCCGCGGCCGACGACACCGGGCTCTTCGTCGACGCGCTGAATGGTGCGCCCGGCATCCGCGCCGCCCGCTACGCAGGCGAGGACGCCACCTACGAGGCCAACAACCGCAAGCTGCTGGCCGCCCTGGCCGGGGTTCCGGCGGAGCGACGCACCGCCCGGTTCGTCTGCGTGGTCTCCTACGTGGCGCCCGGCGTGGCACCGCTCTCGTTCTGCGGGGAGCTGGCCGGACGGATCATCGAGTCCCCGCGCGGCCGGGACGGGTTCGGCTACGACCCGATCTTCGTGCCGAATGGCTCGAACCGGACCCTCGCCGAGATGAGCGCCGCCGAGAAGAACCGGATAAGCCACCGCAATCTGGCCTTCCGCCAGCTGGCCGTGTTCCTCAGGAAGGTGGCGCGGTCCAGCGGCTGATCGGGCGCCGTTCCGGCGCGGGGTCGCGGGCGCCTCAGACCGCTCTGTTGCCGCGGGTTCCTCGGAATCTACCTGGACCTGATCAGCATGCCGTCGGCGATACCCAGCCGTTCGCGGTGGGGCCCGGCGGCATCCAGGAACGGCCCGGCGTCGGCGTGGTAGCCGGTGGTGGCCGGCAGACAGGCGTCGATATCCCGCCACCAGGCGTTGAAGCGGCGCATGCACAGCTCGCGCAGGTACTTGCTGACCATCGAGGCCAGCGCCGTTGCGAAACAGTCGCGGTCGGCCTTGATCCGGAAGCGCACCACCGTGGGGCCGGCCAGGCCGTCGACGCGGTAGGCCTGCTCCTCGGGTCCGGAGCCCAGCCGCCAGACGAAGCCCCCCGGAAAGGCCGCTGACAGAAGCGGCGCGTAGTCGGTCCGCCCGCCCAGGCGGTCGACGACCACGTGGAGCGCCTCGGCCCCGGCCGCGGTGCGCGCCCCGGCCAGCAGCTCGGTCACCAGTCCGAGGAGCACGGTGGCCTTGTTGTTGGTGCGCTCCACCCGGCGGTTGTACTCCCCCTCGGCGAGGGCCCGGCTGGCCAGCCAGGCCGGCCCCACGCCTGAGCGCCGGCAGGCGGCGGCCAGCGCCCCGGCCGATTCGGCCAGCTCCGCCCCGTCGCTGTCGAGCGGCAGGTGCTCGCCGCGGTCGGCGTACCAGGGGTGCTCGGCCAGCGAACTGCGGCAGCGCGCCGACAGCAGACGGACGAAGAGCTCCTCGGGCCAGCCGGCCGGATCCCCGCCTCCGTCCAGGGCGGAGAAGGCCAGCACCGCGCGTTCCAGCCCGGTCAGGGGTCCGCCCGACGAGTACACGGCCTTGCTGTCCCCGACCGCCAGGCGCCGGCCGCAGCCCCGCCCGGGCCGGGCCACGCAGCCGGAGAGGCGCTCCCAGAGGCAGGGGGGGGCGGCGTCGGCGGCGCGCTCCGCAGGGATGTCCACCCTGAGCGCCGCGCAGCTGGTGACCAGCGGGCCCAGCCGGGGGCCGTAGCCGGCCTCATCGATGCCGGCGATGACCGTCATGATGCTTCCGGGGCGCGCCGGCTCACGGCGCCTCCGAGGCGGCCAGCTTGTCGACCACTTCGCCGATGACCCAGCTGGGCGTGGAGGCCCCGGCGGTCACGCCCACCAGCCTGACGCCGGCTAGGGCGGAGAGGTCCAGCTCGGCGGCGCTCTCGACGTGGACCACCGGCTTGCCGGAGAAGCGGGCCAGTTCGGCCAGCCGCAGGGTGTTGGCGCTGTGCCGCCCGCCGACCACCACCACGGCGTTGACCCGCTCCGACAGGTCGCGGATCTCGCGCTGGCGGTCCTCGGTGGAGGAGCAGATCGACTCGAAGACGGTGATCCCCGGGAAGCGCCGCCGGGCCTCCGCCACGATGGCCCCGTAGGTGCTCTCGCTGAAGGTGGTCTGGGCGATGATGCACAGCGGTGGAGGCAGGGCCGTCGCGGCCAGCTCGTCCACGCTGCCGACCACCGCCACCGGCCCGCGGGCGTGGCCGACCAGCCCGCGAATCTCGGCGTGGTCGCGGTCGCCAACGATGATCACCGAGGCTCCGGCCGCGGACTGCTCGGCGATGCGCCGCTGGCTGGCCAGCACGTGCGGACAGGTGGCGTCGATGATCCTGGCCCCGCGGCTCTCCAGCGCCCGGCGGACCTCGGGGCGAACGCCGTGGGCCCGGATGATCACGCCGGCGCCGGGCGGTACCTCCTCGGGGTCCTCGGCGATGCGGATGCCCTCCGCCTCCAGGGCCGAGACCGCCTGCCGGTTGTGGATCAGCGGCCCGAGCGTGTAGAGCGGGCGCAGGCCGCTCCGGGCCGCCTCCAGGGCCATCTCCATGGCCCGGGTGACCCCCATGCAGAATCCCGCCGTGCGGGCCAGCTCGACCTTCATGACCAGCAGTTTCGCGCTGGGGGCAGCGGCGTCAAGGGCCGGGGAACGGCCGCGACGGCGATGCCGGCATCCCCAAGGGGTTGACACTGGCGGTCCCGGCGCTAAACTATCCGACGTGCAGAGGATGGTACGGTGTCACTCTCACGGAGGAGCCCGTGGCCGGCGCTGAGCGCAAGACCGTCTTGGTGGTCGAGGATAACCGGGACATAGCGGAGCTGCTGGGGCAGCTGCTGCGCGCCTACAACTGTGATGTGCTCACCGCCGAGAGCATGGACGAGGTCGAGAAGGCGGTCGCGGGTCGCAGGATCGACCTGCTGCTGCTGGACATCCTCCTGCCCGAGGAGGTCGACGACGGCCGCAAGATCGCGAAGCGGCTGCGCGAGGCCGGTCACCGGTTCCCGATCTACTTCCTCAGCGGGCTGCGCCCGCCGGACGTGGGCAAGGAGTACCTGGGGCTGGTTGACGGGTTCCTGCGCAAGCCGTTCTCGCTGCGCGACCTGAGGGAACTGCTGAATTCCACGCTGGGGCAGCCGGCGCCCGAGGCGGCCCCGAACACGAGCTTCGACCTGATGGGCGCGATGGCCGCGATCGCCACCGAGCAGGAGGAGATCCGGCGCCAGCAGGCCAGGCTGGCGAACTTCGTGACCATCCTCCAGGACGGCGAGGCCGGGGCCGGAGGCCCGGGCCGGGCGCTGCCGCCGGAGGTGATGGCCAAGTTCGCCGAGGATTCGGCGCGCTACGAGGAGGGGCTGGCCAGGGTCGAGAAGTCGCTTAACGAGGTTCAGGAGATGCTTCGCCGTCACGGGGCGGACTTGCTGGGCAAACAGCGGAGAGGTGTCAGAGCGGCCGAATGAGCACGGTTGGAAGCCGTGTAGACGGGTAACCGTCTCGTGGGTTCGAATCCCACCCTCTCCGCCATCCCCTGCATATCCAACTGGTGACGTGAGTTGCTTGTGACTGGGGGGATAGTCTGAATGCCGGACGCGGCTATCGTCAAGGGGCACGCCCCTGGACGGCCGGGCAGTGAGCGCCGGACCGCCTCGGATGCCGCCCCTCTGCGGTCGCCGGCTTCGGCGGTTCCATTGAGCCAGATGCCGGCACTGCCATATGCCGGACGGAATGCCGCCTCCGGCCACGGGCTGCTTTCCTGGCGCGCGCAGCTCACCGGCATTGCCCTGCTGATCTCCGATCTTCTGGCGGCGCTGGCCGCCTACGTGCTGGCCGGCGAGATCTATGCCAGTGCCCTGCTGGACTCCCTCCGGCACCGTCCAACTCTGCTGGCGGCCGACGCCATGATCATAGGGCTGGCGGCGGGCGCGCTAATGGTCCTGATCTTCGTGGCCCAGGGTCTCTATCGACGGGGCGTCAGCATCCTCAACGTCGAGGAGGATGCCCTGCTTTTCAGGGGCCTGACCTACCACGCGCTGCTCGTGCTGGGGTGCTCATTCGTGATGCAGCCCCTGGTGCCCCGCGCCTTCGCGGTCCTGGCCATCGCTGTCACGCTGCTGACGGTCATGGTCGGCCGGCGGACGGTCCGCGCCATCGGCAACCGGCTTCTCTCCGCCGGGGTCGGCAGTCAGCCCGCCCTCATCTACGGCGCCGGAGACACCGGCCGGCAGATGGCCCATCGGCTGCTGGCCAACCCTCAGTTCGGTCTCAGACCGGTCGGGTTCATCGATGACGCGATGGCCGGTCGCACCGAGCCGGTTCCGTTCGGCCCGGGCCGGAAGTGGAGCCTCAGCGTGCTGGGGCGAGGCAGCGAGTTCCCTGAGATGCTGCGCCGCCATGGCGCCGGCGCCCTGGTTCTGGCCATGCCCACGCTGGACACCGACCGCCTGGTGGAAGTCCAGGAGAAGTGCAAAGAGCTCGGCGTGGCCTGCTACCGGGTGCCGCTGTGCCACGGCAGCCACCTGCGGCGCTTCAACCTGACTTTTGTGGGAGACATGCCCCTGGTCAGCGAGCGCTTTCCGTCCCTGGGGCTGGAGCAGAGGATCGCCAAGCGCCTGTTCGACGTGGCCGCCTCGGCTGCGCTGCTGCTGCTGCTCTCTCCCCTGCTCCTGCTGATAGCCGCGCTGGTCCGGCTGACTTCTCCGGGACCGGTCATCTTCCGGCAGGAACGGATCGGGCTGCTCGGCAGGCCGTTCGCCATGTTCAAGTTCCGCTCCATGCGCGTCGACGCCCCGGCGTACGCCCAGAAGCCGCGGGAGGCCGGAGACCCGCGCGTCTACGCCCTCGGGCGGCTGCTCCGCAAGACCAGCCTGGACGAGCTGCCCCAGCTCTGGAATGTCCTGTGCGGCGAGATGAGTCTGGTGGGCCCGCGTCCGGAGATGCCCCAGATCGTGGCCGGCTACGACGCCCTGCACCGCGAGCGCCTGCTGGTCAAGCCCGGCATCACCGGTCTGTGGCAGGTCAGCGGCGACCGCAACCTGCCGATCAGCGAAGGGCTGGACTACGACCTCTACTACCTCTACAACCGGTCCTTCGCGCTGGATCTGGCCATCCTGGCCAGGACGCCGTTCACGGTCTGCGGTGGCAGATAACCCGGACGCGGTTGCGCCGGCGTCTCCCCGCAGGATCCGGGTGCTCGAGGCCGGCATCAGCTCCACCAGCCTGCGCCAGGCCTGCGAGTGCGTCGCCGCCTGGGCCCGCTCCGGGCGGCCGGCCTACGTCTGCGTCTGCAATGTTCACACCGTGATGGAGGCCCACAAGGATCCGGCCTACGCCAGGATCATCGACGGGGCGGCCATGGCCACCCCGGACGGCATGCCCCTGGTCCGGGCTCTGCGCCGCCTGGGAGCCCCCAATCAGGAACGGGTTTACGGGCCGGATCTCCTCATGGAGTTCGCCTCTCTGGCCGCCGGCCGGGCGGAACTGGCAAGTTATTTCTACGGAGGGGCCGAAGGGGTGGCTGGGGAGCTTGCCGCGCGGCTATCCGCGAAGTTCCCCGGGTTCCGCGTGGTCGGGCACGAGTCCCCTCCGTTCCGGGACCTTGACGCCGGGGAGGACGCCGCTGCCGTAGAGCGCATCAACCGCTCCGGCGCCAGCGTGCTGTGGGTGGGGCTGGGCGCTCCCAAGCAGGAGCGCTGGATGGCGGCGCACGCCGGCCGGATCCGGCCGGTCATGATCGGCGTGGGTGCCGCATTCGACTTCCTGACCGGCCGCACTCCGCAGGCGCCACGGTGGATGATGCGCTCCGGGCTGGAGTGGGCCTTCCGCCTCGCGGTCGAGCCCCGCCGGCTCTGGCGGCGCTACCTGTTCAACAACCCGCACTTCCTGTGGCACATGGGATGGAGGATGGTGAAAGGAACGCGCGACGGGGCCACGGACGGCCCAAGTCGAGCTTGACTGTGCCGGCGGCGGCCACATAATGGCCTCGGTTCTCAAGGGGGGATGGTCGAATGCTCTCGATTTCCAAGGGGATAGTGCTGTCTTCCTGTTTGGCCATTCTTGCATCCGGCGCGGCCGCGGCGGCGGATCCGACACCGACGATTCCCGATCCATTCAGACAGGCGCTGCGCAACGGCTCTTCAAACGGCTCGGGACTCCCGGAAGTACCCAAGTCCGTCTTAGTTGAGAGGCTGAACGCCGGGCAAGGCTCAGGGGGGCTTCCGGCCAGGACGTCGGCAGCCAAGGGCGGGAGGGAATCCTCCGAGCCTGTCTCCCCGGCGGCCGGCTCCAGGGATGAGGCCTCCGAGCAGCCACCGCCATCGGCCTTCGAGCGCTACGTCCGTGCTACCAAGCCGGTCGAGCTCTCCGCCGGCGTCGAGCAGTTCGGCTACGGGCTCTTCCTGGGGCCCAAGAACTTGTTTGCCCCGGTCTCTGCCGTGGCCGCCGGTCCGGACTACGTCCTGGGCCCCGGCGACCAGGTGATCGTGCGGATCTGGGGCAAGGCGGAGCTGGAGGCCGCGGCCGAGGTTGACCGTGACGGCGGCCTGGCGCTGCCCAAGGCGGGCGTCATCCCCGTCGCCGGCCAGACGCTCAAGCAGGTCCGCGAGGATATCCGGGCCCGCTACGACAAGGTGTTCGCCGACTACCAGATCAGCGTGTCCCTGGGTGCCCTCAAGAGCATCGGGATCACCGTGGTCGGCCAGGTCCAGCGGCCGGGGCGCTACAGTCTCAGCGCCATGTCCACCGCTGTCTCGGCCCTGGTGGCCGCCGGCGGCCCCACCAAGAGCGGCTCGCTGCGCGATGTGCGCATCGTCCGCGGCGGCAAGGATGCCGGAGCTCTCGACCTCTACGAACTGCTGACCACCGGCCGGTGTTCGGGCGACCTGCGCCTGCAGCCGGAGGACACGGTCTTCGTCCCGCCGGTCGGCCAGCGCGTGGCGCTGCTGGGCAGCGTGCGCCTGCCGGCCATCTACGAGCTCAAGGTTGCGGAGTTGGGCCTCGAGAAGCTCGTCGAACTGGCCGGGGGCCTGGAGGCCACCGGCGTGCCCACCCGCGTGCAGATCGAGCGGGTCGAGGGCGACGGCCGGATTTCCCTGATGGAGCTTGACCTCACCGCCAAGGACCGGAAGGAGCCCGCCGCCCTCAAGGACGGCGACATCGTCAGGGTCTTTCAGGTGGTTCACAGGCTCAGCAACGTGGTGTATCTCCAGGGCAACGTGGCCCGGGAGGGCAGCTATCAGCTCAAGCCCGGCATGAGGATCGCCGACCTGATCACCGGCCCGGAGATGCTGGTGCCGGCGGCGGCCTGGACTCCGGGCGCGGCTCCCAGGCCGGAACCCCCGGCCGGAACGGCCGGTGAGCCGGAGGCCAGGCGGCCGGCGGCCTTCCCGACGCCCCCTGCCGCCGCGGTCGCGGGGGGGGCCGCCGGTGCGGCGCCCGCAGGGGCACAGGAGTCGGGCTCCGGGGCAGCTTCAGGACAAGGCGCCGGCGCAGAGGCCCTGGCCCCAGTCAAGCCCTTCCCCGAGCCATACTGGGAGTATGCGCTGATCCGGCGGGTGAGCCGGCCGGGGATGAGCATCAGGTATTTGCCCTTCAATCTCGGCAAGGCGGTCCTCGACAAGGACCAGTCCGAGAATCTCGAACTGGCCAGCCAGGACACGGTGATCGTCTTCTCCCGCTGGGACTTCGCCGATCAGCCGGTGGTGCGCGTGGGCGGAGCTGTCAACCGCCCGGGCACCTATCCGCTGACCGAGGGGCTGCGGCTGCGCGACCTGGTGAGCATGGCCGGCGGGCTCAAGCCCTACGCCTTCACCGAGCAGGCCGAGCTGCTCCGCACCCACTACGAGGAGAAGGGGCAGCGCCAGGAGCGGATGGTGGTCAGCCTGCGCGGGGCCCTGGCCGGCAAGGCCGAGGACAACATGGCCGTTCGGCAGGAGGACCACCTCTTCGTGCGGAGCATTCCGGAGCGGCGCGACGAGGCTACGGTGGCACTGGTTGGCGAGGTCCGTTTCCCGGGCACCTATCCCGTGCAGCGCGGCGAGCGCCTCAGCAGCCTCATCGAGCGGGCCGGGGGGTTCACCGACGCGGCCTACCTCCGCGGCGCGATATTCCAGCGCGAGAGCGTCCGGGCCCTCCAGCAGGAGCACCTAGACGACCTGCTCAACCGCCTGGAGGCCGAACTCAACCGCACCGCGGCGACCGCCGCGGGCACCAGCTTTGACAAGGAGGCGACCGAGGCGGCCGGTCAGCAGGCCCAGTGGCAGACCCGACTGCTCGACCGCCTGCGCTCGGCCAAGGCCCGGGGCCGGGTGGTCATCGCCCTGGCCCCGCTCAAGGAGTTCAGGGGGTCGGCCATGGACATCCAGCTCGAGGCCGGCGACCGCCTGGCAGTACCGAGCCGCCCGGACACGGTCAACGTGCTCGGCGCAGTCCGCAACCAGACCGCGGTGGTCTGGACCAAGGGCAAGACCTACAAGCACTACCTTAACATGGCTGGCGGTCCCTCCGAGGCGGCCGACGCCGGCGGTCTCTACGTGATCCGCATGGACGGCAACGTGGTCAGCCTGCGACAGGGCGGATCGGCGCTGGCCTGGGATCCGCAGCATAAGCAGTGGGTCTCCGGGGGGCTGGCCAGCATGGGCCTCGAGCCGGGTGACTCCATCCTCGTGCCGGAGAACCTCGAGAAGGTGGCCTGGCTGCGCGACACCAAGGACGTCACCCAGGTGCTCTACAACATCGCCGTCGCCACTGGCGTGCTGCTGCTGGTGTTCTGAGCGGAACGGCGCCAGGTAAGGTCCATGGGCCCAAGGAGCGGAGGCGTCTGGAGCTGGGCGGCCGTCGGCTGTCTGGCGCTGGTCCTGTCCGCGTCCGCGGCCAGGGCGGAGCCCGACGTGCCGCTCGACAGTTGGGTCTACGGGGTGCTCGACCGCCTGCAGGCGGCCGGACTGGTGCAGAGCGGCAGCCTGAACACCAGGCCGATCAGCCGGCGCGAGGCTGCGCGGATGACCGTCGAGGCCCGCCGGATCGCCGCGGAGAAGGGCGAGCGGCGCTTCGACCGCCTGATTGAGCACCTTGAGCGCGAGTTCGAAACCGAGATCGCCGGGGTTGCCGACGGCACCAGGAGCGCCTACGTCAAGCCGGTCGACGAGCTTCGCGGCGGGGGCCTGTGGCTCGACGGCCCCGACCGGGTGTACAACGACAACGGCCGCGAGCACCACGAGGGTGGCAACGGCCGGGCCGACGTCTCGAGCCGTTTCTCCTGGGGGCCGGTCTCCGGGGCGCTGCGGGCCGAGGGGCGGCTCCTGCCCGCCGACGACGAGGAGCGTCAGGAGTCCGGCGGGGCTTTGGCCGAGGGCTACCTCAAGCTCAACGCCGGCAAGTGGTTCCTGCTGGCCGGGCGCGAGCCGCTCTGGTGGGGGCCGGGGCGGCACGGGTCGCTGCTGCTGTCCACGAACGCCCGCCCTCTGGACCTGGTCCGCGTCGGCAATGACGAGCCGGTGCTGCTGCCCTGGGTGTTCAGTCGCGTGGGGCCGCTGCGCGTCGAGAGCTTCGTGGCGCGGCTGGACGACGAGAGCCAGCCATTCCCGAACCCGTACTTTGCCGGCGCCCGGATCTCGGTCATCCCCCTGCCCTGGGTCGAACTGGGCGCCAGCCGGGTGGCCATGTTCGGCGGGCGCGGTCGGACGGTCGACGGCCACACCATCGACTCGCTGATCACCGGCCGCGGGGAGAACGACCCGAACAGCGTCGGCAACCAGGAGGCATCGCTGGACCTGCGCCTGACCCTGCCCCTGGACATCCAGCCGGTGCAGTTCTACGGCGAGCTGGGCGGCGAGGACATGGCCGGCGGCTTCTTCAGCCGCGAGGCGGTGCTGGCCGGCGTCTTCCTGCCGCGGCTGGGGCCCTGGGAGCAGTTCGACCTGCGCCTGGAGTACGCCGACACCTGGCTGGGTGGGCACGGAAACAACGACCGTGTCTGGTACCAGCATGGTGATTACCCCATGACCTGCGACGGGCGGGTCATTGGCCACCATGCCGGCACCGACGCCCGGGACGCCTATGCGGAACTGGGCTGGAGCCCGGTGCCGGAGCTGCGCCTGTGGGCAGCTGCCGACTTCGAACGGCACGGTCTGGCCGAGGACCACCCCGAGCAGCAGCGGGAACTCAAGGCCGGCGCCCAGTGGTGGCTGACCGAGCGCCTGTCGCTGGAGGCCTCCTGCTCCCGGGTTGAGGTGGACAACGCCGGTTTCGTCGAGGGCGAGGAGTCGAAGAGCACCTGGGTTTCGCTGTCGGCGGGGTGGAGGTTCTGAGGCGATGACGCGGGGGCGAGGGGAACGGTCGGCTTTCGGCCTTCGGCTTTCGGAGCAACAACGGACGGATTGCTGTTCCGAAAGCCGAAAGCCGAATGCCGGTTTTTCCCGGGATGAGGAGTGATCGATGAGTTCAGATCAGAGACCTGAAGGCGGCCAGGGAACTGGCCCCGTAGTGATGACCGGTCCAACCCGGCAGGACGAACTGACCCTGGTGGACTATGCGGCCATGGTCTGGCGCCGCAGGAAGCTGGTCCTGGCCTGCGCGCTGGCCGGGCTGGCGGTTGCGGCTGCTGCACACTTCGTCTTGCCGAAGAAGTACGAGGCTACGGCGTTGATCCTGCCGCCGCAGGAGGAAGGCTCCAACACTGGCGTGGCCGCCAAGCTAGCGGGGCTATCGGAGAACATCCCGCCTGGGCTGCTGGGCATCAAGGCCCCGGCGGAGCGCTACGTGGACATGCTCAGGAGCCAGAAGGTGGCCGACGCGATCATAGACAGGTTCGGGCTGGCCGAGAAGTATGGTGCCGGCTCCCGCGTGAAGACCCGGGATGTCCTGGCCGGCAGTTCGGCTTTCGTGGTCACCAAGGGCAGTCTGCTGAGCATTACGGTCACCGACGCCGACCCCAAGGCCGCCGCGGACATGGCCAACGCCTACGTGGAGGTGCTCGAGAAGATCGACCGCGACATCGGCGTGGGCAAGGCCGGCCGGGAGCGGCAATTCCTGGAGGGGCGTGTTGCCGAGGTCGAGAAGGACCTCAAGTCCGCCCAGGAGGCCTGGCGGGCATTCCAGGAGAAGCACCGCATCGTCGCCGTGGACGAGGGGCTCAAGGCCACCGCCACGGTCATGGCCGAACTCGAGGCCCGGCGGATCGCCAAGGAGATCGAGGTCCAGGTGCTGGAGACGGCGTACTCGAAGGCCAGCCCCCAGGTGGAGCTGGCCAGGGCGGAACTGCAGAAGCTTGGCGACAAGCTTAAGGAGGTGTCGCGGTACGGGGTTCGCGCCGGCCCCAACCCCCAACCCCCACCCCTCAACCCCCAGCCATCGGGCTCTCCCCCCCCAGCTCCGGACGCGGACGCGTCCGGCTGGCTCTTCCCCGCCGTGGAGAAGGTGCCGGAACTCGCCCTGGAACAGCTCGATCTGGAGCGCCGGCTGCGGCTGCAGGTCGAGCTCTACAAGCTGCTGGTCACCCAGCGGGAGATGGCCAGGATCAACGAGGCCAAGGAGCGCTCGACTTTGCAGGTGGTGGCCGCGGCCACGGCGCCGGATCGGCGAGCCGGGATGGGCGTGGCGCAGAAGGCATTGTTCGGTGTGGCCATTGGACTGGGATTGGGCGTGATGCTGGCCTGTGTGCAGAAAGGCGTCCTGGGGGGACTGAAGGCCAGCTTGGCGCGTTGAGCAACTTGGCCTGTTCATTTTACGAACTTTCGGCGATGACTTGAGATCGCTCACCACGAGAACCTGAACCCGGTGAAAACCACGGGACGCACACGCCCGGCCAGACTGGCCGCCTTAGCGAGCGGAGGCCGTCCATCTTGAGGTGGTGGGGCTGGCACTCGACCTGGGCCATGCTAAGCGGCCCGACGGCTCGCAAGAGCGCCGCCGCCCTTGTGGCTCAGGGGTTGTTGAGCGCCACGAACTTCGTCATCGGCCTGATCCTGGCCCGGCTGTGCAGCAAGGAAGAGTTCGGGATCTACGTGCTGGCCTACTCGGTTCTTCTCGCTGCCAACGGCCTGCAAGCCGCCCTGATCAGCAGACCCATGACCGTGCTCAGCACCGCCTACCGCGGCGGCGATTGGGACGCGTACATGAGGAGCATGGCCGTTGCCCAGCTGATTCTGGGGGTGACTTTGGCCATCACGATCGCCGGGCTTAGCGTCTGCCTGAGAGCGACTGGCGTGATTTCCTCAGATACGGAGATGGTGTTTCTGGCCATGAGCGTGGCGCTCTTCTTCGTCCAGGCTCAGGAGTTCAGCCGGCGCAGGCTTTATGCCGGCATGCGCGCCTGGCGCGTGCTGATGAATGACACCTGTTACTGCCTGCTGCAGCTGGGCGGGATTGTGTTGCTCTGGAAGCTCGGCGGGGGGGCGTGGGGCGATTCCGGGGCAGAGCCGCAAGCTGGATACGTGAGCGCCAAGAACGCCTTTGCCTGTCTCGCTGTCGCCGGGGGCATCGGTGCCCTTTTGGGCCTCTGGCCGGTGGGGGGCCTGGTGGCCAAGCCCCAGGGGATGGCTGGTCACGCGCGAGAGACGTGGGGCTACGGGCGTTGGAGGCTACTCGATTTCGCCAGCGGTACCCTCTGCGGGCAGGCCCAAACCTGGCTCATCGGAGCGATGCTTGGCACCGCCACGCTGGGCGGCGTGGAGTCAGCGCGGCTGGTTCTCGCCCCCCTGCAGATCATGACCCTGGGGCTGCCGGCGGTCCTGCTCCCCCGTGCTGCCCATCTGTTCGCACAGGATGGGCACCAGAGGCTGCGCCGCTTCATGGCAAGGCTTGCCCCTGTGTGGCTGATCCTGCTGGGGGCCTATGTGGCCACTGCCATCGTGGCGCCCGGCTTCTTCCTTCATGCATTCTTCGGCGCCAAGTACGCCGACATGGGACTCCTGGTGATAATGTGGTCCGGCATCTACCTCTTTCTGGGCGTGGCTCACCTGCCCAACATCGCCCTGGATGCCATGCGGAGGCCTGACATGGCGGTCAAGGCCAGTCTGCCGGCCAATCTTCTCGCGCTTGGGCTGACAGCCTGCGCTATTCCCTTGGCGGGGGCGGAGGGGGCGCTGGCCGCGCGCCTGATTGGTGCGGTGCTGGCGCTGGTGGCGGCGTGCTGGCTGGCTGCCCGACTGTTGAAGGGGGCGCCCATTGGGACTCTCCCCGTGGCGCAACCGTGCTGCGGCTCCGTCGGCAGGGACCCCTCATGAATAAGACGTGGTCGCCCGGGGCCGACTTCAGAGCTCGTTGGGCCTACTTGCGGCATCATCCTGGCTTTGTTCAGGCGCCGCTGGCGGTGCTGGCTCGCCTGGCCGTCTGGCGTCTGCGTTGCTGGCTTGGAGTGGGGACGACGATCCGGCTAGGCTTGGCCGGTGCCCGTATGTACCTGCCACCGCAGTGGCACGGTACACCCAAAATAGCCTATGTGTTCCGGGGGACCTTCGAGCCCGAGCTACGTCTGGTTGCCAGCCGGTTGCTGGTCGGTGGGGTGTTTGTGGACGTTGGGGCTAACATAGGCGTATACTCAGTGGTTGCCGGCATGGGCGTTGGCAGCCGGGGTCGCGTCCTGGCTTTCGAGCCTGGGGTGCAGTCCCATGCAGTCCTGGCTCGCAACGTGAGCGTTAACCGCCTTGGGAACACGACCATCTACCGGCTGGGGCTCGCCGCGATGGATGGTGCGGCCCGCCTCTACCAGCACCAGGACCTTTCTCGGTGCTCGCTGGGGAAGCCGGCCGAGGGCGCGCCTTCCGATGAAATTCAGCTGAGGCGTCTGGATGTGGTGCTGAGCGAGGAGGGCATTGGGCGCGTTGACTGCATAAAGGTTGATGTGGAGGGTGCCGAGGAGATGGTGCTGCGAGGTGGCCGCGCTACCCTGGAACGATGGCGGCCGGCGGTGATCTTCGAGGTGAACCGGGCTGCAGCCCAGGCCCTCGGCCTGTCGCCGCAGGGGGCCTGGGACTTCCTGGCTTCCCTGGGGTACGAATTCCACGAGGTGGACTACGCTGGGCGGTTCGTCAAGCAGTTGGAGCTGCCGGCCACGAACGGCAACGTGATCGCCTTGCACCCTGACAATCGAGAGATGTGGTCAGTGGCCTCAGACGCCAGTGGCCCGACGCTCTAGGTATGAAGATCCTCGTCTCCGCGTTCTCCTGCAGTCCCCACCGGGGGTCGGAACCTGGCAGGGGTTGGAACACAGTGCGCGCCCTGGCGTGCCGGCACCAAGTCACGGTCATTACCTCCGAGCTCTTCAGGCCTGAGATCGAACTGGCCGGCGGCATTCCCGGGGTCGCCTTCCGATTCGTGAGGAGAGGCTGGCCGCTGTTCGGTGTCCGGGGCCCCGGAGCGGTTGGGGGACGGCTGACGGAATGGCTGAGGTACTACCGGTGGCAGTGGCGGGCGTACCGGCTGGCCAGGGAGTTGCACGCCGAGGCAAGGTTCGACCTCGTCCTGCACGTCACTTTAGGTACTTGGCGAGTGCCGTCTCTGATGGGCGGCCTGAGGATCCCCTTCATTCTGAGCGCACTCGGCGGAGGGCAAAGCGTGCCTTCCGGCTTTGGGAGGACGCTGGGCGGTCGGGGGATGATCTACGAAGCCTTGCGGGAGATGTCGCAGCGCCTGGTTCTCCTGGATCCGCTGGTCCAGAGGACGTGGTGCCAGGCCGCCATGCTGCTGGTCTCGAACCGCGCCACCCTTCGGCGGCTGCCGGGGCCGGTCCGGAGCAAGGCCCGGCTGCTCTTGCCCTTCAGAATATCAGTGCCGGCCGAACGGCCGATGGCCGAGGTCAGGAGCCAGCCGATTCCCTTCAAGTTGCTGTGGATCGGGCAACTGGTCCCGCTGAAGGGGCTGCCTCTGCTGCTGAAGGCGTTGGCGCGGCTCGATGGCCGGGTGCAGTGTCGTCTGACCGTGATCGGCGACGGTTCCGAGATGGGGCGGTGGCGGCGCCTGTGTATCCGGTTGGGTTTGGCGGAACGAGTGGAGTTCTGTGGGCGGCGCTCCCATGAGGAGACTCAACGATCATATCTTGAACATGACCTCTTTGTCTTCACCAGCCTGCGAGACTCCGGAGGCCAAGTGCTGCTGGAGGCTATGGCCTGCGGTCTTCCGGTCGTGTGCCTCGATTGGGCCGGACCGGCGGATGTCGTTGCCGACGGGGCCGGCGTGAAGATCGCCGTGCAATCCGAGGCCCAGGTCGAGGCTGACTTGGCCAGGGCGATAGAGTCCCTTGCTGGCGACCGTGAACGTCGGTACCGTCTGGCCATGGAAGGCAAGCGCTGGGTGACCGCCGGCCTTTCCTGGGATGCTTGGCTGACCGAGATGGAGCCGATCATTGACGCTGCCGGTTGCGGAGGCGTGCGGACATGAAAGGCCTTCTGCGCTTCCTGGGAGCAGAGGCCTTACAGGACCGGCCCGGCCGGGCGGGGTGCGCCCGGATCGCGTGGTCCACGAAGCACTTGTTCGGCCTAGCCCTGGCCTCCCTCCTCGTCGGGTATGCGGTGCTGGGTCGCGGGTTTGCCTACCTGCACGTGCCTCTGGGCATTCCGGTGTACGTAGGAGAGATCGGGCTAGTGATCGGCGCTGCCTGGGCGCTTACGTCACGCCGCTTCTGGCTCGGTACGCTGGGGACTCTTCCGGGCATGTTCCTAGCCGCGTTCGTGCTGTGGGGCGTGATCCGCACGGTGCCGTACCTGGGCAGGCACGGGACGGAAGCGGTGCGCGACGCGGCCCTCTACTACTACGGAGCGTATCTGTTCCTGGGCTATGCGCTGGTCCGCGAGGGCGGGGGACTGGTTGCCCTTGCTCGCCTGTACGCCAAACTGGGGAAGTGGTATGTGTTCTGGGTGCCGGTGGTGTTCCTGGGCCTGGCCATGGCGCAGCACTCCGGCCCGTTGAGAGCAACCGCTGGAGGCGATTTCCTCCTCCTACTCAATCCGGGGGATTTCGCAGTGCATCTCGCCGGGGTGGTGACCTTCTTCCTGCTGGTCGCGGAGAACATTCCGGGGTTGAAGGATCCTCGGCGAACGGCGCTCTGGTATGCTACTGCCTTGCTGTCGGCTCTCCTGACCATGAGCCGCGCGGCGTATCTGGCCATGGGCTGTGCAGGGGCCGCGGCTCTGTTCCTGGGTGCCTCCGAAAAGCTGAGCCGGCTGCTTCTGGCTGGAGTGCTGGCGATAATGCTCCTGCTGGCCATGAACCTGCAGGCCGGAGTCCGCCCGAGCAGGGAAGCCTCGCTGGGAACGATGGCCAGCCTGGTGCAGGGCATCATCAGTTCGGATGACAGGACGGCGGTGGGGCAGGACACCAAGAGATGGCGCCTGCTGTGGTGGGGCAAGATTCTGCGGGAGACCTTGTGGGGGGAGTATTTCTGGATGGGCCGGGGCTTTGGTGAGAACTTGGCGGACGCTCACGGTTTCCAGACGGGCTCCGCCACCGACACCCATCCCCTGAGAAGTCCTCATAGCGTTCATTTCACGGTGCTCGCCAGGATGGGGGTCCCGGGGTTGCTGCTATGGTTGGGGCTCAATGGCACGCTGGTCCTGCACTTGATGCTGGCCTGGCGACGAGCGCGCCAAGCGGGCGACGGCCTCCGACAGGGGATCCTTGCCTGGGCCTTGTGCTTCTGGGCGGCCACGGTGGTACACGCCTCGTTCGGGGTCTACCTCGAAAGCCCCCAGGGCGCGATTTGGTTCTGGTTCGCCATGGGCGTAGGGCTGGCGGCTGCGTCCGCTGTGCCTGGCGGGAGACAAAATCGTGAGCCTCTCCGGCGCTGATCAGGCGAGTCCATTTTGCCCGTTCTGCACCACGGTCAGCGTGCTGTACTGGCGTTCCGCGTCGGTGTACCGCTGTTCGCGTTGCGGACTGCTCTTCAGGTACCCCCAGCCATCCGAGCGGGAGCTTGCGGCCACATATGCCGCCAAGGCCGTGCGCCCCGAGGTAGGGGCCGGCGGGACGCGCCTCGGCCTAGCCAGGGAGTACACCCGCTGGCTGGCCCGTTCGCTGGGCCGGTCCGACCTCCGAGGGTTGAAGATACTCGACTTCGGAACCGGAGCCGGCAACATGATGGTCGCTCTGACGGAGATGGGCGCTGAGGCCTACGGAGTGGAGCCTTTCGGGGGGGAACTGCTGAAGAAGAAGGGCCTTCGGATCTTCTCCGATGTGGGGGAGTTGTCGCCGGGACTTCGCTTTGACGGCATCATGATGATCGACGTCATCGAACACATGCCGGCCCCTTGGCGGGTCCTGAGTGGCTGGCATGAAAGGCTGGTTCCCGGCGGATGGGTGCTGATAACCACTCCCAATGCCCGTGGCCTGAATGCGCGGCTCATGGGTGACCGATGGCGTGAGGCGCGAGCCGCCGAACACCTGTTCTTCTTCACGCCGGGCAATCTGGAGACGATCGTGAGAGAGAGCAACTTCCAGCACGTCTGCCGCCTTCGCTGGCTGGTGGAGTACGGCAGCGGCAATCCTCTGCGCAACTTCCTGGCGCTGCTGCTGCAGCGACTCGCGGTGGACGGTGCTCTGCGGTACCTCCTCAGAAGGAGTCAGTAGCCATGCTGCACAGGACGGACTACGTGGCGACGGCGTGCCGGGGCCGGAAGGTTCTTCACTTGGGGTGTTGTGACACTCCTCATTGCCGGGAGGCGTTCGCAGAGGGCCGGCTTCTGCACTCGGTGCTGCGCAACGCTGCAGCCGAACTGTGGGGCCTGGACCTGTCTGTGGAGGACGTTGCCTTCCTGCGCCAGGAACTGGGCTGCTCCAACCTAGTCGTGGGCGATGCCGAGAACTTGTCGGCCAGTTTCCCGCCTGGAACCTTCGAGGTGGTCGTTGCCGCTGAGATTCTTGAGCATCTGCCGAACCCCGGCCTCTGCCTTGCAGGTGCCCGCCAGATGCTCGCTGAGGACGGGGCCCTGGTGGTGACCGTCCCCAATGGTGTCGCCTTCCGACGCGGCCTGAAGTCACTGCTCGGCCGGGAGACCGTGAATCCCGACCACAACTTCTACTTCTCGCGGCGGACTATCGCCCGCCTGGTTGAAGGCTATGGTTTCAGGATCAGCGACATCCGCGGGTATCGCATGCCTCTTAAGCGCTTTCCAGGAGCCTATTTGGCCGATCTGGTTGCCTCCGTGTGCTCCGAGTGGGCGTGTGAAGGCATCATGTTGACGGCGCACAAGGTGCCGGGGGCCAACCCGAAGCGCGCAGCGAAGGACGGCGAGGCTGAACGATGAACGTTGGCATCTGGGGATCGTACGGCTACGGCAACTACGGCGATGACGTGATGGCTGTGATCTTTGCGGAGGAGACCAAGCGGGAAGGGCACCACCCCATAGTTTACAGGCTCAACCGGCGCCTCGCGGAGCGGCATGGAGTTGGCTGCTCCGAGGACCTGGCCGAGTTGGTGAGCTCTTCGGACCTGATGATCATCGGCGGTGGCGCCATGCTCACGACCCTCCCCTGGTGGAAGCGGCTACTGCGGATCCATCAGACTCCTGCGGATCACGGCGCGGCGGACCTGCTGGCGGCCCTTTCCAGGTCGCCTCGGGCGATCTACTCCATCTCGATCGGAGGCGATGGGACCCGCGTCGATGCCCGATCGCTACCTGCCTCCGTCCGGTCGCTGTTTGGAAGTGAGTTCTACCGCGGAGGCACGGTCCGGCTGCCCAGCGACCGGGCTCTGCTTGCGGCGCTTGGCAAGAACGCTGAGTGCTATCCCGACGTCCTGCTTGGCCTGCGCGATTACTGGCCGTCGCGGAACGGCGGGCGGGATGCCAGCGATGATCGTTGGCAGATAGGGGTGTGCTTGTCCCGGAGAAGAGGGGGGGGGCTCTTCCGGGCGCTGGCAGACTATGCCGCCGCCCGGCGGGATGTGGAGCTTCACGTGATCAGCTCTCACCTCGAAACACAGTGGCGTACCAACGAGGTCTCCGTGGTGCCGGGCTGCGCCGGTGGAACGGTGCGCTCCTACCAGCACCACGATCCCGTGGAGACGGCGCAGTTCCTTGGTTCCCTGGATGTGGTGATCAGTACGAAGCTCCACGTGGGGATCACCGCGCTGTCCTACGGAGCCATGTTCCTGAGCTATGCCGGGGAACCCAAGACCCGGGCCGCACTCCGGGAACTGGGCCTGGAGCGGCTGTGCTGGTCCTACGGGGCCGGCGGAGCGTTGCTGCGCTGCCTGGATGGCCTTCTGTCACCTGATGGCCTGAGGTCGGAGGCGCTTGATTGGGCCGCCGTTGGCGTGGCCCGCGCCGGAAGCCTCCAGCACCTGCGCCGGTATCGAGAGATCCTGCGGGAACATGCGCGCAGCTTCCCGGGCGCGGCCCAGGACACTGGCGAGCAGCGAGGCCGAATGTGAAGGTTCTCCAGGTACACTGCCGATATCTCCTTCCCGGCGGCGAGGACCGCAGCGCGGCAGCCGAGGCTGTGCTACTGCGTCGGCGTGGCCACGAGGTGGTGGATTTCTGCGTATCCAACGCCGATGCCGTGGGCGGAGGAAGTTACCGGCTGGCCCGCGCGCTGCTGGCTTCAGCTTGGAATCGAAGCATGGGCGAAAGGCTGCGGACGGCCATAAGACAACATCGGCCTCACCTCGTTTCGGTCCAGAACTTTTGGTTCGCCGTTTCTCCGGCGGTCTTCGGGGCCGCCTGGAGCGAGGGCGTTCCAGCCGTGCTGACCCTCCGGAACTACCGCCTGATCTGCCCTGGGGCGCTCTTGATGCGCGCCAACCGACCCTGCGAGCATTGCGTCGGGCGTTCCCCCTGGCTGGCGGTGGCCAGGCGATGCTACCGCGGCTCGGCGCTGCAGACCGCGCTGGTCGCCCGGATGGTGAGCAGTAACCGCCGGCGAGGGACCTGGGGGCGCATGATTAGCGCCTACATCGCCCTGACCGAGTTCTCGCGGAGCCGCTTCATAGCCGGAGGGATCCCGGCAGAACGCATTCACGTCAAGCCCAATTTCCTGATGGAGGACCCTGGAGTCGTTGCGCAACCAGGGGACGGGGCGGTCTTCGTCGGCAGGCTCTCGCCCGAGAAGGGCCTGGAGGGGCTGCTCGACGCTTGGAACGCCGTGCCGGCGCCGTTGTCCGTGGTCGGAGAAGGGCCTCTGCGCCAGTGGGCAATGGCTCGGTCCGCCGGACGACCGATCCGCGTGCTCGGCCAACTTCGGGCGGCTGACGTGGTTGCGAGCATTAAAGCCGTCCGGCTGCTGGTGATGCCTTCGATCTGGTACGAGTGCTTCCCCCGGGTGCTTCTCGAAGCCTACGCCTGCGGCCGGCCGGTGGTGGCTTCACGCCTGGGCTCCATGGCCGAGATCGTCAAGGACGGCGAAACCGGGCTGCTTTTCGAGCCGGGGAACCCCGCCGACCTGGCCGCCAAGGTCAGGTGGCTGCTTGACCGGCCCGAGGAGCAGCTCCGCATGGGCCGCAACGCCCGCGCCGAGTTCGAGGCTAGGTACACGGCAGAAAGGAACTATGATCAACTCATGTCGATATATCAGAAGGCGATAGCAGAATCCGAGTCCTCTCATGGGCGCGCTGTGGTGCTAGGGGGCCCCCGATGAAGCTACCTCTGCTGATACATCGGCTCAAGATGCGCGTGAAGAGCGGACTCCCCAAACCCTTGCTGGCAGCGATTCGTCCAGCCTTCCGCTCATCACGGAGGGCTTTGTGCAGGCTCCGTCGGTTTCTCGTGGGAGAGGCTAGCGTCGGTGCCGGATGGCCAGGGACCCGTCAGGATTTCAACGATTTCTGGGGCGAGGCAACCACCGCCGAAGTCTACGACGAGCAAGCCCGTTTCAAACTGGATGATGTGGTCCTGCAGATGTTGCCTGACGGGGTCGGCTCTTTGCTGGATATAGGTTGCGGATCCGGCCGCTTCCTGGGGAGGCTAGCAAGGATGCCGCGGGGGGGCGCAATCAGACTTTGGGGCCTGGACTTCTCGGACGCAGCCGTCAACTTGGCTAGGTCAGTCGTGCCGCAGGCGACCTTTGTTTGCACGTCAGCAGACAAGCTGCCTTTCCGGGACGGGGTTTTCGATGCCACAGTCTGTCTTGAGACGCTGGAGCATATCCGGGGTCCCGAGGGCGTGGTATCGGAGGCCATGCGGGTATTGATCCCCGGTGGCATACTGATCATATCAGTGCCGGATGGCGAGCATGACGATACGGTCTGTCATGTCAACTTCTGGAATCGGGAGTCTCTCTCCCAATTGCTGGGCGCTTACGGCGCGACCCGGGTCATGGGCGTGGGTAGCAGTAATTTGGTAGCCTGCGTGCAGAAACCGGCATGCGGGCGATACCGCTGACAACCATATAATGGTGGAGTTGGTCGCGCGTGGAGCCCGGTGGGCACCATCCGTCGTGTCTACTACGGCTCGGAGGGCAAGCCCCAGTTGGGCAGGTGGTGCGCGATGAGCGTCTCCGGAGAACCCCCAGACACAAGAGATCATGCATGCGTTAAGGAAATTGCCTCTCAAACCGCGCATGCCTTATTCTCAATGCGTTGGTCTATGGAGTGTCCAGTTGCCTTTCGTCGCCCCCCGCCCACGCCCACGCGGTCAGAGGTTCTTAGTTGCCCCCTCCATCCCCTCCACTATCTTCCGATACTCCGGACTCTCCCGCAGCGAGTCCAGATCCGGGTCCTTTTTCATGTGGTCCGCGTCCTTGAAGCCGAGCGTGGCCGCCTCGGCCAGAGTCTTGAGCGCCTCATCCTTCCTGCCGGCCCGGGCCTGGGCGCAGGCCAGGTTGTAGGCGATGTCGGCGTCCTTGGGGACCAGCCGCCGGGCGCGCTGCAGGTAGGTGCAGGCCTCGGTGTAGCGCCCGGCGCCGTGGAGCTGCGCGCCGCCCATGGCCAGCTGCACAGCCATGCCCCGGAGCTGCAGCCGGGCGCCCTCCCCGGCGTCCGTGTCCGCGCCGGCCTCGGCAAACCTGGCCATGCCCTCGACGGTCCTGACGAACTGTTCCTCGGGATCGGCGAGCGCGGCCCACTCCGCCCGCAGCGCGGAGAGATCGGCCTGGGCCTTGCGCTCCTTCCGGCAGCGCTCCGAAGACTCCAGCCCGGCCAGGCGCTCGACCAGCGCCTTGCGCGCATCCTCGGCCCCACTGAAGACGCGAACCAACTCCTCGTGCCTGCCACAGCCGCGCAGGTACTGCCCCCGGGTCTCCAGCAGCCGGTCGGCGTCGGTCCGCTCCTCGGCGAGGATGGCCGCAGCTTCCGGGCTCCCTGCCCGGCCGGCGTCGGCCATCCAGAGCATCTCCATGTAGCGCAGGGCGGAGCCGCACAGTTCCGGGGACGGCCAGCGGTGCTCGCCGTCGAATATCGTCAGCCGCTGGCGGATCTCCCGCTTGCGGAGCGTCTCCTCGAGCCGCAGCATCTCGAGGTAGTTGAAGTCCCTGGTCCCGACGATGGCGCAGACCGCGAGCTTCGCGCCCTTCTCCGGAGGCTTGGCGTAGCCGGGCAGTCCGGCCCCCGTGGGGATGACCCCGGCGAAACCCTTGTCCATGGCCAGGCCGAAGGCCACCCGCGCGCCGCCCGAGAAACCCGTGGCGTAGCGCCGGCCCGCGTCGATGGAGAGGCGCGCACCGGTGTCCTTGAGCATCGCGTCGATGGCCGCGGCGATGGGCTCGTGCGGGCCGTTCCTGGAGTTGTTGCTGCCGACCACGATCCAGCCGTGCTTCTCCGCGGCGGCCGCGAAGAGCTTCACCGGGTCGGCCCCGCGGGCCGCCGGGCTAAAGCCGTAGAGGATCGGCCACTTCCTGTCGGGCGCGTAGGCCTTGGGGAGATACAGGGCGTAGCTCTGCGCCGGATCATGCAGGGTCACGACTTTCTCGATGACCTTGCCGGTCTCGAGGGGGGCCTTGTCCGCCGGCGCCGGCTCGGCCACCTCGAGCCCCGCGGCCGGCGCGGCAGCGATCAGCATCGCCGCGAAACACACTACGGAGAACCCCCGCGCCATGATGGAAATCTCCTCTGCTCTCTTCCGGGCTCTCTGCGGCAGGAAGCCCCGGCGCGCTACCTCTCCGCCTTGGCCGAGCGGGTCATCAGCGCGCGGACCTCGGCCCGGGGATCGGCGCCGGCCAGGACCCTGGCGGCCGACTCGGCGATGGGCAGCTCGACGCCGGCCTTCCGGGCGAGTTCCAGGATCGCTCCGGCGGTGGCCACGCCCTCGGCGACCTGCTGCATCCCGGCAAGTATGTCGGCCAGCTTCTCACCGCGGCCGAGCCGCTCGCCCACCCGGCGGTTGCGGCTGTGCTGCGAGGCGCAGGTGACCACCAGGTCCCCGAGCCCCGAGAGCCCGCTGAAGGTCTCGGCGTCGGCTCCCAGGGCCACGCCGAGGCGCGAGAGCTCGGCGAGTCCGCGCGTGATCAGGGCCGCCTTGGCGTTGTCGCCCAGGCCCAGCCCGTCGGCCATTCCCGCGGCCAGGGCTATGACGTTCTTGAGCGCCGCGGCCAGCTCCACGCCCAGGATGTCGGAGCTGGTGTAGATGCGGAAGGCCGGCCCCATGAAGAGGTCCCGGGCCAGCTCCGCCGCGGCCTCGTCGCGCGAGGCGCTGACCACCGAGGCGGGCAGGCCCCGTGCGACCTCCTCGGCGTGGCTGGGGCCGGAGAGCACCGCGACCGCCCGGCCGGGCAGCAGTTCGGCCAGGATCTGGCTGGGGCGCTCGAGCGTTCCGCGCTCCAGGCCCTTGGACGCCGAGACCAGCAGGCAGCCGGCCGGCACCGCCGCGGCGAGCCTCGCAGCCGACGGGCGGATGAACTGCGTGGGGATGGCCGAAACGACGGCGGTCGCTCCGGAGAGCGCCGCGGAGGCATCGGCGGTGACGCGGATCCCGCCGGGGATCTCGATTCCGGGGAGGAACTTGGGGTTCAGCCGGGTGCGCTCGACCTCCGCGGCGTAGTCCGGGAAGGCGCTCCAGATCCTGACCTGGTGGCCGGCGCGCGCCGCGACCAGGGCCAGCGCCGTTCCCCAGCCGCCGTCGCCCAACACGGTGATCACGGCAGGGGCCAGAGGCCTGGGGTCGGAGGGCAAAGATGGAACGCTGGAATGCGACTTGGTCACTTGCCATCCTCCGCGGCACTTGCACCCACCGCGTTCCTGTCGACGGTTCCACCCGCGTCTCCGGCCTCTGATCCCTGGCCCCCGGCCCCTGCCTTCTTGGCCCCGATCTTCGGCTCTTCGCCCCGGAACAGCCGGCCTATGTTGGCGCGGTGGCGTACGAAGATGAGCACGGCCAGCACCGCGGTCAGTCCCCAGACTGGCCAGGTTGCGGCCAGCTTGCCCTCTCGGACGGCCAGCGCTATGCAAAGACCGGTGGTGACCAGCGCTGCCACCAGCGAAGCCAGCGACACGTATCGGAAGATCGCCACCATCACCGCCCAGGTGGCCAGGCCGACCACGGCGGGCAGCCAGGCAAGTGCCAGGAGCGCGCCAGCGGTGGTGGCCACACCCCGGCCGCCGCGGAATCCCAGGAAAACCGGCCAGTTGTGTCCGGCCGAGACCGCCAGGGCGTAGAGCGGTGCCAGGCCGTTACGGAATTGGCCGTCGGCCAGAGCGCTGGTCATGAAGTGCAGCACCATCCAGGTCAGGGGTCCAGCGGCCGCGAAGCCCTTGCCGGCGTCGAGCAGGAAGACGGCGATGCCCCAGGGCCGGCCCAGCGCCCGGGCCACGTTGGTGGCGCCGATGTTGCCGCTGCCCACTGTGCGGACGTCAATGCCCCGGAGCCGGCCGGCGAGGTATCCGAAGGGGATTGCGCCGAGCAGATAGGCGGCGACCAGTCCGCCGGCGGCCAGGCACAGCGCGCCGGGACTAGGCATGGTGTGCCCCGCAGCGCCCTCCGACGTCCACGGGCTGCCAACGGCCTGCGGGCAACCGGCAGATCGGACTCATGCGTCCGATGCCGGATCGCTCTGGCCGCGCAGCGCGGCGAGCAGCCTGGGGGTGAGGCGCTTGGGCGAGTAGGCCTCGAAGGCCCGCTCGCGATTGGAGGTCACCAGGCGGTGCGGCCGGACCAGGGCCTCGAGCATGCGCTCGACCGGCCAGCGGTTCTCGGTCAGGAAGTGCCCCAGCCGGCTGCCGCCGTCGAGCGTGCGGATGAATTCCAGGCGCTCGGCCATGCCGGCCTCGTTGAACTCGTTGGACACCGGCGCGAAGAGCGGCGAGGGTGGCTCGCCCAGGATGCGGAAGTCGCGGTTGTCGACCGCCAGGCGCCGGTAGAAGTGCTCCATGCGCAGGCCCTCGCGGACGAAGTCGTCGACCACCGGGAGCCTGCGCCCGATGACCACCCTTCCGGCGCACCAGGGTTCGAGGAACCCGAAGCCGAATCCCTCCAGCACCGAGGTGGTGACCGCGGCCGCGCCGGCGGCGTAGAGCTCCGCCACCCCGTAGGTCTCGATCTTGCTGCCCGGGCCCGTCTTGGTCTGCGGGGTGATCAGTCCCTCCAGCCCCAGCTTGGCCTCGAAGCCATTGCGGTCGACGAACTCGCGGAGCATGTCGCTGTAGCGGCCGAACTTGGGCTCGTCGGGAGAGATGGCCACCACCAGCCGGAACGGGCCGTCGGGTTGGAGCGCGTGGGGCAGGCCGCCCTGGCCGCTGGCCAGCAGGTTGAGCAGCCTGGTCAGCAGCAGGGCCTCGGAGAGGTTCTTGCGGGGCACGGCCCGCACCGCGTAGATCAGCAGTTTCTCGCCGGGCCGGACCCAGCCCCTGGCCTCCATCTTGGCCCGGAGTTCTCCGGCCAGGCGTTCGCCGTGGGCCAGGCTTTCGTCCACCGCGTTGGGCACGCAGCGGATGCGGGTGCGGTCCAGTCCGGCGCAGAAGAGCGTGAAAGCGTCGGCGCGGTTGACGGTGATGTGCAGGGTGTTGGGGCAGTCCGGGAAGAGCACCCTGCGGGCGCCGGTGGCGGCCAGCCCCGCCTCGGCCACCAGGGCCTTGACCGCCTCGTAGTTGGCCATCCGCTGGAAGACCAGGTCGTGCACCCGGAAGACGAACCGGGCGACGCCGGCGGGCGGGGTCTCCACCAGCCGGGCGATGGCCAGGTTGAAGGCCGGGTGGGCGCCGACCGAGGCGTTCTCCACCACCACGGTCTCGCAGCCGGCCAGTTCCTTTCGGAGCCGCTGGGTCAGCTTCTCGACGAGCGCCAGCCGTCCGGCCGCGGGCGTCTCGGACCAGGCATTGAGGCCCATCTCCGGGACGTCGGCGAAGCTCAGGCGGTCCGGCGCCATGGCCAGCCAGTCGGGCAGCAGCGGGCCGGCCCGGCCCACGAAGTGGATGCGCAGCCCGGTGTCGGCCTCGACCAGCCCGCGCACCGAGCGGTGGATCATCGTCTCCACGCCGCCCTGGGAGCCGATGGAGTAGTGGGCCCAGCCGATTCTCATCGAGGGAATCTCCTCTTCTTCACGAGAGAGAGTATAGGCGCGCGCAGAGGGCAGTCAATCTAAAAGCAGAACGGCCGGCCTTGGGCATTGGGCTTTGGGAACGGCAACTCACGCGGAGGCGCGGAGAACGGCTGGCTTTGGGCTTTCGGCATTCGGCTTTCGGAGCAACGGCCGTCCCTAAGGCCGGACTGCATAGGTTCCTCTGTCTCTCGCGGCAACGTCAACAGGCGCCATCCTTCTCCTTCCGCCGCCGTGCGAAGTGCTGGATCAAAGACCATGCGATGAAGATGGAGGAGGCGTAGGTGGCAGTAACCACAAGCGCTCCTTAGAAGTTGTAGTAGGGTTTGTCGCGAAAGAAGAGCGTGGGGAAACGGTCCAGTATGGGGTGCAGAGGACTGCCAAGGACGTCCACCAGCAAGAGATGCAGGCCCGAGTAGGGGTGGAGAAAGCTCGTCGAGACCAGCCCAAGGCATATCAGGTACTTGGCGACAGTTGACTTGCTCGCCGTGCCGTTCCCAAAGCCCAAAGCCGAATGCCGAAAGCCGGTCTTACAGCGTCGACATCTTCATGATGCCGTAGAGGCGCATGTTGCAGTCGGTGGTGCGGCTCTGGAGCTGGTCGTTGCCCGGGTCGGCCTTCACCGCGGCCTCGTAGAGGTCCTGGGCGCGGCGGAGCAGCCGGCGGGCCTCGGCCTGGTGGGTCTTGCAGTCGGGCATGCCGGGCATGGCCTTGACGTAGTGGTTCATGCCCTCCTCGAAGAGCCGGTTGGCCTCGCTGATGTCCACCTTGGAGGCTACCCGGCTGATCGTCACCTTGGGCGCGGCCCGGGGCGGCTCCGGCGTCGTGGATACCGGCTCGGTGCTGACCGGCAGCTTGACGTCCGGGTTCTTGACCTCCACGCCGGTGATCTGCACGGTGGAGACGTACTTGATGCCCTTGCGCTGGTCCATCATGGCCAGCAGCTGCTCGGCGGCCTGGAAGAAGCCGGTCTTCTGGTACATGGGGTTGTCGCGGATCTTCTCGCAGTAGCGCCGGGCGTAGATCTCCTGGCCGATGGAGTCCGACCAGTTGGCCTGGGCGAAGAGCTTGCCGGCCTGGTCCTCGGCGATCATCGTCAGCATGTCCTTGCCGGCCGCCTGGGAGGCGTCGTAGGCCTTCTCCAGAATGGGCAGGGATTCTTCGCGGAGGCCGTTCTCGATGGCGAAGGCCGCCATCTCGAAGAGCTCCGGAGCACCGGCGGTCGCCCCCAGCTTGGCGAGGCGCGCGTTCAGCGCCTTGGTCAGCTCGGCGCGGCGCTCCGCCGGGTCGATCTCCTTGATGTCGCGGACGTCGGCGGCCTGGAGCATCAGGCTCATCTGCCCGCCGCCGGCCGTGCCGGTGAGCATCGAGTAGCTGCCGTCCGGCTTCCTGGTGACCACGCCGCGGAGCTTCTTGCCGTCGGCCAGCTCGACGATCGAGATGATCTGGCCGGCGTCCGGGCGGATCTTGATGTCCCGCGTCAGCCGGTCGAAGGCCTCGGCCTTGGCCTTGAGACCGGCGGCCTCCTTGGCCATCTCCGGGGAGACCTTCATGGTCTCGACGGTGCCGAAGGCCTTGAGCGCCCCGGCGTAGTTGATCTTGGCGATCAGGTCCTTGCCGTCGGCGATGGCCTTCTGAGCCAGGCCGTTGTCCGGGTTCTGGGGCTTCGGCGGATCGACTGGCTTGACCGGGTCGACTGGTTTTACCGGGTCCACCGGTTTCACCGGATCGACCGGTTTGACCGGCTTGATCGGGTCGACCGGCTTGACGGGCTTGTGCGTGAACTGATTGTCAGGCTTCTTGGCGTCGCCGAAGATTTCGTCCTTGAAGGCCAGAACCGCGCCGACCGCGCCGGCCAGGAGCATGAGCATCACCAGCAGGGTCATGCGTCCGCCGGACGAACTGCCGGCTGGGCGGTGGCCGCCCGTGCCCACCCCGGGCCGCTTGGCCGTGCCGACCTGGGGGCTCTTGCCGGTCCCGACCGGGGGACGCTTGCCGGTCCCGCCTGGGCGGCTGTTGCCGTTCTGGGGAGCTGATTCCGCCACGGTCACCTCGCAATGCGTAAACGCCACAAAGACGCAATGATAAATATACACCGATGGAGGCCGGATTGTCAACGCCGCTTGGGCGGCTCCCGTTGAATCATCCTCAGTTGTAAGGGGCTGAAGAAGAAAGGGCTCCTCATCCGATAACTCCTTGAACCCGGCAAGGTTAAGGAGCCCGAGATGAGGAAGCCCAGTTTCTGCGTTGGGGTGTTGTCTTG
>JAKLDR010000064.1 GCA_022703445.1 Planctomycetota bacterium | reverse complement strand
GCAGCCTGACCCGCAGCAAGACCGAGGTCCAGACGGTGGGCGGAGTCCGCACTCCGGCCGATCCGTATGCTAATCTCTACAGCGGAACGGTGCAGCTGACCCAGCCGCTCTTCACCGGCGGGGCCGTCTACTACGGCGTCAAGGCCGCACGGGAGCGTCGGGCGGCGGCCGGCGAAGACGTGCGCGCCGCGCAACAGACGACCATATTTACGGTGGCCCAGGGATACTACAGCGCCGTGCTCGCCAGGGAAGAGCTGATAGTGGTCCGCGGCAGCTACGACCTGGCCAAGCGGCACTTCGAGGACGTCCAGGCGCGGGAGAGGGCCGGGACCGCCTCCAAGTTCGACGTGCTCCGGGCCAAGGTGGCCATGCAGAACCAGGAAACCCAGGTGATCAGCGCAGAGAACAGCGCCAGCCTGGCCATGGCCGCGCTTCTGCGCGAGACCGGTCTGCCGCAGAACTCCCGGGTCGAACTGGTCACCGACTTCAATACGGAGGGCGTGGCCCCGCGGAGCATCGAGGAGTCCATCCGCACGGCCATGGCCAAGCGGCCGGAAATGGCCTCGGCCATGCTCGCCTCCAGAGCCCAGCGGGATTCGGTGGGCGCGGCCCGCTCCGGGTACCTGCCGAAGGTCTCTGGCACGGCTTCCTGGGGAGGCACTTCGACTGAGGACCCCACCGCCGACGACCACCTCACCGAGGCCGGCCGCATCGGCGTGCAGGTGCAGTGGAACCTGTTCGACGGGGCCCTCACCCGCGCGCGGGTGGCTGAGGCCAGGGCCGATCTTTCCCGCTATGAGTGGCAGGAGCGCGGCCTGCGTTCGGACATCGAACTGCAGGTTCGGCAGGCGGTGCTGCGGCTGGAGAATGCCAGGGCGCTGCTCGACAGCCAGGGTGCCAACGTCCAGGAGGCAGCTGAGGCCTTCCGGCTGGCGGAGGCCCGGCAGAAGGCCGGCGCCGGCACGGAGCTGGATGTTCAGGACGCCAGGAACGCGTGGGAGCAGGCCAAGCTCAGCCAGGTCCGCGCCCGCAGCCAGTACGCGGTTGCCAGACTGACCCTGGATCAGGCCACCGGCGTCCTTGAATCCTCCTGGAGGAAGCCATGAGCCGTTCGCATACGACAAGGGTGGTCATGCCGGCATTCGCGTTTGGCGTGCTGCTGGCCATGACCGTGGGTTGCGGGGCGGGGTCCGGAAAGAAGGCCAAGCCCGGTCCCGGCGACGGCAAAGATGCGGAGCTCCCGCCCGTCCCCGTGGCGGTCGAAACCGTCGGCCGTGCCGAGGTCAGGCGCACACTGATTCTCTCGGGCAGCGTTCGGCCGCAGAGTCAGGTCCGGATCTTCACCAAGATCGCCGGAAGGATTGAGGAACTGGGAGCCGACACGTGCGACGAGGTGGTCAAGGACAAGGTTGTCGCCGTGCTGGATCGCAAGCTGCTGGATGCCCAGTTCAAGCAGGCCCGGGCGGCCCTGGCCCTGGCGGAGGTGTCACTGGCTGATGCCAGCCGCGACTGGACCCGCGCCGAGGGGCTGTTCAAGCAGGGCGCCATCAACGAGCAGGCCAGGGACAAGGCCCTGGCCGCGCGCGATCTGGCTGCGGCCCAGCAGGCCCAGGCCGAGGCCGCCGTGGCCGGCGCCCAGGCGGGCCTCGACGAGACCAGGATCGCTGCGACCCTGACAGGCACTGTCACCAGCCGCGGCTTTGACCAGGGCGACTTCGTCAGCCCGGGCCAGCCGCTCTTCACGGTTCAGGACCTGCGCACCGTCAAGGTGCTGGCCTCTGTGCCCCAGGCCGATCTGCCGCTGCTCGTCCCGGGTCAGACCCGGGCGCGCGTGACGGTGGAGGGCGTGGACGGGGCATTCGATGACGCCCTGGTCGCCAAGGTTGAACCTGCGCTGGATCCGGCGACGCTCAGCGCCCCAATCGAGTTGAGCGTCCGGAACCGCCGCCGGGCGATGCCGGCGGGGGCTTCGGCCGGCGGGAGAACCTGTACTCCGCCGTGGGTTCTGGTCTCGGGGATGAGCGCCAGGATCGAGCTGGTCATCGAGGAGCGCAAGGATGCTCCAGTGCTGCCGCTCAGTGCCGTGCGCAACGACGGGAAGCGGGATTTCGTGTTTGTAGTCACCGATGCTGGAGCCGCCGAGCGCAAAGACGTTCGCCTTGGCAAGCTGGGCGCCCCCCGCGGCGAACTCGGTTGGCTGGTCGAACTTCGCGAGCCCCAGGATCTGGTTGGCCGCAAGGTGGTCACCGAAGGGGTTACCAGGCTGACCGACGGCTCCCGCGTACAGGTGACCGCCGGTGAGGCTGGTCCGGTGGAGGGCGCCGGCCGGGCTCCGGCCGACAAGGGGGCCGCGGTCGAGCCGGCCAAGCCCGGGGCCGCCTCCGGGGAGCGCCGCCCGTGACGCTCCCGGAACTCTCCACCCGGCGCATCGTCCTGGTCACCATGGCCTTCATGGGCGTGGTGGTCTTCGGGCTGGTCAGCTGGATGAAGCTGCCCCGGGACCTCTTCCCGGAGATGGAGCCGCCGGTGATCAGCGTGCTCACCACCTATTCCGGTGCAAGCGCCGAGGACGTCGAGAACAAGGTGACGCGCACCATCGAGAACAACCTGGCCATAGTGTCCAACCTTAAGAAGCTCTCCTCCACTAGCTCCGAGGGGCTGAGCGTGGTCACCTGCGAGTTCGAGTGGAGCACCAACCTCGACGAGGCCTCCAACGACATCCGCGACCGCCTGGAGTTCGCCAAGAGGATGCTGCCCGACGACGTCGAGCAGCCCATGCTCTTCAAGTTCAACACCGCCATGTTCCCGGTGGCCGTCTACGGAGCCACAGCCGCCGAGAGCTATCCGCAGCTGAACCGCATCCTCGACAAGGAGGTTGGCGATCAGCTCAAGCGGGTCGAGGGCGTGGGGGCGGTGCAGGTCTTCGGCGGCATGGTCAGGCAGATCAACGTGAACCTGGACAGGGCCAAAATGGAGGCGGCCGGGCTCACTCCTGCCCAGGTGGCGGCTCAGATTGCCGCCCACAACTACATGCTCCCGGCCGGCAGCATCAAGCTGGGCAGCCGCGAGTACCAGTTGCGCGTGCCCGGCGAGTTCCGGACCGTCGAGGAGATATCCAAGACGGTCATCAAGACGGGCCAGGGCTCCCGGGTGCTCTCCCTGGCCGACCTTGGCGAGGTCCGCGACGGCTTCGAGGAGCAGACCCGTGAGGTCCGGGTGGACGGGCGCCAGGGCGCCATCTTCATCATCCAGAAACGCAGCGGATCCAACACCGTTGAGGTGCTGGCCCGGGTGCAGGCCAAGCTACGGGAGATCGAGCCGCGGCTGCCGCGGGACATCCGGCTTAACGAGGTGTTCAACAGCGCCAAGTTCATCGAGCGCTCGCTGTGGGACCTGTCCAAGGCCACCATGGTGGCCGGCGTGCTGGTCATCGTTGTGACCATGTTCCTGCTTCGGCGCGTGCGGGCCAGTCTGATCGTTCTGACTGCCATCCCCACGAGCCTGATCGCCGCCTTCGGGGGGCTCTATGTTCTGGGGTTCACCATCAACGTGATCAGCCTCTTCGCCATCGCCATCACTGTTGGGATGGTGGTGGACGACGCGATCGTGGTTGTCGACAACGTCAGCCGGCACCTGGAACGCGGCGAGCGGCCGCGCGAGGCCGCGGTCTTCGGGACCAACGAGGTCATAGCCGCGGTGATGGCCTCGACTTTCACCACCATGGTGGTGTTCGTTCCGCTCTTCTTCGTCCGCGGGATGACCCGCATCTTCTTCTCCCAGTTGGGGGTGGTGCTGATAGTCACCCTGGGATGCTCCCTGGTGGTGGCGCTCACGCTCACGCCGGCTCTGTGCTCCAGATGGATGAAGCGCGAGCGCGACATGCGCCAGCACAGCACCTGGGGTGTCTTCGCCCTGGGAGGGAGGCTGCTGACCTGGCTTGAGAACGGCTATGCCCGGCTCTTGACCGGGGCGCTGAACCACCGCTGGGCCGTCGGGTCGGTGGCCATCGGCGTCCTGCTGCTGACCATCCCGGCGCTGGCCAAGGTCGGCAAGGAGTTCGCGCCCGAGCAGGACACCGGCGACATCAACATCGTCGTGGAACTCGCCGTGGGCACGCGCCTGGAGAAGACCATGGGGGTCGGCGAGCAGGCGCTGGCCATCCTCAAGGAGGAGTGCGGCGAGGCGCTGCTGCATTCCTACCTGTCCGCGGGGCAGGACCGCCGGGTGCGGGGCATGCGCTTCGGCAACGAGGGCCCCAACATCTTCAGCATGGGCGCCAAACTGGTGACCAAGGACCAGCGCAAGCAGGACGTCAGGACGCTGGCCGACCGGGTGCGCCAGCGGCTGGAGAAGATACCGGGGATCTGCAAGCTGAGCGTCTCAACCCAGAACCCCATGGACCGCATGCTCATGGGCGGCGGCAAGCCCATCCAGGTGGAGATCGTCGGTCACGATTTGGCCGCGACCGACCACCTGGCCGCGCAGGTGCGGGACATCATGGCCAGGACGCCGGGAGCCAAGGAGCCGTCCATCAGCCGCGAAACCGGCAAGCCGGAGATCCAGGTCCGGGTCGACCGCGAACTGGCCAGTCAGAAGGGGGTATCGACCATGGTCCTGGCCGAGACCCTTCGCGATCAGGTCTACGGTTCGGCGGCCAGCCAGTACCGGATCGAGGGCGACGACTGGGACATATTCCTGCAACTGGCGGAGCGCGATCGCAAGTCGATCGACGACATCCGGCAGATGCCGATCCCCACGCTTGCCGGCGGCTCTGTTCCCCTCTCGGCGGTGGCCGAGGTCCGCGAGGACGTGGGGCCGATCTCCATTGACCGCAAGGACCAGGAGCGCCTGGTCCGGGTGGAGTGCTCCCCGTTCGGAAGGGACATGGGCTCGGTTGCCGAGGACATCGAGCGCGAGGTGGCCAAGCTGCCGCTCCCGGCCGGTGTCAGCGTGAGCACAGGGGGCATGTACAAGGAATTCCGGGACGTGCTTCGGGACTTTGTGCTGCTGGCGGCGCTGGCCGTCCTGCTGGTCTACATGGTGATGGCAGCGCAGTACGAGTCGCTCATGCACCCGCTGATCATCATGTTCTCGCTGCCGTTTGCGGCGACTGGCGTGGTCTGGGGCCTGGCCCTGATGGGCATGACCCTGAGCCTGGTAAGCCTGATCGGCATCCTGTTGCTCGTAGGCATTGTGGTCAAGAACGCCATCGTGCTTCTGGACTACACCAACCTGCTCAGGGCGCGGGGCGCCTCGATCCGCGATGCCGTGGTGCAGGCCGGGCACAACCGTCTGCGCCCGGTGCTGATGACCACCATCTCCACGCTGTTCGGGCTGCTGCCGCTGGCCTTCGAGAAGGGCGAGGGCTCCGAGACCTGGCAGCCGCTGGGCGTCACCGTGATAGGCGGGTTGACCATCTCCACCCTGATTACCCTGGTGCTCATCCCCACCATCTACTCCTGGGTGGAGGAGGCTCGGGTGCGCTGGTGGCGCGATGCCGGCCCGGCCGAGGGCCAGGGCGGGGTGCGGGCGGACGTGCGCTACGAGGGAGGCAAGTGATGGCGACCAAACTCGTGCTCATCGCCTACGGTTCCGGCCTTGAGCCCGATGTGGCCGAGGTCATAGCGCGATCAGGTGCCAGCGGCTACACCCGCTGGGAGCGTGCCGCCGGTTCAGGGCGGTCCGGAGGGACCCACCTCGACACCCACGTCTGGCCGGACTTCAACCATGTGACCGCGGTGGTCGCCGACGAGGCTGTCGCGGCCAGGATTATGGCCGGCGTCCGCGACCTGCGGCTGGTGGAGGGGGCGCGGGGCGTGAAGGCTTTCTTGCTGCCGGTTGAAGAGGTCACGTAGCCGGCTGGCGCCGGTGCATCGAAGCCAGGTGGCGCTCGGCGAGCAGTTTCTCCTTGGCGGTGGGGTCCCGGCGCCACGCCGGGTTTTCCGGTTCGGCTATGCGTATCAGGCAGCGGCCGGCCGGGAATCCGGCCATGGCCATGTCGGCTATGAGCCCGCGTGGGAACATCACAATGCGCTCCTTGGCGCCTGGGATGGGGGTTTCCCTCGGGAGCCTGCCGCCGCTGACCGCGGCCGGGGCGCAGCCTCCGTGGAGGCGGCACATCAGAATGGTCATGGCGATGTTGACTTCAAGCGGCGAGCCCTTCGACATGCGCCCGGCAAGGAACGGGTAGACGATCCAGTCGGGCATGTGGTCCGATCCGGCGAAGCGCATGGCTATGACCGCCGGGTCTCGGGCCATGGCCGGCTCGATCTTCAGCAGCCGGTTCATCCGCCCGCGCAACCAGAGTCTGCATGCCGCCCAGGCCGCCGGCAGGGCAAGCAGGACGAGACCGAGTATCCCGGCCATCCATAGCTGGAACCTTCCGGTCGCGGCCTCCTGTTCCTCCCGTGTGGGGCCGTTGGTTGGAGGCGGCTTTCTGTTGGTGATGGCGTCCTCGCTCACCGGTTCCTTGCGCTTGGTGCTGACCTCCTTCTGGTAGAAGTCCCACCAGTCCTGCCAGGCGTCGGCGTTCATGCCGAAGTCCTTGCCGGATATCTCCCTGAGGGCCCAATGGGCGTTGACGCGGCGTCCCTCGTTGTCGCCACGCAGCATCTCGATGAGAGGGGGGACGGATGCCATGTCCTTCATGCGGCCGACCGACAGGATGGCCTCCTTCTGCACGTTGTCGTCGTTGCTGGACAGCAGGGCGCGCAGCGATGGCAGAACGGCCGGATCCGGGTTGCTGGAGCGGGTCACTCCGGACATGGCTGCGCGCTGGACTGAATCGTCCTTGTCGTCGATGTACGGGGCGATCAGGGCCAGGCCCTCCGGCTTGCCCCAGTCGCCGAGCAGTCTGACTATGTGGAAGCGCTGAAGCTTGTTGACCTTGGGCAGGGCGTCGGTCAGGGCCTTGAGAACTACGGTGTTATCCTCGGCGTCGAGATATGCGCGCAGTTTGGTGCGAGCCGGGTAGAAACTATCCACCCGGCTGCCCAGCTTGGAGATCAGCAGCTCGACCTCCGCGCGGGTTGGCGGCGGAAGCTTCTCGCGCGGGGTCTCTGGCCCTGGTTCGGTCGATTCCCCCGATGGTTGGCCGTCAGGTTCCTCGGCAACAGCCAGCGCCGCCGGCACGGCCAGGAACAGGCCGAACGCGGCGGTGGCTGCCAATATGGCTCGGATCATTCAGGATTCGCCTTTCTCGCTAGCGGACTTCTCTCCAGGCCTTCAGTTCGCACGGGCCGGCCACGGAGATCTGCTGGCGGCCCAGCGCCTCGTCATAGTGGAAGTCGACGGTGCCCTGGCAGGTGATGCTCTGGCCGGTAACCGAACCGAAGTACTCGGTGTTGCCGGCGAGCTTGGTGGGGGCATTGGGGGCGTAGATGCTGCCCGACCATGTGGAGTTGCCGCCGATGTCTATGGTCCCGGATGTCTCCGAGAAAAGCTTGAGTTGCAGGGGTTTGCCGGAGGTGTTGGTGTTGCTGCCGCCGACGATTTTGACGTTGCCGGACTTGTGGTAGATGGTCAGCGAGCCGGTGCCGGTGATCCGCATTTCCTCCTTGGCGGTCAGGGTGATGTCTCCGGTCACGTAGAGGACGACGTTGCCGGTGATCTGCAGCACCTGCTTGTTGCCGAGGCTGATGGCCCCGCACTGATAGGTGCCGCCGGCCAGCACGGCGGAGTTGGTCAGGGTGCTGGCGGTTGTGCCGTTGTTGGGCACGGGCAGACATCCGGAGGGGGCATCGCAGGGCACCAGCGGCAGCGGGACCGGGGTGGGGGAGGGGGCCGTTGAACCGTAGATGTAGCAGTTGCTGGTGATGGTCGTCGCGAAGCCCGGCCCGGCGGTGGAGTTCCCGTAGACGTCCACGGTGCCGACGTCGCCGATCGGGCCGTTGGAGCCGACGTCGCCCTTGCGGAAGCCGATCGGCTTGCCGGCGGAATGCGCGTCGGTGTGCAGGGAGGCGTCGATGTAGCCCAGCGCGCTGCAGAGGCGGCAGGCCGCCAGGTGCCCTGGCGCCGTCGGGTCCTTCTGCACGTTGTAGGTGCCGAACTCGGAATCGTAGCTGTCGGTGAAAACCGTTCCCCCCAGGGTCACATTGTCCTTGCCGAACATGGCCTTGGCGAAGCCCGCGCCGGTCTGGCGCTTGAATATGGCCTCGACCGTCTTCTCCACTGGCCACTGGGCGCGGAGGTCGCCGATGGCGGTGCTGGTGACCGTGAAGAAGTACTTCTCGCCGTTGTCGTCGACCCCGTTGACGCCGTCGTTGTCGACGCCGTCCTTGGACCAGTCAACGACGGTCACGAAGTAGTTGCCGTTGCCGGCCAGCTTGCGGCCGGTGTCCGTCCCCAGCACGGCCAGGGTCACGGCGTTGTTCTGGGTCAGGTCTATGTCGTTATTGATCGCCTCCACGGCGCGGTCGACGCCGGCCTCGGCCAGGTGCAGGCTCCTGCTGTTCTCAACCAGCAGCTCGGCTGCTTTCGATTTGTGGAATGCGTTCGAAAGCATGAACGCCGACAAGCCCGACAAGACCATGATCATGGTCAGCACTACGATCAGTGCGTTGCCCCGTTCGTTCATTGTGCCGTTCATGATGTGCCTCCTTACCGGTTCCGCAGGAAGATGCTGGAACTGGACCGCACGAAGTGCCGGTTCTTGTTCTCATCCAGGTGTATGCCCCACAGGTTGACAAGCAGTCGGTTGTTGGCGGCGTCCATCTGGAAGATCGGATCGGGCTGGCCGTCTCCGGTGATGTCGGCACCGAGGGCTCCGTCCCTCTGGGCGACCCATATGCCCACCCGCACCGGGTTGACCAACTCCGGGCCGCCGGTGACCTGGGTGACCCTCACAAGATAGCCCCGGCTGTACCGGTCGGTAATGTCCCCGTCGTTGTTGAAATCGACCCGCAGGGCGGCCTCGTCGAGAACGTCGGGCTGGCCGCCGCGAACGCCCTGGACGAACCGGTAGGTGATGGTGCCCGCCTGGGGCGCTCCAGCGGCGTCGACGAAGCCGAACTCGATGATGCCGGCGTTGTCCAGCACCGTGTTGTTGCCATTCAGGTCCACCGGGATCTGGAAGCGTACGGAGGAGCCGTTGGCAGCCACCTGGGTGACCCGCACGGCCGAGTCGCGGAGATCCAGTGCCATGCGGTCCAGGGCGTCCTGGTTGGCGCGCTCTATCTCGTTGCGGGCGGCCTCGATGGTGGCGACTTCCCCGGTGCTCTGCAGGACCAGGGCGATGGCCAGTAGGATGCCGCTGAGGATGGTGACCGCGATCATTAGCTCCAGCATGGTGAATCCGCCAGAGGTTCTTCGGTCTGGGCTCATGGTCTCGTCTCCATCCGCAAGGCCATCCTCTTTCGCTGCCGCAAGCTACGGGGTCCTGTTGACGATCGTGGTCATGAGTTGCATGCGCTGTATGCCCTCTCCGGAGCGCCAGCGGATCAGAACGACCACCGGGAGCAGCTTGGCGTTGTTCATGTTGGCGACTACTGGGGTGTAGACCTCCGGTGACAGGGAGAAGCCGGCATCGCCGTCAATGTCCACCCCAAAGACCGACCCGCTCAGCACGTCGGTAGTCCGGCCGTTGCCGTTCAGGTCCACCCCGGGCCCCCCGCCGGCCACGCCCAGGTTGCGCCCGTAGGCCGCTTCGTTGGGCGTCTCGCTGTCGATGATGATGACCTCGCCGGGGAGGGTGGCCCCCACCGGGCGGGGCAGGCCGGGGACGTCGAAAGTCTGGTTCCGAAATGTCGCGACGATGTTGGCGAAGGGCGTGCCGCGAATCTGGGCCATCCTGTCCTCGGCGGCGGCCAGCGCCAGCGTGTCGTGATTGACGCGCTCATTCAGATACGTGCACGACAGGATGGCCGCCGTGGTGCCGGAGACGGCGATGGCCAGGATCCCGCTGCAGACGATGACTTCGAGCAAGCTGAAGCCGGCGGAGGCGGGCCTTCGCTGCCTGGCTTGTTCGCATCCCTTGAAAGTCATGTTAGCCTCCTACTTGTTTCGCAGCAGAACGGTCGTGGCGCAGCGGCTCGGGTGAACGTTGTTTCTGCCGGTCACCCGCACGGTCCGGAGCCCGATGGAGACCCTGCCGGTTGCCGCATCAAGCGCGAAGATCGGGTCGGCAAGGCCGTCCCCGTCGATGTCGCTGCCCCATGCCGCCTCCGGCAGGACCACGCAGCGGTCGGTCAGGATCCGTCCGGCCGTCTCCGCCTGGCCGGTAACTTGGGTGAAACGCTGCACCCACCCTATCGAGAAGCGGTCGGTGCGGTCGATGTTGCCGTTGACGTCGGCGTTGAGGACGTGCTCGTCAAGGACTTCGGGCGTACCTCCCGCCTCGTTCTGGACGAAGCGGTAGGTGATGGTGCCCCTGGAGGGGACTCCCTTGTCGATCAAGCCGTACTCGGTGTTGCCGGAGCCGTCCAGAACGGTCCCGTTGCCGTCGAGGTCCACCGGTACCTGGAACTGGATGGCGCTGCCGTCTCCGGCCACGGTGATGACTCTGACCGCCGAGTCGCGCAGTTCTGTGGACATGGCGGAAAGGGCGTTCTGGTTGGTGAGTTCCATGTCGCTTGAGATGGCTCCGGAGGTCGAAATATCATTGGTGCTCTTGAGAGCCAAGGCCGCACCCAGCAGAACGATGCTCAGGATGCCCATGGCTATGACCACCTCCAGCAGCGAGAAGCCCGCTGCCCTGCTGCGGCTCGTCGGAGTCTTACAACGCATCGTGGCCGTCAACGGGAGCCTCCGCTAGGCCTGCCTCCTCAACCCCTAACAACAACATATCGCAAAACCGCATTTCCCACAAGGTGCATATTTGTTTTTTCGTGCTTATGCCGGCCGGCTGGGCTACTGTCCCAGCCGGCCGGCATAACTGCCTGTTTTTCTATGCCTTACCGAGCTTCTTGAGCACCTCGTTGCGCTTGGCCAGGATCTCGTAGGGGATGCCCCGGACCTTGGCGGCGTCGTGGCTCCAGCGCTGATCGAAGCCGGTGCCCTTGATCGAGCGGATTTCCGGCGTGAAGAGGCTGGTCGGGCTTTCGCGGTGGACGATCTCGATGTTGCCCTTGTAGAGCTTGACCTTGTACTTGCCGCAGACCACCTTCTGGGTCTCGGCGACGAAGGCGTCCAGCGCCGTGTGCAGCGGGTGGTGCCAGGCGGCCTGGTAGGTCAGGAACGCCCACTGGGCGTCGACCATCTTCTTGAACTGGATCTCCTCGGAGGTCAGGCAGGCCTGCTCCAGGTCCTTGTGCAGGGTGATGATCACCCGGGCCGCGGGGGCTTCGTAGATCTCCCGCGACTTGAGGCACATGATCCCGTCCTCGAACATGTCGATCCGACCGACGCCGTTCTTGCCGGCGATGACGTTGAGGTCCATGACCAGCTTGTCGAGGGGCATCTTCTGGCCGTTCATGGCCACGGGCAGGCCCTCGTCGAACTCCAGGTCGATGATCGTGGGCTTCTCCGGGGCCTTCTCCGGCGGGGTCAGCCACACCCAGATGTCCTCCGGAAGTTCCTGGTTGAGGTCCACCGCGCCCGAGGCGATCGAGCGGCACCACATGGTCTTGTCGTCGCCGCCGGTGATGATCTCGTCGACCGGCACGCCCCAGGCCTTGCAGAGTTCCTCCTCCTCGGCGCGGGTCATGTTGAAGTCGCGGACCGGGCAGAGCACGGTCAGCTTGGGCCCGAAAAGCATGAAGTTGTTGTGCATCCGGTACTGGTCGTTGCCCTTGCCGGTTGAGCCTTCCATGACCGCGTCGGCGCCGGCCTTGACGGCCTCCTGGGCCACCAGCTTGGCGATGAGCTGCCGGGTCATCGAGGTCGAGACCGGGTAGCCGTTGTAGTCGGAGTTGGCCCGGATGGCCTTGGACAGCCAGTTGTCGGTGAACTCCCTGCGAGCGTCGATGAAGATGGGCTTGACCTTGAGGACCTTGGCGTTGTCCTTGGCCTTCTTGACGTCCTCGTCGCCCTGGCCGACGTCGACGTTGACCGGGATGATGTTCTCGTCCTTGACCTTGTACTTCCTGCGCAGCAGTTCCAGGCAAAGGGTGCTGTCCAGTCCGCCGGAGTAGGCCAGCGCCACCTTGGTTACGTTCGGGATGGGGGCGTCGAAGACTTTCTTCTCCACCGCTTTCACGTCGATCTTGGCCACTCTAATCCTCCTCCAGATTCCATGCGGTCCGCAATGAAAAGGGCCCAGAAGCTGCCCATCGGGGGCAACCTCCCAACATGGTGGGATATTCTAGAGTGGCAGGGGTCGGTTTCAAGCTCCGGACGGAGTCAGCGTTTGGACTCCGGGGTGGGGGCAACGGGCGTGGCGGCGTGGGCGGCAACGGATGCCCTGATCTGCTCCGCGGCTTTGAGGTGACCGGCCTCCTGGAGGGCCCTGGCCGCCTGCAGCAGGGCCTGGTCAGCCACGGTGGACGGCGCTGCTCCCTGGCCTGCGGCGGCAGGCTGGGCCTCGCGCATGAGCTGGGCGGCCCGCAGGAAGCTGGCGGCGGCGTCGTCGCGCCTGGCTGCGCCGAGCAGGGCTTGGCCCAGGCCCATGAGCGCGTCGATCTGCACCCCGCCGGCCTCGCGGTCGCTGGCCGCCGTTCCTGAGGAGGCGATGGCCTCGTCGGAGGCCCGGCGGAACTGCCCGACGGCCTCTTCCGAGCGTCCCAGGGCAAGCAGCCCCCTGGCCTGGGCCAGTTTGGTGCGGGCCATCAACAGGTGCCTTCGGGGTGTCTCGCGGCTCAGTTGGTCGAAGGCCTGGGCGGCCAGCGCCACGGCCTCCTGGGCACGGCCTCCGGAGAGGTTCAGGTGGGCGGCGTTCAGGCGGGCCTCCGCGTCCCTGGGGCCGCCCTCCCGGACGTAGGCCTCGTACCACTTGAGCGCCTGGTCAGGGCGACCGGCGGACTCGGCGGCGGTGGCGGCGGCGAAGGTCACGGCCGGACGGATGTCCGGCGGGCACTGGCCATAGAGGGAGGCGAGCGCCTTGGCCGCCTCTCCGTGCCGTCCGCGCCTGGAGAGCTGTTCGGCGTGCTTCAGCCTGGCACCGGCCGCCTCGGGGCCCGAGCCCAGCTCCGCGGCCAGCAGGAGGTAGGCCTCCGCGGCCGCGTCCGGCTCGCCGCCCTCATCGAGAAGCGCGGCGCGCAGACGCATGGCTTCCAGTCTGGTCCCGGCGTTGGTCCAGGTCCGGGCGTCCAGGATCTCCCTCTGCAGGAGGTCTGCCGCCTTCCGGAAGTTCCGCCCGCTGCGCAGCGCCCTGGCCGTGCCCAGCCTGGCCAGGTCCATCTGTTCCGGCGTGGCGCGGGGCGACTTGAGCACCTCGGCGTACTGCAGGAAGGCCTCCTGGGGATTGGGCGGAGTCATGAGCATGTGGGCCTCGGCGGCGCCGAGGTGCGCGGGTATGGCCAGTTCGCCCAGGGGGCTGACCTGATAGGTGGTCGCGAACAGGCGGACCGCCTCCTCCAGCGGGTCGTGCCCCGGGGCCGTTCCGGCGGCACCTTCCTTGGCCTTGGACTGTTCAAGCTTGACCTGTCCGAGATGGAAGCTCAGCCGGTCCTGGCCCAGGGCTTCGCGGGCCTGACGGTTGGTGATCAGCGGGGCGATGCCGGCGGCCGCCTCGGCGAAGCGTTTCTGCCCGGCCATGGCCCGGGCGATCCACAGCTGTGCTTCGTAGCTCTGCGCAGTGCGCGGGCCCGACATCTCCCCGGCACGGATGAGAGAGCGGATCGCCCCATCCCAGTCGGCCAGGCCGAAGAGCACCCGGCCCCTGGCCATCTCGATGCGCATGGCCAGGGCGTCGTTCCTGCCGGCGTGTCGTTCGGTCGCCTCGCGCAGCAGTTCCTCGGCGCGCCGGAGCCGGCCGAGCCCCTCTGCCGCCAGCGCCGCCAGGTAGCGAGCCTCGGTCCCCCGCAGCTGATCGCCGAAGAGCGGTGCCAGTTCGGCGGCCGCCTCGGCGTGCCTTCCCATCTGCACCAGGTCATCCCCGGCCCGCAGCCTGGCCGCGGCAGCCAGGCTGGCGTCGCCGTGTTCCGCGGAGCCGCGGGCCACCGCGGCGAAATCGGCGGCCGCGGCCTCCAACAGCGGGCGCCCACCGTCCAGGCCCCGGCTGGCGAGGTCCTGGGCGTGTTTGTGACGCGCCCAGCCCCGGCCATAGAGCGCCCGGTGGCGCCACGCGGAGGCGGCGCTGCCGGCCGCGGCGGCCTCCTCAGCCGACAGGCCGTAGAGGGAGGCGGCCTCCTCCCATCTGGCCTGACCGTAGCGGGCCTCCGCCTGCCAGAAGAACGCCTGGGCTCTCAAAGCGGGAGAGGTCTGGCCGATGGGCTTCTCCAGGAATGCCGTCCGGAGCAGATCGAAGCAGCGGTCGGGCCGGCCGAGCATGCACAGCGCCCGAGCGCGCAGCACGTGGGCCTCGGCGACGAAATGCGCTCCATCCGGGGCTTCCGCCTGCTCGTCCAGCAGCCGGAGGGCCCCGGCGCGGACCAGCGTCGTCGTTTTCTTGCCCCAGCGGTCCGTCTTGGTGTCCCAGAGGTCCTCGATGTACTCAGTTTCGCCACGTTCGACGAGGGCCAGGCAAAGGAAGTAGCGGCACTCCCTCAGCAGGCGGGTGCGGGCGGCCGTCTCCAGGCCTCGCCCGGCGGGGCCGCCGATCTCCGCGAGCAGCGGGCGCAGAATCTCCTCGGCCTCCTTGGAACGGTGTTCGGACTCGATCAGGGAACGTCCGGTCCAAGTCCGGCACTCCAGCAGCAGCGGGCTGGCGGGATGCCGGCGTGGAAACTCGGCCAGGAGCCTGGCGGCCTCCTCCCTCTTCCCGGAGAGGTACAGGCTCTCGGCCAGGAGCAGATCAGCCTGGTCGGCACGGTCCAGTTTCGTATCGATGTTGAGCCGGCCGAGGCGCAGCGCAACGAACTCGAAGAACCCCTGATCGAAGGAGGCACGGGCCAGCCTGACTTCCTGATCGAAGAGCCCCTGGTCCAGGCGGGGAGGCGGTTCCGCGCCAGGGCCCGCGGCCGCCCAGCCCGCGACGGCGGCCAGCAGCAGGGCGGAGGACTTCAGGAAGCGGCGCACGCCTTCTCCAGTTCGGCGCCGAGCCGCGTGGGGCGGCCGGAGCGGTCCAGGCAGGCCAGGACCACGCGCCCGGTGGCCAGGACCCGGCCCTCGCGCAGGATCTCGTTCTCGAAGGTCACCCGGCTCTTGCCGCATTCGGCCACTCTGGTGCGGACGGTGATCAGGTCGTCGTAGCGGGCCGGCGAAAGGTACTGAACGCTGAGCTCCCGCACGGCCAGCAGGCGCCCGCCGGCTTCAACGTCGCGGTAGGCCAGCCCGCGCTCGCGCAGGAACTCCACCCGTCCCACCTCGAACCAGGCGGCGTAGTTACCGTAATAGGCGAAGCCCATCTGATCGGTCTCGACGTAACGAACCCGGAAAGACGTCTGGCTGGCGCTCTCGGACATGTCGCGCTCCCCCGCGGGCAGACTCCTCCGCCCATCACCTTTCAGCTATTAGTTATCGTCCGGGAGCGGGGCGGAGATTAGGGCCTGCTGGCGGGTCGGGAGTGCCGGGCGTGCGGATGACACGGGGCGTCGGCCTCGCGCAGTTGACTACTTGGCCGCCGTCGATAATGTTAGGGGCTGTCGACCTGCGAAACCAGAGTGAAGGAACGCACCTTGGCAGACTCCGCCCCGACAGCTGTGATCCTGTGCATCGGCGACGAGGTTCTCCGCGGGGAGGTGGTCAACACCAACGCCGCCTGGCTGGGCCAGGAACTCACCGCACTGGGTTTCCGCGTCACCGAGCACGGAGTCGTGGGCGACAACGAGGACGCCATCGTGGCTGCGCTGGACCAGGCAGTCGGGAGCGCCCCGCTGGTGATCGCCACCGGCGGGCTCGGTCCCACCGGCGACGACCTCACCGCCGACGCCGCGGCGCGTTTCCTGGGGGTGGTCCTGGCCGAGGCTCCAGAGGTGCTGGAGGCCATCGCCAAGCGCCAGGGGAAGACGGTCGCGGAACTCTCGCCCGGCGGCCGGCGGATGGCCCGCGTGCCGGCCGGGGCCGAGGCCCTGCCCAATCCGGCCGGAGCGGCGCCGGGGATCCACATCAGTTGCGGGTTGCGGATTGCCGGTTGCGGGAGCGGGCCTCAGCCCCCCCACAACCCACAACCCTCAATCCACAACCGTCACGTCTTTCTCCTCCCCGGCGTGCCCCACGAGATGAAGGCGATCTTCGCGGAATCGATCAGACCCATCGTGGACAAGGCGTTCCCCGGGCACGTCCGCCGCTGCGAGCGCTACTGGCACGTGGCCTCCTGGCCGGAGAGCGACGCCGATGCCGAGGCGCGCCGGGCTCTGGCCGGGCTCCTGGCGCCGGAGGGGCCGCTGGAGTTCGGCGACCTCCTCGGCCGCGGCTGGGTCACGCTCCGGGCGGTGGGGGAGGGCCCCGAGGCGGAGGGGCATCTCGCCGAGGCCGACCGGCGCATCCGGGGGAGCTTCGGCGACTCGCTCTTCGGCACCGGCCGGGACGACACCATCGAGGCGGTCGCCGGGCGGGAGCTCATCGAACGCGGCATCCGGGTGGCCATGGCCGAGAGCTGCACCGGGGGGCTGGTGTCCGCGCGGCTGGTGAGCGTGCCGGGCATCTCCGCCTCGTTTGTCGAGGGGCTGGTCACCTACGGCAACGAGGCCAAGATGCGGCTGCTGGGCGTGCCGGCGCTGGTGATCATGAATCGCGGGGCGGTCAGCCCGGAATGCGCCGGAGCCATGGCGACGGGCTTGCGCGAGCGCAGCGGGGCGGATATAACTCTCTCGGTGACTGGCATCGCCGGGCCGGACGGAGGGACCGCGGCCAAGCCGGTCGGGACGGTGCACTTCGGCCTGGCCACCGAGCGCGGCGTCGAAGTGGACTCCCGGCGCTTCGGAGGCTCGCGCGACTGGTTCCGCGAGCGCGCCGCGGCGCACGGACTGTGGATGCTCTGGAGGGCGGCGCGAGCCGCCGGCAGGTAAGGCAGAAGGATGAGGAATGAAGGCAGAATGACGGAGGCCAGGCTGCCGCGCGCTGCAGCCCTGCGGCTCTCCGCCTTCACCCTTCAGCCTTCATACTTCTTAGTTTGAACCATGCTCTACGGTCTGGTCGCCGACGTTCACGCCAACCTGCAGGCCTTCGAGGTGGCCATGAAGCACCTCAAGGCCGCGGGGGTCGACAAGATCCTCAACATGGGCGACCTGGTCGGCTACGGGGCCAACCCCGCCGAGTGCGTGACCATGGCCCGCGAGCAGGTGCACATGGTCACCATCGCCGGCAACCACGATCGGCAGGTGGCCGGGGACATCGACCCGCGCATGAGGCTCACCGCCACCAAGGCGCTGGAGTGGACGCGGGATAATCTCTCGCCGGCCAACTGCCGGCACCTGGCGGGGCTGTCCGACGGGCAGATCGTCGACGACCGGTTCGTCCTGGTGCACGGGTCGCTGGTCGAGCGCGACGCCTACATCCTCACCGCCGGCGAGGTCAAGAGAAACCTGGAGTGCCTGATACGGGACTTCCCCAAGATCAAGATCTGCATGTTCGGGCATACCCACGTGCCCATGCTGATCTCGACGCGCGGAGTTTTCGCGGACCTCAAGGCCACCCGCAGTTTCCAGCTCGAGCCGGGCGAGATCTACATGATCAACCCCGGCTCGGTGGGTCAGCCCCGCGACCGCTGTCCGCTGTCGTCCTTCGCGATCTTCGACACCGAGAACCTGACGGTGACCTTCATCCGCAAGCCGTACGACATCGCCGGAGCCCAGCGCGCCATCGTCCAGGCGGGGCTTCCCGAGAAGTTTGCCAGGCGGCTGTCGGCGGGGGTTTGAATGGTAACCGGCTGGGCGCAGGCCACATACGCAGGCAGGAGGCCCTGATGGCTCTGGAGCGCAAGGACGTCGAGCACGTCGCCCATCTGGCCAGGCTGGCTCTGTCGGATGAGGAGCTTACCCGCTTCCACAAGCAGCTCGACAACATCCTGGGCTACGTTGAGAAACTCAACCAGGCGGACACCACGGGGGTGGAGCCGCTGGTGCACGCTGCCGGGGCTGGCAACGTCATGCGCGACGACGAGGTCCGGCCATCGCTGGACCGCGGCAAGGCGCTGGCCGAGGCTCCGGACTCCGACGGCTGGCACTTCCGGGTGCCGCGGATCATCGAGACGGGAGGGGGGCACTAGATGGCAGCCAGACCTGCGGCCGGGGGCGCAGCCCCCAAGGTGGCCGTCCTCATGGGTTCGGACAGCGACCTGCCGGTGATGAAGCTGGCGGTCGAGGGGCTCAAGGCCTTCGGCCTGGAGAGCGAGGTCCGGGTGCTCTCCGCCCATCGCTCCCCCGAGGCCACCGCCGAGTTCTCCCGGGAGGCGGCCGGCCGGGGCATCGGCGTGATCATCTGCGGGGCCGGGGCGGCCGCGCATCTGGCCGGGGCGGTTGCGGCTCAGACCACCCTGCCGGTGATCGGCGTGCCGCTGGTCTCCGGGTCGCTCGGTGGCCTGGACGCGCTGCTGGCCACGGTGCAGATGCCGCCGGGTGTCCCGGTGGCCACCGTGGCGGTCGGGGAGCTCGGCGCCAGGAATGCGGCGGTGCTCGCTGTGCAGATCCTGGCGGGCGCCGACCCGGAGCTGGCCGGGAAGCTCAGGAAACACAAGGCCGAGATGGCCGCCGGAGTTGCGGCGAAAGACCGAAAAGTGCGCGAGGGCCTGTCCGTTTAGCTTTGTGGCGCGATCGGCACCTGACGGAGCGGGGATGAGCGGGACCAACGGGAACAACGGAGCTGACGGGGCCAGGTTCGGCCTGAGCGACACGCGGGTCTTCACCGACCTGGCGATGGAGCGCGGCTACGTCACCAGGTCCCAGGTCGACGAGTGCATTGGCATCCGCGAGAAGATCCGGGCCATGGGTCTGGAAGAGAAGCTCCCGGACATCATGGTCAAGAAGGGCTACCTCTCCGAGGCCGACGCCCGCCGCCTGGAGAAGGCCCTGTCGGGGTTCCGCAAGCTCGGCAACTTCGAGATCGTCGCCCGGATCGGTCAGGGCTCGATGGGCGCGGTCTTCAAGGCCCGCCAGGTCTCCATGGACCGCTTCGTGGCCGTCAAGGTGCTGCCTCCGCGGCTGGCCAAGGATCCGGCCTACGTCGAGCGCTTCATGCGCGAGGCCCGGGCGGTGGCCAAGCTCAACCACGTCAACATCGTCCAGGGCATCGACGTGGGCGAGGCCGGCGGCTACTACTACTTCGCCATGGAGTACGTCGAGGGCGTCACCGTGCGGGAGACGCTCAAGAGCAAGGGGCCCTACGCCGAGAAGGCCGCCCTGGAGATCATCGTCCAGATAGCCAAGGCCCTGGATCACGCGGCCAAGGCCGGCCTGGTCCACCGGGACATCAAGCCCGACAACATCATCGTGACCCCCGCCGGCGTGGCCAAGCTGCTCGACCTGGGCATAGCCAAGGCCATGGACGCGACCGACGAGTCCGGTCAGCGGGTGGGCACTCCGTACTACATCTCTCCCGAGCAGGCCCGAGGCGACGCCAACGTCGACGCCCGCAGCGACATCTACTCGCTGGGGGCCACGCTCTACCACATGGTGGTGGGCTCGCCGCCTTTCTCCGGCTCGAGCCCGGAGGAGATCATCCGCGCGCACCTCACCGCCACCGTGCCGAACCCGCGCGAGGTCCGGCCGGGGCTCTCCCGGAGCATCTCCCGGCTGATCGAGACCATGATGGCCCGGGAGCCGGACGACCGGTACCAGTCCGCGGCCGAGCTGCTCGGCGACCTGGACAAGGTCTCGCGCGGGCTGCCCCCGGCCAAGGCCCGGGCGGTCAAGGGCGGGGCCGAGCCGGTGCCCTTCTCCGGGGAGGGCGAGGGCACGGTGCGGACCGCTCCGCTGTCCTCGGTGGGCGCCCGTCGCTCGCCGACGGTGCTGATCGGCATAGCCGCTGCCGTGGTGGCCCTGGCCGCCGCGGCCGCGCTGATCGTGGTGCTGAGCCGGGGCGACAAGCCGAAGCCGGTGGTTCCGCCTCCGCCCCCGCCGGTGGTCGACGTCCCCGAGCCTCCTGTCCCCGTGCCGCCGACGCCGGTGCCGGACGACCGCTCGGCCGCCGCCAAGGAGATGCTCGACTACGCCCTCAAGAAGATCGCGGAGCAGCCCCAGAACCACGAGGGGAACATCAAGCTGCTCGAGCAGGTCATAGCCGACACCAAGGGCACGGCCGCCAACCTGGAGGCCAAGGGGCGCCTCGACGAGATCCGCAAGGAGTACGACGCCGTCATCCGGAAGCAGTGGGACGCCGGCTGGCCGGCGGTCGAGGCCAAGGCCCGCGAGAAGCGCTTCGCCGAGGCCCTGGCCGCCCTGGACGCGGGGTTCCCGGCGCGCTACCGCCCGCCGTCCATGCCGCTGTGGACCGGGCAGTACCTCAAGGCCCGCAAGGACCTGGAGGACCAGGCCACCCGCTGGATCGCCGGCGAGGAGGCCCGGGCCTCCGGACTTGCCGCCAAGCACGAGTTCGACAAGGCCCGCGAGGCCATCCGCGGCATGGCCATCGCCGGCACGCCCGGGATCGCCGACCGCATCGCCGGGGCTCTCGGCGGCATCGACCAGGCCGAGGTTGACTACAAGAAGACCCTGGCCGACCAGCAGAAGCGTCTGCAGGAGGAGGCCCAGCGGCAGCGCGAGACGCTGTTCGTCCGCTTCCTCCGCGACCTCTACGGACGGGAGGCCGCCGCGGGCTTCGATGCCGCCGAGCGGTTCTGCCGGACCTCCGCAGGCCGCCCGGAGAACGCCCCGGCCAAGGAAGACATCCAGGCCGAGGCCGCCGACCTGGCCGAGATGCGCAAGGCCGCCGACGAGATCGTCACCATCCTCGGCGCGGTGCGCGGCACCATCCGCTTCACGTGGAACCGGCAGCCCATTTCCGCCCGGGTGCTGGAGGCCAAGGACGGGCGGGTCTGGGTCTCCCCCGGCGAGGGCGCGGAGTTCCCGGTCACCCCGGCCGAGATGGTTGCCGCCGAGGTCGTCGAGATCACCGGCTTCGGCCGGGGATCTCCGGCCAACGCGGCCCGGGCGGCGCTGTACCTGACCTGGCGGGGGGACTACGCCGGGGCGCGCGGCCAGGTCGAGGGCATGGTCGATGGGCCGCAGCGCACCAGGGCCATCAAGCGCCTGGACGTGCTGCAGAAGGGCATGGCCGAGATCTACGCCGAGGACATAATCCAGAAGGCCCGCGCGGCCCACGCGGCCAGGAACTTCCCGGAGTTCGCCCGGCTGATGGCCGAGCTGCGGGGCAAGTACGCGGCCACCAAGGCCTTTGCCGCGGCGGCCGCCGCCCTGTCCAAGCTTGAACTGGACGTGCTGCTGGCGGGCGTCGACCCGGCCATGCTGTTCGCGGGCAGGGCCGCCCCCGCCCCCGGCGGGCTGGCGGCCCACTACGACTTCGACCCGGACTCGCCCCAGGTGCTCGACTGGCAGAGCACCGGCGACATGTGGCGGTGGGGGCAGCACATCTACGACCGCAACGGCATCGACGTGGTTGTCGGCGACGACGGCCGCATGGTCATCGCCGCCGGGCGCGACCGGAGCCTGGCGGCCAACTGGGCCGTCCCGATCGGCAAGTTCACGAGCGTCCAGTTCGACGTCACGCTGCTGCGCGGGCGCGGCAGCCTCGGCCTGGGGCTCTTCAAGGCCGATCTCTTCCAGAAGGACGAAACCATGCGCGCCTGGTTCCCGGAGAGCGGACGGCCTTACATCCGCCAGGGCGAGCAGCGCGTGCAGCACAACCAGGACCTGCTCCTGGAGCGCAACCGGAAGTACCGGGTCCGCCTGGAGGTCGCCGGCGGCGAGGCCCGGCTGCTGCTCGACGGCAAGGAGCTGGTCCGCGATCAGGTGAGGATGGACCTCCGCGGCGCCCGCCTGGGCCTGGGCGTGTTCGGCGCCGACGCGGCCTTCGACAACGTCGAGGTGGTCTGCCAGCCGGAGGACTCGTGGCTCAAGCGGCGCGCGGAGCTCTCGGCCGCGTTCCAGAAGGCCAATGTGAAGCCCGGGCTGAACGTCGACTACTTCAGCGACGCCGCCATGACCAAGAAGGTGCTCAGCCGGGTCGAGCCGGCCGCCTACTTCTGGTGGAGCGAGCGGGCGCCGGTGCCGGGGCTGCCCGTGGACAACTTCGGCGTCCGGATCTCCGGCAAGCTCTACGTCGAGAAGGCCGGCCGGTATCGCGTGTACCTGCGCTCCGACGACAACGGCAAGCTGTCTCTCGACGGCAAGGCGGTGGTCGACGCGCGGCACAACGGCGACGCCGAAGTGGACCTCCAGGCCGGGTTCCACGAGCTGCTCATGACCGTCGACGACGTCGGCGGCCGCTGGGCGGGCCAGGAACTGAGCTGGGAGCGGGAAGGGCTCCCGCGCCAGGTGGTCCCCTTCGAGCTGCTGGGCCACTGACATCAGCATGGGCGGCGCGGCCCCCGCCGGACGGGACTTCCTTCCCCCGATAGAGACCGTCTCATGGCGCGACGGCGCTGTGCGCCTCATCGACCAGCGCCGGCTGCCGGCCGAGCTGGTCCACATGGAGTGCCGCACGGTCCCGGAGCTCTTCTCGGCGATCCGGGAGCTGGCTGTCCGCGGCGCGCCGGCCATCGGCGTGGCCGCGGGCTACGGGGCGGTCATGGCCGTCTGGAAGAGCCGCTCCGGCACGGCCGGGCTGCTCCGCGAGGTCGCCGCGGCCTGCAAGGAGCTCGCCGCGAGCCGTCCGACGGCCGTGAACCTCTTCTGGGCGCTCGACCGGATGAACCGCACGGCCGAGTCGCTCTCCGCGCTTGCGCCGGAGGAGTTCAGGGAGCGGCTGCTGGCCGAGGCCCGGGCGATTCACGAAGAGGACCTGGAGCTCTCGCGGCGCATGGGGCGCGCCGGGGCCGAGCTCATCCCCGACGGGGCGACGGTGCTGACCCACTGCAACGCCGGGGCGCTGGCCACCGGCGGGCTGGGCACGGCCCTGGCCTGCGTCTACGCCGCCGTCGCCGAGGGCAAGCGCGTCTCGGTCCTGGCCGACGAGACCCGGCCGCTCCTCCAGGGCGCGCGCCTCACCGCCTGGGAGTTGAGTAAGGCTGGCATCCCGGTCACTGTGCTCTGCGACAACATGGCTGCCGCGGCCATGCAGCAGGGCAGGGTGGACCTGGTCATCACCGGCGCCGACCGGATTGCCGCCAACGGCGACGCTGCCAACAAGATCGGCACCTACGGGGTGGCCGTGAACGCCAAGCACCACGGCGTGCCGTTCTACATCGCGGCTCCCGAGTCGACCTTTGATCGGGCCTGTCTAGACGGCTCCAAGATCGTCATCGAGGAGCGCTCGGCCGCCGAGGTGCTGGGGATCGCTGGGTGGGTCGGGCGGGGACAGGAACCGGAAGCCCGGAGCGAAGCGGAGGGATCGGTGCCTGTCCCCGGAGTCTGGAATCCCGCCTTCGACGTGACCCCGGCCGAGCTGATCGCCGGGCTGATCACCGACCGCGGGGTGCTCAGGGCGCCGTACGGAGAGTCAATAGCTGCGGCGTTCGGGGGCCGAGGCTAGCCCCTCACCCCTCGAACATCCGCCTCAGATCGTAGGCCAGGTACAGGTCCTCGAACGCGTGGCGCTGGGCGGCGGGGAGCGCCGCGTACTGCTCCCTGCGCTCGGCCAGCAGTTCGAGCAGGTCCTCCTCGGCCAGCGGCAGGCGGTGCTTCTTGAGCCAGGCCAGCGCGTAGAGCTCGTCGTCGTGCATGAAATTGTGCAGGTCGCGGTCGCCGGGCAGCCCGGCGTAGCGGGTGTAGTACTCCATCTCGGCGTCGTCCAGGTTGAGGCGCAGGACGGCGGAGCCGGCGGCGACGTCGGCCCCCGGGACCAGCAGGGTCATGAGCTGCATGGCGAAGCGCTTGGTGTAGCCGGCGTGGCGGGGCGGTGCCGCCACCAGAATGTCGGTGGCGTCCTCCATCTTCCGGGCGCAGAGGTGGGCCAGGCGGAAGAGGTGCAGCAGGCCGTCCTTGGCGGCGAAGCCCAGCGACCCGGCGACGCCCACGGCGTGGATCTCGGCGGGCCGGCGGCCCGCGGCCCGGAGCGCGTCGAGCTGTCTGCGGGCGGCGGCGTCGGCGGGCAGGCCCAGGGGCCCGTCCATGGCCACCGAGGCGGTGGCCACGTCGCGGCCGGCCTTCTCCACCAGGAAGACGGTGGCCGAGGGCAGCAGGTCGTGGATGCCGGGCTTCCGGGGGCGGCCGACGGCGGCGGCGCGCCTGCGCAGCTCGGCCGAGTCGGCCACCAGGGCGGTGAACTCGCCCCTCTTGCCGAAGCGGTACTCCGTCGGGCTCCCGGTCACCTGGAGCTCGAGGGCGCCGAGTATCCGCGTGAGGCTGGCGGCCTTGCGGCGCGAGCCGGCGTTGGTGCCGCTGCGGGTGCTGCCGGCTCCTCTCCTCGTGCTGGGCATGGATGGCTCCATACCTGGGCCACGCCGGTGGCTCTCGCTGCGCCCTGGTTTAGCGGTGGGGGCGGGAAAGTCAAGCCGCTTTAGAAGCTGGTTGGGGGTTGGCGGTTGGGGGTTGGAGGGTGCAGAGGCGGGAACTCACCGCCCCGCCCAGCCAACCCCCCACCTCAAACCCCCAACCTCCAACCGCTGTTGGCTCACAGCCTGGTCCGTGCCAGTCGCAGCGCGTTGGCGATGACCGACACCGAGCTGAGGCTCATCGCCGCGCTGGCCACGGCCGGACCGGGCAGGAGCAGGCTCCACAGCGGATAGAGCGCGCCGGCGGCGATGGGCACGCCCAGGGCGTTGTAGCCGAACGAAAGGGCCAGGTTCTGCCGGATGTTGCGCATGACCGCCAGGGAGAGCCGGCGGGCGCGCAGGATCCCGGCGACGTCCCCCCGCACCAGCACCACGCCGGCGCTCTCCAGGGCCACGTCGGAGCCCGAGCCCATGGCCAGGCCGACGTCGGCCCTGGCCAGCGCCGGCCCGTCGTTGACGCCGTCGCCGGCCATGGCCACGACGCTGCCGGCGGCCTGCAGCTCGCCGACCAGCGCGAGCTTGTCGGCCGGGAGCAGCCCGGCGCGGACCTCGTCGATGCCCAGCTCCCGGGCCACGCGCCCGGCGCCGGCCGGGCCGTCGCCGGTGGCCATGATCAGGCGCAGGCCCAGGGCCCGGAGCTCCCGGACCGCCTCCCGAGCCGTGCCCCGCACGGCGTCGGCCGCGCCGATCAGGCCCACCGCCCGTCCGGCGGCGGCCACGAAGACCAGGCTCTGGCCCTCGGCCTCCATCCGGAGCGCGGCCGGTTCGAGCTCCGCCAGACCGACGCCCAGTTCGGCCATCAGGGCGCGTCCGCCGGCCGCCGCGGCCTGCCCGGCGACCGTTCCGGCGAGCCCCAGCCCGGGGATGGCGCGCAGTCCGGAGGCTGCCGGCGGCGGGGCGCCTCCGGAGTGGTCGCGCCAGGCTTCGGCCACGGCCCGGGCCAGGGGGTGGGTGCTCCCGGCTTCCAGGGCCGCGGCCAGCGCCAGGACGTCGCCCTCGGCACGGCCTTCCGCTGGGACGATCGTGCGGACGGTCGGTCTCCCCTCGGTGAGGGTGCCGGTCTTGTCCAGGATCAGGACGCCGGCCCGGCCGAGGGTCTCGAGCGCCGCGGCGTCGCGGAAGAGCACCCCGGCGCGGGCGCCGCGCCCGACCCCGACCATCACCGCCATCGGCGTGGCCAGCCCCAGGGCGCAGGGGCAGGCGATGATCAGCACGGCCACGGCGGCCACCAGCGCCCGGGCCAGCCGCGGCTCCGGACCGAAGGCCGCCCAGAGTGCGAAGGCGGCGGTGGCGGCGAGCATCACCGCCGGCACGAACCAGGCGGAGACCCGGTCGGCCAGGCGCTGGACGGGCGCGCGGCTCCTCTGGGCTTCGCCGACCATCCGGACGATGTGGGCCAGCAGGGTGTCGGCGCCAACCTTCTCGGCGCGCATGAGCAGGGCGCCGTCGCCGTTGAGCGTGCCGCCTATGAGGGCGGCGCCCGGGCGCTTCTCCACCGGCACCGGTTCGCCGGTGATCATCGATTCGTCCACGGCGCTGGTCCCTTCCCGGACGGTGCCGTCGACCGGAACCCGCTCGCCGGCGCGGACCCGCAGCCGGTCTCCCGGGCGGACCTCCGCGAGCGGGACCTCCTCGTCGGTCCCGTCGGCGCGGATCCGGAGCGCCGTCGCCGGGGCCAGCCCCAGGAGCGCGCGGATGGCGCCTCCGGTCCGCCGCCGGGCGCGCAGTTCCAGCACCTGCCCGAGGAGCACCAGGATGGTGATGACCGCAGCGGACTCGAAGTACACTTCGGCCGCGCCGTGCCCCCCGTGGAACTGGGCGGGGATTGCTCCGGGGACGATCGCCGCCAGGGCGCTGTAGCCCCAGGCTGCGCCCACACCCAGGGCGATGAGCGTGAACATGTTCGGGCTGCGGTTGACGACCGAGGCCCAGCCGCGGACGAGCAGGGGCCAGCCGCCCCAGAGCACGACCGGGGCGGACAGCAGGAGCTGGAGCCAGACGCCGGCCCTTCCCGGGACGAGCGGTTCGCCGCCGCGCCCGGGCAGGTGGCCGCTCATGGCCAGCAGGAAGACGGCCAGGGCCGGCGGCAGGCTCCACCAGAAGCGGCGGCTCATGTCCCGGAGTTCGGGGCTCTCCGGCTCGTCGAGCCCCGGGGCGACCGGCTCCAGGGCCATGCCGCACTTGGGGCAGGGGGCCGGGACAGGGCTGCGGACCTCGGGGTGCATCGGGCAGACGTACTCCGAGGCCGTTGCAGCCGGCCCGGGGCGCCGCTCAGCGGGGCGGAGGAACGACTCCGGGTCGGCCCGGAACCTTTCGAGGCAGTGCGGGTTGCAGAACCAGTAGGTGCGGCCGCCATGCTCGAAGCTGCCGGCGGCCGACGCGGGGTCGACCTCCATGCCGCAGACCGGGTCCAGCTCGGGCTTTCGGGCAGTCATGGGCAATGACTCTACCGGCGCCGCGGCCGGATGTCAAAGCCGGGCTTGAAGGTCCAAGGTGCAAGGTGCAAGGTGCTAGGTGCTAGGTGCAAGCTTCCGTCGGGGCTTGCTGGACCTTGAACCTTGGACCTTGCACCTATCGTTAGGTTTGGTCTTGACTTCCGCCCCGGCCGGACTAAGACGGACTTGGGCGGAGGGTCCGCGGGATAGCCGTGGGGGCCGCCCCGAAGGGAGGCACACACTCAGGTGAAGGTTTCTTACCATGTGTTCAGGGACTACCAGCTTCCAGTGCTCAGTGCGTCGGACGAGGAGGCGCTGACCCGCCTGACCGCCGGTCAGAAGGCGAAGGCGCGCAAGCTCCTCTACTCGTTCGTGTCCATGTGCCACCACCCCAAGAGAAACAAGATCTTCCTGGGCGCCACCCACCGGGAGGGTGACATCCTCGTGGAGTTCGACCTCAAGACCCGGAAGTTCCGCTCCTGCGGTTTCGCCAAGTCCGGCCTCTTCGGCCCCGGCGACCAGAAGATCCACAAGGGCCTGCACCTCGACGAGAAGGAGGACGCGATCTACTTCGGGACGGCCACGCTCATCCCCATGTCGGAGAGCATGGAGGCCGAGGGTGGCAAGCTGCTCCGCTACGACATCGCCACCGGGAAGTTCCGCAAACTGGCCGCCCCGACCAAGGGCGACTACTACCAGGGCACGCTCCGCGACGCCCGGCGTGGCAAGATGTACATGTTTACGGGGCGCGGCTCCTTCGCGGTCTACGACCTGAAGCGCCGCCGCCTGGTGCGCTGGGAGAACATGGAGTCCTGCCCGCACAACGGCTGCATGGACCCCGACGGCGGGATCTGGGGCGTGTACGGTGCCGGGCGCCAGGAGTTCTTCCGCTACAACCCCGACCGGAACCGCTTCGAGTTCCCGGGGACGGCCCTGCCCAACGCCCTGGCCGCCTCGGGCATCATGTACCACGGCGCCGGGCCGGTGGACTGCATCATCGACGGCGGCGACGGGTTCCTTTACATCGCCAGCCCCCTGGGCGAGCTCTACCGCATGGACTACCGCGGCGGCGGGCTCAAGTACCTGGGCAAGCCCTTCCCGGACCGGCGGCTGCCGGGGCTGGCGGTCGGGCCGGACGGATGGCTGTACCTGGCCGGCGGGAACTCCCGCGCCTCGATGCTCGCGCGCTACAGTCGCGAGGAGGAGCGTTTCGAGTACCTGGGCACGGTCGAGCACCCCGACGGCACCTACCTGCACTACGCCCACGAACTGGTGGTGGTCGACGGGACCGTCTACATTGGCGAGACCGACAACAAGACCCGGAGCGGCTACCTCTGGGCGTGCGAGATATAGTGGCCGGTTGAAACGATCCCCCGGGGCCGCCGTCACCGACGGCGGCCCCCGGGCGGACGGGGAGGGACGGGCATGGCCGGACGCAGTAAGACGCCCAGGAGCATCCGGGTGGCGCTGGCCCAGATGCCGGTGAACTGGAAGGAGCCCGAGGCCAACGTGCAGCGGGCCGAGGCGCTGATCGCCCAGGCCGCGGGCATGGGCGCCGACCTGGCCGCCCTGCCGGAGTGCTTCGTGGCCCCGGCCCGCGAGCGGTCCGAGGCCATCCCCGGGCCTCTCTCCAGGCGCTTCTCGGCGCTGGCCCGGAAGCTGCGCATCCACCTGGTCATGGGATCGATCGGCGAGCGCTGCGGCGAACAGCTGTTCAACACCGCCTGTCTGATCGACGACCGCGGCTGGCTCATCGGCCGCTACCGCAAGCGGTTCCTGTGGTTCACCGAGCGCGCCCTGGGCACCGCCGGCACCTCGGCGCCGGTATTCCGCACCAGGCTCGGGCGCATCGGACTGGCCGTCTGCTGGGACCTGGCCTTCCCGGAGCACTTCCGGGAGCTGGCCCTGGCCGGGGCCGATCTGACGGTCTGCCCGGCCTACTGGCAGGCCGGCGACCGCTTCGGGCGGCTCTCCCCGGGCCAGGCGAGGAAGGTCGTTTTGCTGCCCGGCGCGGAGGAGTTCTTCGTGAACTCCTGCGTCGCCGCGCGCGCCGCCGAGAACGGCATGGCCATGGCCTTCGTCAACGCCGTGGGGCGCACGCGCGTCCAGGGCCGGTCCGACCGGCTGATCGGCCTGAGCCAGGTGGTCGTGCCCTTCCGCGGAACGGTGGCCTCGGCCGGCGACGCGCCGGCTCTGGTCGTGGCCGACGTGGACATGGGACTGGTCCGGGAGGCCGAGCGGGTCTACGCGCTGCGCGAGGACGCGCGGATGATCAGGACCCGACGGTAGCGAGGGACTGCGTCAGGGTCAGCGCGGTTTCCGGAAGAGGTACCGGCTGCTCAGGAAGAAGTGCAGGACGAACACCACCGCCGCGGCCACCAGCACGCCGGGGTGGATCGCCTTGGCCAGTTCCCCGTGGTTGGCCATGCCGAAGACGAAGG
>JAKLDR010000063.1 GCA_022703445.1 Planctomycetota bacterium | reverse complement strand
TCCTCGTTCCAGGCGTAGACCGGCACGGTGCGGCGGACCAGCTTGCCGGCCCCGTCCAGGCTCCAGATCGCCCCGTCGGCCTCCAGGGCCTCGTCCGGGACGGCGCTGAGTTCAAGGTAGAAGCGATCGGCCTGCTCGTAGTAGTAGTCGGCGAAGGGCTTCATCTCGGCGATGCGCAGGCCGGTGATCTTCTCAAGCGCGCGGGCGGCGGTCTCCTTGACCTGCGCGTCGGTCTTGGGGTTGTCGTAGAGGCGCTTGAGAGCCGGAACCGCCCGCGGGTCGGCCGGGACGATGTCGCCCAGCGCCAGCGCCACGGTCTGCTTGGCCTGGTCGTTGCCCGTGTCGAGCAGCTTCACGGCGGCCAGCGTGCCGCGGTTGCCCAGCTGCGCGATGGCGATGCGGATCAGCGCCCGCTGCTCGTTCGTGCCCTTGTCGAGGTACTTGGCCAGCTCCGGAACGGAGTACTGGCCGAGGTCGCGCAGCTCGCGCATGGCGCGGGCGTGCTGGACCGGCTGGCTGAGGGCCAGCTTGTCGTCAACCACCTGGGCCACGGTCTTGGTGATGCGCTCCTCGTCGACCAACCGGCGGCGGTTGTACTTGCTGTAGAGCTCCCAGATGACGCTGGGACCGCGGCCCACCTTGTCGTTGGCCATGATCCTGATCATGGACCTCATGCCGGCGCGCTCGACCAGCGCGGCGGCGGTCTTGTCGTCGAGCAGCGGCACCACCGCCTCGAACTTCGCCTTGGCTTCCGCGAACTTGCCCTGGTCGAAGAGGTCGACCCCGTCGGCCCAGAGCTTCTTGGCATCCTTGGAATCGCCCTCCGCCGCCATGCTGGAACCGGCTCCGCAGAAAGCCAGCCCGCCAAGCATGATCGCCGCCAGAGCCCAACGCGAGAAGTTCGCCATGGGAAGCCTCCTCAGGACGTCAGCCGGTTGTCTTCGAGGCACCAGTGCAGCCCCTCCGGCTGCATTCGGCGCCTATGTTGCCACGCCGGTGGATTTTAGGCTTGGCCATAGACCCGTCAAGGCCAAAAACACGGTCCGCGGGGCTACGCCTCAGCGCGGCTCCGTACGCCCGGAGCGGAGGATTCCCGCGGCGCGCGCCGCAGCCCGGGCGGACTCCTCGCGCTCTCCGGCCGAGGCCGCCACCTGCTCGAGAACGGACCAGTTGGCCGCCTCGCCGGGAACCAGCGCACAGGCGCGGCGGGCCTTCTCGAGCCCTTCCCGCCGCTGGCCGGAGACCGCCAGGGCGAGCGCCAGATGACGCATTATGTAATCGCGCTCCGGCCCGACCGTCAGAGATTCCTCGAGCAGCGCGCGCGCCGAGGCCATGTCGCCGGCGGCAGTCGCCGCCGCGCCGGCCTCGGCCAGCAGACCCCAGAGCTCATAGGCGATCTCCGGGTCGCGCGGTGCGCCGGCCCGGGCGGGGCGCACCCGCCCCGCCGCCGCCATCAGAGCATCGTCGGACAAGCCGCGGACGGCGGCCCCGGCCAGCTCCAGATTGACCTCGGCCAGCGCCCGACGGCACTTCCGCAGATCCGCTGCGCGTCCAAGGACATCCGCGCCGACAGGCGCGCCGGGCAGCCCGTTGGGAATGTCCGCTGCCCAGGCGGCAAGCACCATGGCCAAGTTCGCCGGTCCGTGGTGCCCCGCGCCCCGCGCCGGCCCGGAGAGCTCCGCGGTCGGCCGGTCGTCGGTCGAGGGCCGCGCCGCGCCAGCCAGTTCCCGCAGCCCGTCCGGCCCCGCCACGAAGCGCGCCAGCACCGCCTCCGGGGAGTCCATGCCGATTTCCGACAGGCGCCCTCCGGGGCCGCCGGCGGCGGCGATCCGGCGGGCCAGCGCCGCGGGCGGGCTGGCATCCCCTACCCCGCCGCCCGTCCCGACCAGCGCGACCAGCGGCCGGCCGGCGTTGAGGCTCACCGCCCAGAGCGTGCCGTCCGGAAAGGCGTCGAGGAAGGCCCGGACCGTGGAGCGCAGCGCGTCCGGGGACAGCTGCCAGAGCGGCAGCCAGTGCGCGAAGACCCCGCCGGGTTCCAGGCGCGAGCGCGCCAGCCGGAAGTACTCGGCGCTGAAGAGCCCCCCGGCGCCGGCGTCCTCCGGAAAGACTATGTCGGTGACGATCAGTCCGAAGCGCCCGTCCTCGGCGGCGAGCATGGCCCGGCCGTCACCCAGGCGCACCGCGAAGCGGCCGGCAGCGTTGTGCGGCGAAAACGCCTCGAGTTCCGCAGCCACGCCGGGCACGATCTCGGCGACCTCGACGGTCCTTCCCGGGGCGGCCGCCGCGCTCCACGCGGCGCTGACCCCCGAGCCGAGGCCGAGATGGAACGTGCGCCCGCGCTCCAGCGGGCAGAGCAGCGCGGGCAGCACACCCATGCCCTTCTCGATGCGCAGCCAGGGGGTCGAATCGTCGGCCTGCATCTTGCGGCCGATGTAGAGGGCGCGCACCCTGCGGCCCTCCTCGGCGCGCCACATGCTCAGCACGGAGACCACCGCCTCGGGGCCTTCGTCCAGGGATTCCAGCGCCGGCTTCACTTCGCTCTCCTCTCCGGCCTCGCCCAGCACCGCCCGCGCGTAGAGACCGGCGCCCATGGCCGGCAGCGCCGCGCAGGGCAGGGCGGCGATGACCAGCCAGCGGACGACCGGGCCGGGCCGCCGGGGGCCATCTCCGGCCCGTCGGGAGCGCAGCACCAGCCACACGCCGGCCAGCGCCGCCCCCCCCGCCGCGGCCGCCAGAGTCGCCGCCGTCCCCAGGAGGGGCAGCAGCACCAGGGCGGCCAGGATCGGACCGGCGGCGGACCCGGCCTCCAGGGCGGCGGAGGCCAGCCCGACCGCTCTGCCGGCGCCGGCCGGCCCGCATCCGGGCGGAGCCTCCAGCGCGGCGACCAGCAGCGGGAACGCCGCCCCGAGGGCGGCCGCGGCCGGGAGGCAGCACAACCCGGCGCGCCACAGCGCCCCCTCGCCCGGGCGCCAGAGGCCCGGGAAGGCCATCGACAGCCCCAGCGCAGCGGCAGCCAGGGCCAGGACCGCGGCCAGCGCGGAGAGCGCCCCATCCCTTCCGGCCCGCGCGGCCAACAGCGCGCCGGCGGCCGAACCGAGCCCCAGCCCGGCGATGTACACCGCGCTGAGCGCCGCGAACGTCCGGATGGTGCCGCCGGCCAGGAAGGCCGCCGCCCGCATGTGGGCCACCTCGGCCGAAAGCGTCACCGCCCCGACCAGCGCGGCCAGGAACACCGCGGCCCGGACCGCCGGAGCCGCGCCGGCCCGGCCTCCGGCCGACTCCGCGAAGTCGGATGCTCCGCGCCGCCCGGAACGGGCCCCGCGCTGCGGGGCGGCGGGCTCGAGGCCGGTCCGCCCGGAGGGCAGCATGGCCAGGGCGCCGGCCGCGGCACAGACCGAGGCCGCGCAGAGCGCCGTGCCGCCGAGGCCGAGCACCGGTATCAGCCAGCCGGCCGAGGCCAGGGCTCCCAGCGCCGCTCCCAGGCACCCGGCGGCGCGGAGCGCACCGGCCGGGGAGGCCGCCGAGCCATCCCGGGAACGGCGCACCCAGCACACCGTCGCCGGCAGCGTACCGCCATGCAGGACCGCCGGAACGAGCAGGAAGAGCCCGGCCAGGCCGAAGCGGGAGACGCCGAGCCAGAGAGGCGAATCCGAGACCTTCAGGGCCGCGCCGTAGAGCGGAGGGAGGAGCGCCGGCACCGCCAGCAGCGCGGCCGTCGCCGCGCCGGCGCCCAGCTGCAGCGCCCCGGCCATCCGGCGCGGACAGCGGACGCTGTCCGCGCGACGGCCAAGCCAGGCCCCGCCCAACGCCAGGCCGCCCAGGTAGGAGCAGAGCACGGCCGCGGCGGCCGGCGCGGTGCCGCCGTAGACGGTGGCGAACCAGCGCGCCCAGACCACCTCGGCGGCCACGCCGCCGAAGCCGGCCAGGAAGATCAGGAGCGCCGCCGCCGCGCCGGTCATCTGCGGGTTGCGGCTCCGGGCCTCACCGGCCGGCGGCGACCGGCAGGAGGCCCTCCGCGAAGAAGTTGGCCAGCAGCTTCGGCCCCTCCGCCGTCAGGAAGCTCTCCGGGTGGAACTGGACCCCCTCGACCGCCAGGGTCCGATGGCGCAGGCCCATGACCTCGCCCTGGTCGACGGTGCGGGCGGAGACCTCCAGGCAGTCCGGCACCGTATCCTCGGGGACCAGCAGCGAGTGGTAGCGCGTAGCCTCGAAGGGGTTGGCCAGGCCGCGAAATACGCCCCGGCCGTCGTGGGAGATCTGCGAGGTCTTGCCGTGCATGATCCGCGAGGCGCGGACCACCTTGGCTCCGAACACGTCGGCGATGCACTGGTGCCCGAGGCACACGCCCAGGATGGGAATGCGGCCGGAGAGCTCGCGGATCACCGCGCAGCTCACGCCGGCCTCGCGCGGCGTGCATGGGCCGGGGGACACCACCACGCGGTCGGGGCGGCGGGCGGCCACCTCGGCGGGACTGATCCGGTCGTTGCGGAAGACCTCGACCTCGTGGCCCATGCCTCCGATGGCCTGGACGAGGTTGTAGGTGAAGGAGTCGTAGTTGTCGATCACCAGGACGCGCATTGGCCGGTCCGTCCTCCAAAAGCCCGGCCCCGATGCGCGCTGCGCAGCGGGGCCGGCGTTTGCGATCTGACTCGCCGCAGGGCTATTTCTTCGCCGGCTCCGGCGTGAAGGCCGGCTTGTAGAGGATGCAGTTGACCGTCCGCGTCCCGGAGGCCAGCCCGCTCTTGGCGGTGACCTCGGCGACGACGCGCTTGGTCATCTGGTCGGCCAGCGCCGCAGGGAGCTTCTCCAGCAACTCCTTGCGGGCCTGCTCCATCTTGGCGGCGTCGAACTTGGCCACGCCGGCCACCGCCTCGAACGGGGTCTTGGCTCCGCCGGCGTTCCTGGCCCTGGCCAGGTCCAGGTTGAAGGCGTTGGCCAGGTTGCGGCAGGCCGCGTCGAAGTCGAAGTCGCTCTCGCGGAAAGCCACCCAGAAGCTGATCGCATTCTCCGGGCCGGTGCCGACCTTGACGCCGGCCGGGAACCGCTTGGCCGCCGCGGGCTTGCCTTCCTTCTCGAAGAACTCGGTCTTGTAGACGTTGAGCGTGCCGTCGTCCACGAAGGGCACGTCGATGGTCTTGCCCAGGACCTCGACCCGCACCGTGGTGGTCACGCGGTCGATGGTCAGGGGCTGCTCCTCGTCGGTGCGGTTCGGGATGCTCAGCTTGTAGAACCAGAACTTCTGCTTGGCGGCGCCGGTGGGGGTGTCCATCTCGGAGGACTTGGGGGCCTCGGCCAGGCGGGCGGCCGCGTCCCAGTTCCACAGCCAGACCCAGTCGAAGCCGTGGTGGACGTCCTCGTCATGGGCCGGGACGTAGCCGGCCTTCGGGTCGACCAGCTTGCCGCCGATGCGGCGCTTGAAGGCCAGCTTGACCTGGCCCGGATAGTAGATGTTGCCCGGGCGGACGAACTCCAGGACCATGGCCTTGCGCAGGTCCTTGCGGAAGTTGAGGTCGTCGGCCAGCCCCTCGATCAGGAAGCGCACGCTGGTCGTCGCGGGGTCGTAGCGGGGGAAGATGGCCACGCCGGGCTTGGTCTGCCCGGGGGCCAGGGCGCTGAACTCGGCGGTCTCGCGGGCGAAACCGATGAGTTCCGGCGTCCACAGGCGCTTGGTCATCGTGGAGACCTCGACCGACTCGTGCGGGATGAAACCGCAGGTCTCCGGAGTGATGACTCCGCCGTCGGTGATCATGGTGATCCGCGGCGTGAGCTGGGCCTTGATCGGCGTGCGGGTGACGGCGGCACCCTCGAGCTTGAGATCCTTCATCAGCTTCTGGGCGTCGGCGTCCAGACGGGCGGCCTCGTCGTCGCTGCCGGCGATCCGGCAGGAGAGAACCTTCCCATCCTTGTCGGCCAGCTTGACCTCTGACAGGCTGTTGGTCACGCTGTAGGGCAGGACCACGTAGGTGCGGTCGCGGCCGGCCGGGTTGGACTCGTGGACCTCCACGGGCAGGTCGAACCGGAAGGCCTCGGCGTTGAGCGCCCACGGACGGTAGGTGTCCTTGGGCTCGTACTTGACGTCGCCGGGACGACGCGGCTCGGAGAAGGTCACCGTCTTGCCGTTGTGCTCGAACTTGCCCTCCCGGGGCTTGAGGAAGTCGTTCAGGTCCTTCTCGAGCGCCTCGTTCTTCGCCTTGGTCTCGGCGTTGAGCTTGTCCATCGACTCCTTCTGATAGGCCCGGATCTTCTTGTTGAGCTCGTCGGTCAACTGGTTGCTCGTATAGGTCCCGCCGGCCGCCGGCGCGGCTTCCGCCTCCCCCTCACCGGAAGAAGCGCGGCAAGCGAAGCCCAGCACAGCCACGAGGGAAATCAGGCCCGGCAGCAGTTTTCCACGCATGCGAAAGCCTCCCGCGCAAAGTTCCGGTTCGGGCCGGTTGGGCCCCTTTTCGGGCCACCGCCCGACGGCCGCGGATTATAGTGCCGCGGCCGGACGCTGTCAATCCATTTCGAACCCCTGGACGCTCAGAAGCTCCGCGAACAGCTTTTCGTACCCAGCCACCATGTCCCTGATGGCGAAGCGCCGGCGGACCAGGTCGCGGCCGGCCGCCGCCAGTCGCGCGGACAGTTCCCGGTCGCCGAGCAGCACGCGCAGGGTGGATGCCAGGGCCGTGGCGTCGCCCGGAGGAACCATCAAGACCGCTCCGCCGGAAGGTCCGGCGGTCTCCTCGAAGGCCGGGATGCGCGAGGCCACCGCGGGGACGCCGGCGGCCATGGCCTCGAGCAGCGCCAGCCCCTGCCCCTCGAGGCGCGAGGGCATGGCGAAGACGTCCATGGCCGCAAGGCACTCCGGCACATCCCGACGGTACCCGGTCATGGTCACCCGGAAGGGCAGCCCCAGCGCCTCGGCGCGCTCCCGGACAGCCCCGCGAAGCGGCCCGTCCCCGACCAGCAGCAGGCGCAGCCCGGCGTCCTCGGCCGCCAGCGGGGCAAAGGCCTCGAGCAGCGTCAGGGGGTCCTTCTCGTCCGTCAGGCGCCCGAGGAACCCGATCACCCTGGCGTCCTCCGGCAGCCCCAGCTTGCGCCGCGCGCCGCTCCGCACTTCCGCTCCGGAGTCGGGGAATGCCTCGGCGTCTATTCCGTTGGGGATCACCCTGACCGACTCCCGGGGAACGCGCAGCCCGGCGGCCAGCGCGGCGGCCACCGTCCCCGACACGGCCGAGAGCCCGGCGGCCCGGCCAGGGCAACGGCGCTCCAGAAAATGCCGCCAGCTCCGGGTCTCGGGATAGTGATGGGTCACGGCCACGGCCGGAGTCCGGCCGCGCCCGGCCAGCAGCCGGCCGGCCAGCCCGGCGTGGAAGAGATGGCAGCTGAGCAGGTCGAGCCTGGCCCTGCGCAGCTCGGCCCGCAGGCGGAGCAGGCCGGGGGCGAGGTCCCAGACATCCAGGATTCCGGCCCCCCGGATCTGAACGCCCGCATCGGCCAGTTCGGAGGCGAAGACGCCCCGGGCGGGGGCCAGACACCAGACTCCGGCGACATCGAAACGATCCCGGGACAGTCTGCGGGCCAGTTCCGACACCACCTTCTCGGCGCCGCCGCCGCCCAGTTCGGTGGTCAGGAAGCCGATCCGCGGCCGGCGGCGCGGGGACCGGTCCGGCCCCGGAGACGGGGATGGGTTGCTCATCGGGCGGCATGATAGCGTCATTCCGGCCGGACGCAAGACCGGCGGGCCTGCCGGAGGGCGCGGCGCGCGGGAAAAGTCCTGTCAAGTGGGGCAGAGAAGCCGACGATATGATATAGTGAGTCTGCAGACGCTGGCCAACGCACGGGCGCGGCCGATTCTGCATGGCGTCAGCGCACGCGGAAAGGTCCGATGAACGGCCCCGGTGGCAGCCCCCCCGCCGACAGAGCACAGCGGCCCGCGCCCAACCGCGCGGCGCCGGGCGGCGAATCCAGGCCCGTCAAGCCGTTCCTGAGCCCCAGCGTCGACGCCACCGCCGACCTGGGACTGCGCCAGTACCTGCGCCTTTTCGGGCACCATGCGCGGCTGATGCTGCTGGTCGGGGTCCTGCCGCTGATCGCCGTGACCATCTACACCTTCATGCAACCCAAACGCTACCGCACCCAGACGGTCATCCGCCGGGAGGACGGCCGCGAGGCCTCCTCCGGGCGCACCCCGTTGTCCCCGCTCATGACCGGGCAGGGGGCCGTCCGGGAACTGCGGACCGGCAAGCTCAGCGAGGCCGTCCGCAGACAACTGGCCGATCAGGGCACGGTTCTGCCGGCCGGGGAAGAACTGACCCGCATGATCCAGGCTGTGCCCGACGACCGCAACCAGGAGCTGGTCATCGCGGTATCGGACACCGACCCGGAGCGCGCGGCCCAACTGGCCAACGCCCTGGCCGACGCTCTCAAAGAGAAAGCCAACAAGGGCAGCACGGAGGAACTCGCCGACCGCAAGGGGTTCGCGGAGAAGGCCCTGAAGGCCAAGGCCGCCGAGCTGGCCAGGACTCTGGAGAAGATCCAGGAGAAGGAGAATCAGAGACTGGGCAAGAGCCGGGAGGAAGCGGCGGCCCAGACGCAGACGGCCAGCGCCGATGACATCAGGAACCAGGTGATCCGCCTGGAGTCCCGCCGGCAGGAGTCCGAGCTCCAGGAGAAGGAACTGGCCGAACGCATTGCCAGGCTGAAGAAGAGCATGGCCGAGACAGGCGTCCGCCAGCCCGGCGCCACCTCCGGCGACCTCGAGAAGAGCCTGATCCGGGCCGAACTGGCCCTGGCCCAGGCCGAGACCAAGTACAACGAGTCGCACCCCACCTACATCAAACTCAGGGGCGAGCGCGACGAGATCTTCAAAATCCTGCAGCGCAAGGTGGATGAGCGGGCCGACGAGCCCCGCTTCAGCCTCGACGAACTGCAGCGCAGCCAGATGCTGCTCGAAGCCGAGCAGGCCGGCGTCCAGGCGCGCATCAAGATACTGGGACAGTTCATCGCCGAGAAGACGGAGGCCCTCAGGAAGGCCAGCCCGGTCCGGGCGGCGGGCACGGACCCGGAGCTCGACGAACTGCTGCGCAAGCAGAAGATCCTCGAAGGGGTCGTCGCCAGCCTCCAGAAGAACGCGGAGAGCCTGGAGATACCGGAGGACACCCTGCCGAAGTGGGAGATATCCACTCCGGCCTCGGCGCCGCGCCGGAGCGACTACTACTCGCCCCGCTGGGCGATGGCCCTGGCCGTCGGGTTCGGCCTGGCCCTGGCCCTGGCCATGATGGCCGCCTTCATCGCCGAGAACCTGGAGGACCGCATCCGCGACCAGGGCGACCTGCTGAAGAACTTCCGCCTGCCCTTCCTGGGCCCGGTGCCGCTGCGCCGGGAGAGCGAGGCCCTGCTCATCGACCTGGACCAGCCCAAGCACCTGATGTCGAGCATCTTCGAGGTGCTGCGCAACAACATCAACTACGCCCTGCCGCCGGGGGCGCCCAAGGTCGTCCTGGTTGCCAGCGGCGTGGTCGGCGAGGGCAAGAGCACCGTCGCCGCCAACCTGGCCATCTCCTACTGCCTGGACGGCAACAACGTCCTGCTGATCGACACCGACCTGCGCCGCCCGCGGGCCCACCGGCTCTTCGAGAACCTCTGTCCGCAGGCCCTCAACTCCGCCGGGCTGGCCGGCTACCTGTCCGGCCGCGTCCAACTGGAGGACGTGGAGCTGCGCACCAAGGTCAACAACCTCTCTTTCATCAGCGCCGGCAAGGGGGCGGTCAACCCCTCCAAGCTGCTGGGCTCCGACGAGATGCGCAAGCTCATGGACCACGTCTCCCGGCACTACGACGTGGTCGTCCTGGACGGGCCGGCCGTGCTGCCCGTGGTGGACAGCACGGTGGTCTCGCAGTTCGTGTCCGGCGTGGTACTGGTGGTCTCCTGCAAGCACGCCCCCGCAGAGCAGGTGGCCACGGCCATCGCACGCCTCGAACACGTCCGGGCACGGATCGTGGGCATGATCCTCAACCGGGTGTCTAGCGGCTCGCGCAGCTACGGCTACTACTACGGCAACCGCTATGGGTACGGCTACGGTTACGGTTACGGATACCACTCCGCCTACCACGAGGACAGCAACGAGCGCCGGTAACCGGCCATCCCCTCAGTCAGCCAGGATCTTCAGCCGGCCGCAGACCCGGAATCACCGGCCCGCGGCGGACTTCCAGGGCGGCGTCTCCGGCAGGCGCTTGCGGAACTCGGCGACCAGCGCATCCTCGTAGGCGCCGGCGTAGCTGCCGGCCAGGAAGCGGTCGGCGGCTTCGTCGAAGAAGCGCTTCCAGCTGGCCTCCTCGCCTCCGGGGTTGATGGGGTAGTAGAGCGCACCCACGGCCCTGGCCGCATCCATGTCGCCCGGCGCGTCCCCGACCATGAGCACGCTCCCCGCCGGGTACTTCCCGACGGCGGCCAGACGCAGATGGTCCTTCTTGGTGCCCATCTCCTGCCCGGCGATGACCGCAGCGTAACGGGCAATGTCGTGCTCGGCCCACTCCCGCTCCAGGGCCTCGCCCGGCGTGGCGCTGACGCAGATGATGTCCGCCCGCGTCGAGAGCTTGGCCAGGGACTCGCGCACGAACGGGAAGGGCGGGACGTCCTCGACTATCTCGCCGACCAGCCGGTTGACGTCCTTGCTCCAAGCCAGGGCGGTGGCCAGGTCGGGGTCGCCGCCGGACTTGACGGCGGCCTCCAGGGCCGGGTTGCCGAGCTTGGACTCGCGCTTGACCCAGTCGCGGAGCCCGCGGGCCTCGGCGACCTCCACGCCGCGGGCCCGGACCTCGGCGCGGTCGCGGAGCAGATCGAGCGAGTGGAGCACGGCGTGGAAACGGTTGCAGCCGCGCGTCTTGGAGTAGAGGTTGACGAAGTCCCAGGCCTCGCGGGCATACTTGGCCACCGCGGCCAGACGGTAGTGCTTCACGAACATGGGGCAGAAGCAGTCCTTGTGCTTCACCTCCATGGTGTCGAAGGCGCAGCCGTCGGAGTCGATGCCGACGAAGAACTGGTGCCGGGGCTTGAAGTCGCGCAGTGCGGCCTGGGGATCGGCGCTCATGGCGGGATGACCTCCTTGGCTGGTTGCCGAGACGCCGGGAGTCTATCACAAGCCCCCGGGCTTTCAACCCAAGCAGTTGAAAAGCGCCCGACCGGGCCGACAATCCGGCCGAGAGGAGATCATTCATGAATTCCCGCCAGCGCGTCGAGGCCGCCCTGAACCACCACCGCCCGGACCGCGTACCGCTCGACCTGGGCGCCACGCCGGTCAGCGGAATGCAGGTGAGCTCCGTCTACGCCCTGCGCCAGGCGCTCGGGCTCGACCGGCCGGGCACGCCGGTCAAGGTGGTCGAGCCCTACCAGATGCTCGGCGAGATCGCCCCGGACCTGGCCGCGCGCCTGGGCGTGGACACCGTCAACCTGCCCGGCCGCACCAACATGTTCGGTTTCGCCAACGAGGGCTGGAAGCCCTGGCGGACCTTCGACGGCACCCCGGTGCTGGTCCCCGCCGGCTTCAACACCGAGCCGGACGCCTCCGGCGACATCCTCATGTATCCGGCCGGCGACCGCTCCGCGCCCGCGAGCGGCCGGATGCCCAAGGGCGGGTTCTACTTCGACTCGATCGTGCGCCAGCCGCCGGTCGACGAGGACCGGCTCGACCCCCGGGACAACCTCGAGGACTTCGCCCCGCTCTCCGACCTAGACCTCGCCCACTGCGAGCGCGAGTCGCGGCGGCTCCGGGACGAGAGCGACCGGGCCATCGTCGGGAGCGTCCCGGGCACGGCCTTCGGCGACATTGCCCTGGTGCCCGGCCCCTGGATGAGGCGACCCAAGGGCATCCGCGACGTCGAGGAGTGGTACGTGAGCCTGGCCGCGCGGCCAGACTACATCCGGGCGGTCTTCGAGGGGCAGTGCGCGATCGCGCTCAGGAACCTCGAGGCCTACCGCCAGGCGGTCGGCGACCGGATCAGCGTCATCTTCATGTGCGGCACGGACCTCGGTACCCAGAACGGCCCGTTCATGTCCGCCGAGACCTATCGGGAGCTCCACAAGCCGTTCCACAAGCGGCTCAACGACTGGGTGCACGCCCACACCAAGTGGAAGACCTTCAAGCACAGCTGCGGCTCGATCCTGCCGCTCATCCCGGAGCTCGTCGAGGCCGGCTTCGACATCCTAAACCCGGTGCAGTGCTCGGCGGCGGGGATGGACGCGGCCGAGCTCAAGCGGCGCTTCGGCGCGGAAGTCACGTTCTGGGGCGGAGGCGTGGACACCCAACGGACCCTGCCCTTCGGCCGGCCCGAGGAGGTCCGCGCGCAGGTCCGCGAGCGCATCGCCACGTTCGGGCCGGGCGGCGGGTTCGTTTTCAACCCCATCCACAACGTCCAGGCCGGGACGCCGGTGGCCAACCTGCTCGCCATGTACGAGACGGTGCGGGAGTCCTGATGTTCCGGTCCCCGGCGACCATCGCGCTCGTCCTGACGGCTCTGACCGCCGCGGCAGACGGGAAGGCCGGCGAGCCCAAGGCCGGCGCGGTGCCCTGGTCCGCCGCCAAGGATTCCGGCTGGAAGGAGTTGGAGCCGGGCCTGGAACTCCGCGAGGAGGAGCTCGACTGGAAGCGGCAGGAGGCTGACCAGGCGGCGCTCGTCAATCTCCGCATCGCGGCCGTGCGCCTCGACGCCAAGCTCTTCGCCTTGCGCGTGGTGATGAATCCGGTCAAGGACGGGAGGAACCTCGCCGACGTGGCCAAGGCCGAAAAGGCCGTCGCGGCCTCCAATGGCGCCTACTTCGGCACCAAGGACGAGCCGGTGACCCTGCTCGTCTCCGGCGGCAAGGCCCTGACCAGGTTGAACAAGAACCTGCCGCGCGGTGGCGTCTTCACGCTCGACGAGAAGGGCCGTGCGGCGGTCGTGCCGGTCGCGGACTTCAAGTCGCCGCGCGACGGCCTGGACTTCGTCGTCCAGAACTCGCCGCTGCTGGTGGCCGGCGGCAAGGTGATCTTCAAGGACCCCCAGCCGGCCCGCCACCGCCGGACGGCCATCGGCGTCGACGCCGACGGGCGCACCGTCCTGGCGGTCTGCGGTTCGGCGGTGACGCTCGACGAGTGGGCTGCCGTGCTGACCTCGCGAGCGGACGGCGGACTTGGGCTGACGTCTGCGCTCAACCTCGACGGCGGCCCGAGCACCGGCCTGGCCGTCGAGCATGAGAAGGCCAAGGTTGACGTCCCCGCCGGCCGGATCATCCCGCAGGTGCTGGCGATCCTGAGGCGGGAGAAGCCTCTGCCGGCGGAGCGCTGAGCCCCGGATCGGCCGTGAAGATCCCGCCCGGCAGCCGCTCCCCGGTGACGGGGTCGCGCAGCGTCCTCTTGAGCACGAGGTCGAAGAGCAACGGGTTTGACTTGTAGATCTCGTTGAGGGCCTGGCGTTCCTCTTTCGAGATCATCCCCGCCTTGACGAACGGCCTCATCCAGATCAGGCAGTTGATCGCCGGCAGCGGATAGTCGCTGCCCTGGATCAGGCGCCCGTGGAGCTCCGGCCGCCGGATCAGCTCGAGCATCGTCCGCGAACCACGGTTGGCCAGGGTCGCCGCGGAAATGTCCGCGTAGAGCAACCCCAAGTAGCGGTGCTCCGCCATCATCCGCAGAAAGAGCTCGAAGTTGTCGGCCTTCTTCCCGGGATGGTCGAGGTCGGCGCTGCGGCCGGAGCTGGCGCAGTGCGCCATGATCACCTTCACGCCCAGGTCGAGCGGCCTCCGCACGAGCAGTGGATTGCCCAGGGCCTGGTTCGCGCCGGGAGCGGCGGCCTTCTCGTCGCCCGTGTGGCTGAGCAGGATCATCCCGTGCTTGCGCATGAGCCGGTAGAAGTCGTCGTGGCGCGGGTCCGACGGGTCCATCCCCTGGACGTTCGGCAGCCACTTCACGTAGCGCACGCCCTGCCCGGCCCACTTCTCGAGCTCGGCCAGGGCTCCGGGGCGGTCGGGGTGCACGGAGATCACCGGGACGAAGACGTCCGGGTATTCCCGGGCCAGTCGGACGACGAGCTCGTTCGGGACGTAGAACTCCGGCCCCTCGCCGTCGATGCTGCCGTCCGGGCGATAGCGGTGGTCCATGGCCAGGATGTGGAGCTTCACGGGGCGGCCGAAGTCCCGCGCCTGCCGGACCAGCTTCTCGACGTAGTCCCGGTCGAAGCTGCCGAAGTCGCCGGTGCCGCTGGCGCGAACGAAGACCCCGGCCTTGACCCGCTGCACGGGGTGTCGCCAGGTGAGCAGGGACGGCTTGACCGCGGCTCCGCTGCCGCCGGAGCCCAAGCCGACGACATGAGCGTGGCAATCCACGATCGGCATCGGCCCGAGGTCCGCGAAGGCCTCATCGACCAGCCGGCGGGCGGCCGGGCTCAGTCCGGTCATGGTGTTCTCCCGATCTCTCCGCGAGGCTTCCTCGACGGCGCAGCGCCCGGCGCAGCCTGCCAGCAGCGCAGCCGCCAGGAGGAGGCCCGCGCGCAACACAGCTTCAACGCCCCCCGTGCCGGGGCCGGTCGTTCTCTTCCGGCTGGGCCATGGCGTCCGGCTCCGGGGCTCCGCCAACAGGTAGGGGCACGGCATGCCGTGCCCCTACGTTGCGCGTCGAAGAGATGGTTACTGCATCGCGGCGATGAGCGAGCCCTGGGCGACCGCGTTGAGCGGGTCGCTGGCCAGGCGGATGTTCTTGACCTCCAGCGGGAACTCGACGTTCTTGAATTCCTGGGCGAAGAGATCCACGAAACCCTGCGCCAGCGCGGTGCCGCCCGAGCAGACGATGTCGACCGGGTTCGCGAAGGTGGGCATGTTCTCTGCCGACTCGAAGCGCTTCTTGATGTTGAGCAGGGTGTAGTTGATCAGGTTGCGGTAGTAGATGACGATGGCCTCTTCCTCGCGGTTGCGGGGCTGGACCAGGTCGATGCCCTTCTCCTTGATGGCGGTGACGCGCGGGGCCTTCATGCCCAGCACCATGGCGGCGTTGTTGTCGATCCAGTCGCCGCCGCGGGAGGTGGAGAAGGCCAGCGCCGGCACAGTCTTGTAGGACACGCAGATGTTGAACATGCCCGCGCCGCAGGAGATGCCGATGCCGGTGAAGTCGTCGTCGGCCAGCTCGGCGAACACCACCGCGTGGCCCTCGGCGATCGGGGTGGGCTTGAAGCCGAGCTTGGTCAGCAGGCCGTTGAAGATGTCCCGGTGGTACATGACGTTCATCTGCACGTCGATCGGGTCGCCGGGCACCGAGAAGAAGCAGGGCTCGTTCTCGCGGGCAGGCTCGCCGAGCGTCTGACTCACGAGCAACCGGATGATGGGCAGAGCATCGGCCTCGTGCGGGGACAAGAGGCCGGCGGCCATCGGCCGGCGGGTCTCGCGGTTGAAGATGTTGGCCAGCTCGAAGGCCGGGTTGCCGACCACGTACATCCGCTTCTGGTGCAGGATGTACTGGACGCCCAGCTTGGTGAGCATCTTCTTGGTGAAGTCGTTGATCTCAACGTCAATGAAGGCGTTGCGCAGCGACCGGTAGTGGATGTCGCCGTTCTTGTCCTGAGCTGCGGACACCAGGTTGCAGGTGCCGATGTCCAGCCCGCGCCCCATGGCCAGATCGAGACCCTTGTCCTGCTTGGCCGGCCCGCCCTGAACCACGCCCTCGTCGTTGCCCTGCTGTTTCTTCTTGGATTCGTCGCTCACGTGTTCCCCTCCTAGCCGGTGCCCGCCGGGGCCTGGGGCGCATCGCCCCCGCCTCCGGATTCCTTTCCACCTTTCGCGCCGCGGAGCTTGGCCAGCTTGGCGGCCATGGACTCACCTCCGCGCTTCTCGGTCTTGATGGACTCGACGTTGGTCTCGACCTTCTGGCTGAACAGTGCGTCAAGCTGCAGACCCGGGTCCACGCCGACCACCCCGGTCTTCTGTGCGGTCATGGCCCAGGATATCTGCCTGGCGATCTCCTCGCCCAGCGCACCCTTGAGGCTGGCCAGCTGCTCTCCGCCGACACCCGCGCCCTTGATGGCGTCGAGCTTCTCGGAGAGCTTGGCGATCTGTTCGCTGCCGGCCACCTCGCGGGTGCGGTTCTCCTCGATGCGGGCCAGGAGCAGCTCGCGCTCGGAGTTGAGCCGGCGGATCTCGCCCTCCAGCTCGGTCGCCCGGTTGGCCTGTTCGCGGATGTGGTGGAGCTCCTCGCGCATCCGCCGCTGCTCGATGGCCGCCAGCATCACGTCGTGCTCGCGGGCGTCGATCTGGCGCTGCAGGCTGTGCAGCTCGTCGCGGCGCTTGTCGGCCTCCTCGCGCAGCGCCTTGGTCTCGGCCTGGACGCGCCGGGCCTCGGCGGCGGCGGTGGCCAGGTCCTGATCGCGGCCGTCCATCTGGCGCTGCAGGGCGGAGAGCTCGCTGCGGACCTTCTCGGTCTCCTCGCGCGCGGCCTTCAGCTCCTGCTGGGCCCGCTCGCGCTCGGCGGCCACCACCGTGGATTCCTGCCCGCGGGCGTCGACCTGGCGCTGGAGGTTGAAGGCCTCCTGGCGGCGCTTCTCGACCTCATCCTTGAGGGCCTTGATCTCGGCGTTGAGGCGGCGCTGCTCGGCCACCGCCGTGGCGATGTCCTGATCGCGGGCGTCGAGCTGGCGCTGGAGGTTGGCGGCCTCCATGCGGTGCTTCTCGACGTCCAGCTGGACCGACTTGACCTCGTTCTGCAGACGGTGGCGCTCGGCGGCGGCCAGGGCGATGTCCTGGTCGCGCGCGGCCACCTCGCGCTCTGAGCCCTCGGCGATCCTACCCAGCACGCCCAGGCGCAGGCTCAGGGCCTCGAGCATCTCGGTGGCGGGGGCCGCGCCCGGGGTGCTCGGCTGCTGCCTGGGCAGGGAGGCCAGTTCCTCGCGGGGAATGGCCTGCTCGGCGCGGCCAAGCATGTCGCGAAGCGCGGCTTCCAGGGCGCTCGACTTGGCCTCGACCTCGGCCTTGGCGTTGGCCAGGAGCTTGTTGAACTCCTTCTGCGACTCCTCGGCCAGGCGGCGCTTCTCGGCCTCGACCACCTGGGTGGCCTCGCCGAGCTGGGCCTTGAGCTTGGCCACCTCGTCGCGCAGGGCCAACCCCTCCTGGGAGGAGACCCCGCCGCTCTCGAGCTGGGCCTGGCCCTCGGCGATCTTGGCCTCCAACTCGCGCTTGGACTTCTCGGCGGCCAGGCGGCGCTCGCGGGCGCTCTCGTCCTGCATTTCGGCGTCGATGGCCTGCTGGACGGCCTGGGAGATGAGTTCGCGGATGCGCGCCTCGTCGATAACCCGGACTCGCTTGTGACCCAGCTTGGCCAGGTCTCCGAGGTCCATCTGACGGGTGGCGCCCTGGATAACTTTGTTGATGTCCATCTTCTCGGGCATGAGCACCTGGCCTTTGAGCTAAGACCCAACGCCCTGGGTACCAACCGCTCGGGGAGTGTAGCCCGCCGGCCAGGACTGTCAAATAGAAAACGGCTTCGAGGAAAGTAAATTCCGCCAAGTGGCGGGGTTATGGATGGTAAGGATCAGCGTTTGGCTGACAGCCCGTAGCGTGTCCAGGTTCCCGGACGCGCCCCTGCTAGTCCTCGATCCCCATGGCTGCGGTCATTCGGTCTTCACCGCATCCAAGGCCACGAGGAATCTGTCGATCTCGGAGTCGGTGCCCACGGTGACGCGCAGCGTATCAGCCAGCCCCTCGCCCCGGTAGTGGCGGACGAGCACGCCCTCGGCCCGCAGAGCCTTCACCGCGCCCGGGCCTTCGCCGAGCTTGGCCGCGAGCTTCGGGCCCAGGTGGAAGAGGACGAAGTTCGACTCGCTGGGCAGGACCCTGAAGCCGCGACGGGCGAGCCCGCCGATGAGCCTGGCTCGCGAACGCTTTATCCGCCCGACGTTGCGCTTCAGGTAGGCGCGATCGAGGACTGCCGCCTCGGCGGCGGCCAGCTGCAGGACGCTCAGGTTGTAGGAGTCCTTGAGCTTCTCGAGACTGGAGATGACCTCGGCCGGGCCGAAAAGCAGCCCCAGCCGCAGGCCGGCCAGCGCGTAGCTCTTGGACATGGTGCGCATGACCACCACGTTGGGCAGCTCGCGGGCCAGCGCCAGGCAGTTGGCTCCGGCGAAGTCGCCGTAGGCCTCGTCCACCACCACCAGGCCCCTGAAGCGCTCGGCGAAGCGCCGGACCTCCGCCGTGGGGACCAGCGTTCCGGTCGGCGAGTTGGGGTTGGCCAGGTAGAAGACATTCGTGCGTTGCTTCCACAGCCCGGCCGGCAGCCGCCAGTCCTTGGTGAAGGGCACCTCGACCAAGCGGCAGCCCAGTCCCTCGGCCACCGTGCGGTAGACGAGGTAGGTTGGCTTCATGGTCAGGATCGCCCCACCCTCGGGCACATAGGCCCGGGCGATGAGCGCAATGAGTTCGTCGGAGCCGTTGCCGCCGAGCACCCGGTCGGGGGAGAAGCCGTAGACCTTCCCGGCCGCCTCGCGCAGGCGCTTCTGGGTCGGGTCGGGGTAGAGGCGCATGCCGGGGGCCGCCCGGCGCACCGCCGCGACCACCCGCGGCGACGGCGGGTAGGGGCACTCGTTGGTGTTGAGCTTGATGAGCCGACCCAACTCCGACGGCTTGGGCTGCTCACCGGGGACGTAGGCGGCCATCTTCTCGACCGACATCCTCGGCCGCGGACTCTTGGTCTTCGTCTTCATCTCTGCACTCTATTCCCAGCGGTTCTTGGTGCTTCCTGTGTCTTCGTGTCTTGGTGGTTAGCGCCCCCGCGCCTCCACCGACCGCGCGTGGGCCTCCAGCCCCTCGACCCGCGCCAGGTGCGCAGCCATCGGGGCGAGCTTCCGGAAGATCCCCTCGTCGAGCTCCACGGTGGCCATCTGACGGCAGAAGCTCGCCGCCGACAGGCCCGAGAAGACCCGCGCCGCTCCGGCGGTTGGCAGCGTGTGGCTCGGCCCGGCCAGGTAGTCGCCGACCGGCTCGGGCGCGTAGCGACCGATGAAGACCGTGCCGGCCGCGCGGACGCGGTCCAGGACACGCTCCGGCCCGCGGCAGAGGAGCTCGAGGTGCTCGGGTGCGACCGTATTGGCCACGTCCGCGGCCTCGGCCATGCTCTTGACGATGAGTGCCAGACCCCAATTGCGGACCGCGGCGATCGCGGTCTCCCGGCGCGGGAGGAGCGCGAGCTGGCGCCTAACCTCGCGCCCCACGGCGGCGGCGAGCCGTCGCGAGTCGGTCACCAGAACGCAGCTGGCCAGCCGGTCGTGCTCGGCCTGGCTCAGGAGGTCGGCGGCGACCTCAGCCGGCCGCGCCGAGGCGTCGGCCACCACGCAGACCTCGCTCGGGCCGGCGGGCATGTCCAGATCGACCTGGCCGTAGACCAACTGCTTGGCGATGGTCACGTAGAGGTTGCCCGGCCCGGCGATCTTGTCGACCGGCCGGAGGGTCTTCGTGCCGTAGGCCAGAGCCGCGACCGCCTGCGCCCCGCCGACGCGCCAGACCTCGGTGATCCCGAGTTCGGCGGCGGCGGCCAGCACCGTCGGGTTGACGCTGCCGTCGCGCGCCGGCGGGGTGGCCAGGACGATCTCCTCCACGCCCGCGACCTGCGCGGGGATGGCGTTCATCAGGACGCTCGAGGGGTAGGCGGCCGTCCCGCCGGGGATGTAGATGCCCACGCGCCGGAGCGGCACGACCCGAAGGCCCAGGCGCTCCCCGGACTTCCGCATCTCGGTGCTGCGGGGCAGGGCCACGGCGCGCTGGTAGATCTCGATCCGGCGCGCGGCGGCGAGCAACGCCGAGCGCGTCTCGAAGTTGAGCTCACGGCGGGCGGCGGCGAGCTCGGCGCGGCCCACCCGAAGCCTGGCGGGAGTCAGTCGGGCGCCGTCGAAGAGCTCAGTGTAGCGGACGAGCGCACTGTCGCCCTTGGCGCGGACGTCGGCGATGATCCGCGCGACGGCCTCGCGGGGCGCGAGCGCCTTGCCGAACGCGCGGCGCGAGGCCGCGGCTGCTCCGGGGGGCAGCTCCCGGGCGGCTAGCTCGAGCCTGCCGCGGATGCGCGCGAGCGCCCTGCGGGCGTCGGGGCTGGCTGCGTTCATGATCCTGAGCACTCTGCGCTCCTCTCCTATTCCGAGGCTGCATCTTAGCGCGCGGCGCCGATTTGTCGATAGCGGAGCCGGCCTGAGCGTGTATACTCGCCTCCCGTTGGAGACGGAGGCACCGATGGCCAGGACAGGCAAAGCCCGGCGCGCCCGGGTGAACCGGCGGACCCGCGAGACCGAGCTCGCCGCCCGGCTCGACGTGGACGGCACCGGCAAGGTCGAGATCCGGACCGGCGTCGGCTTCTTCGACCACATGCTGGAACTGACCGCCCGGCACGCGCTCTGGGACCTGAGGCTCGTCGGCCGTGGCGACCGGCAGGTCGACGACCACCACCTGGTGGAGGACGCCGGCATCGTCCTTGGCCAGGCCCTGGCCGCGGCGCTCGACGACAAGAAGGGCGTGTCCCGCTACGGCTGGGCGCGCGTGGCCATGGACGAGGCGCTTTCCGAGGCCGCGCTCGACCTCTCCGGGCGCTCATTCCTCGTCCTCGAGGGCCTGCCCGAGAAAGGGCGCGTCGGGTCCTTCGACTTCGAACTGGCCCGCGAGTTTCTTCTGGCACTGACCGCCAACGCCAGGATGACGCTCCACCTCGAGGTGGTGCGCGGGGCCAACAAGCACCACATGTTCGAGGCGGCCTTCAAGGCGCTCGGCCGGGCGCTGCGCCAGGCCTGCGCGGCCGACCCGCGCGAGCGGGGCGTGCCTTCCACCAAGGGCCGGCTATAGCGGCCGGGGATGCCGGCGCGCCCATGGCCACCTCCGAAGGCGAGGACCTCTGCAGGCGCTGCGGCCGCTGCTGCTGCCGCAAGTTCGTAATCAGGGACATCGTCTACCACACCCCGTTCTTCTGCCCGCACCTCAACCCGGAGACCAGGCTGTGCAGGGTCTACGAGCACCGCTTCGAGGTCAACCCCCAGTGCCTCTCGGTGAACCTCGGCCTGGCCCGCGGGGTGTTCCCCGCCGACTGCCCCTACACGGCGGGCAGCGAGGACTACCGCGCGCCGGTCGAGCACCTCGATTTCTTCGGCCTGGGGAAGCTCGCCCGGCAGATCGCCGAGGAGCTGGAAGTCTCCGAGGAGGAGTTCGAACGCGTCCGGCGGGAGCAGGCCGCCACCGCCCGGGCGCAGGGAGGGACCCATGACGCAGGCCAACCCTGAGGACCCCCGGGCCGTGCGCCTGGTCGAACTGGTCCGCTCCTTCGGGGCGGAGCGCGACCTGGACGTGCTGCTCGGCAAGATCATGGACGCGGTGACCCGCGAGCTCGGCGCCGACCGGGCGAGCCTCTTCCTCTACGACGGGGAGAAGGACGAGCTCTGGTCCAAGGTGGCCCAGGGGCTCGATTCGCGCGAGCTGCGCTTCCCGGCCGGTAAGGGTCTGGCCGGACACGTCGCCCGCAGCGGGGAGGTCCTGAACGTCCCCGACGCCTACGCCGACGGGCGCTTCAATCCTGAGTTCGACCGCCAGACCGGATACCGCACCCGCTCGGTGCTGTGCGTGCCGCTGCGGAGGCGCGACGGCGCGGTGATCGGCGTGGCCCAGGCGCTCAACCGCCGCGACGGCCAGCCCTTCGACGCCGCCGACGCCGCCCGCCTCGAGACCCTGGCGGCCCTGGCCGCGGTGGCCGTGGAGAACTCCATGCTCCACGAGGAGAACGAGGCGCTCTTCGAGAACACCGTGCTGACCACCGCCCAGGCCATCGAGGAGCGCGACCCGGCCACCAGCGGCCACGTCTGGCGGGTCTCGGCCTTCTCGGTGGCCCTGGCCAAGGCCGTCCAGGAGCGCGCCGCCGAATTCGGCCAGAGCTACGACCGCGACCGGCTCCGGCAGCTGCGCTACGCCGGACTGCTCCACGACGTCGGCAAGATCGGCGTGCGCGAGGCGGTGCTGACCAAGGCCAGGAAGCTGGCCGAGCCGGCCGTGGAGCTGATCGCCGAGCGCCTGCGGCGCATGGCCGCCGAGGCGGGGACGCCCTTCGCGGGGAGCGAGTTCGCCCGGGCCGTGGAACTGGTCCGGCGGGCCAACGAGCCCCGGCCGCTCTCCGAGGAGGACCGCGCCGCGCTCGGTGCCCTCCGCGCCGCCGATCGCCTCACCGAGGCGGAGTGCGCCGCGCTGTCCATCCCCAAGGGCACGCTCACGCAGACGGAATGGCAGGACATGCGCAGCCACCCGGAGCGCAGCTTCCGGGTGCTCTCCCGGATCCGCTGGCCGCGGCGCCTTGCCGCCGTGCCGGAGATCGCCCGCGACCACCACGAGCAGGTCTCCGGCAAGGGTTACACCCGCCAGCTCAAGGGCGACGAGATCCCCTTCGATGCGCGGATCGTGGCGGTGGCCGACGTCTACGACGCGCTGACCGCCACCGACCGGCCCTACAAGCCGGCCATCCCGCACGAGAAGGCCAAGGGCATCATGGACAACATGGCCAAGTCTGGGGAGCTCGACGAGCGGCTCAACGCGCTCTTCTTCGCGGCGGAGTGCTTCAAGGCGCCGAAGGGCTAAGATCCGGTACGGACGGGGATCGGCTTTCGACTTTGGGCTTTCGGCCTTGGGTGCAACGGCCGTTCCTATAGCCGAATGCCCGACGTTCCTATAGTCTCGCCAGCAGCCGGTCCAGCGCGTAGGCCAGGCGGGTGTCGGTGACGTAGCAGCCGGCTGCGATCTCGGTGCGGACCATCTCCACTGCCAGGCTTCGGGCGCCCTTCGGCCCGACTATCACGCCGCCGGCGGTGAGTTCGCGGGGCAGGCGCCTTCTGCGCACCGAAGCGGGCCGCAGGGCCAGCCGCGCGTAACCGCGGTGCAGCCAGCCGAGCTGAAGCGCTTCACGAACTTTTCGCGCTCCGCGCATCTCCCCTCCCCCCCACCCGAACGCATGCATGAAGTCGCTGCGTAAATGGATATCGACATGTCCGACGGCCGCCTTTAGAGCGCCGGCCGACTTTCGCGCGAATTCACGACGTGCAGGCGCCCCGATGTCCGGTAATCATGCGGCAGAGGCGTTTTCGCGTCCGATAACCGACAGGGCGAACGCAGAACCACGAAGGCTGAATGATTAACGATCAGGTGGCAGGCGCTTGAGGTCTTGAGGCTGTGCCGCCCTTTCTGCATTCATCCTTCATCATTCGGCATTGGTCCCGCGCCCATCGCCGCCGCGATGCGCCTGAGCGACCCCATCAGTTCGGCGAAGCCTTCAAGGGTCAGCGACTGGGCGCCGTCGGAGAGGGCGCGGTCGGGCTCGGGGTGGACTTCGAGGATCAGGCCGTGCGCGCCGGCGGCCAGCGCCGCGCGGGAGAGCGCCGGGACCATGTCGCGGCGGCCGGCGGCGTGGCTGGGGTCGGCTATGATCGGCAGGTGCGAGATCTTCCGCACCGCCGGGACCAGCGAGATGTCCATGGTCGAGCGGGTGTAGTCGGCGAAGGTGCGCACCCCGCGCTCGCAGAGCACCACCTGGTAGTTGCCCTCGGAGAGGATGTACTCGGCGGCCATCAGGAACTCCTCGAAGGTCGCCGAGAAGCCGCGCTTCAGGAGCACCGGTCGCCTGCTCTGGCCGGCCAGGCGCAGCAGGCTGTAGTTCTGCATGTTGCGGGCGCCGATCTGGATCATGTCGGCGTGGCGCGCGACCTGCTCCAGGCTCTCCGGATCGACCGCCTCGGTGACCACGGGCAGCCCGGTCTCCTCGCGAACCGCGCGAAGGATGTCGAGCCCCTTCCGGCCCAGCCCCTGGAAGGAGTAGGGGCTGGTGCGCGGCTTGTAGGCGCCGCCGCGGAAAGCGCACGCTCCGGCGGCCTTGACCGCCTTGGCCACGACCAGCGCCCCCTTGAGCGACTCCACGGCGCAGGGGCCGGCGATGACCGCGAAACCGTTGGCGCCGAAAACAGCCGGCTTTGGGCTTTCGGCTTTGGGCTTTCGGGAGGACGGCCGTTTCGAAGGCCGAGAGCCGACAGCCGAATGCCGACCACCCACGGTCACTACGGTGTCCTCGGGCTTGGTCTCCCGACTGACCAGCTTGTACGGCTTGGTCACCGGGACGAGCTCGGCCACGCCGGGCAGCACCTCCAGCCGCTCGCGGGCGATGGCTCCGCGATTGCCGGTTATACCGATGGCCACCCGCAGCGCCCCAGGGATGACGTTGGGCTTCAAGCCCATCCGGCGGATGGCCGAGACAGTGGTCTTGATCTCCTTGGGCGTGGCGCCGACGCGCATGACGACGAGCATGCTTGTGACCTCCAATGTCGAACAGGGGACTAAGGATAAGCTGAGGGGGCTCGGCCGCAATGGGAATTCGGGCGAGCTGATTCCTTATTGATCCCCTCCCCATCTGCGGGAGAGGGCCAGGGTGAAGGGCTCCCTCCGCGGCCTCCCCTCGCCCCCGCCCTCCCCCCCCCAGTGGCGATGGGGCCTGAGCAGTCGCCGCCTCAGCGCCGTGGAAATCCGCGCTCCGGCGGCTATCATCCCCGGCCATGACGGCGGCCATGTCTCCCGATATCTCCCGGCGCATGCTTCGACGCCTGGGACTGCTCTACGGCCCGGAGCGCGCCGAACCGTTGCTGGCGGACATCGCCAAGCTCGTCGCCGAGCACCGGCCGCGGATCGCGCCGACGCCGAGCGGCTGGAGCCAGGCCGACGCCCTGCTCATCACCTATGCCGACTCGCTCCTGGGGACGGAGCGGCCGCTCCGGACCCTGGCCGACTTCCTGGGGAGCGAGGCGCGCGGCCTGGTGAGCTTCGTCCACCTGCTGCCCTTCTATCCCTACACGTCCGACGACGGCTTCTCGGTGGTCGACTACCGCGCGGTGCGCGAGGACCTGGGCGGATGGGAGGACGTCCGCGCGCTCGGGAGGCTCTGCCGGCCGGTCTTCGACGGGGTCTTCAACCACGCCTCGGCCGAAAGCGCCTGCGTCCGTGGGCACTGCGCCGGCGACGAGCGTTACGCCGGCTTCGCCATCGCCGTGCCGCCGGGGACGGACACCTCGAAGGTGCTCCGCACCCGGAACCTCCCGCTACTGCATGAGTACGAGACCGTCCGCGGGCCCGAGCTGCTCTGGACCACCTTCAGCCGCGACCAGGTGGACCTCAACTTCGCCAACCCCCGGGTGCTCCTCGAAATCCTCGACGTGCTGCTCTTCTACGCCGAACAGGGCGCGGCCATGATCCGGCTCGACGCCGTGCCCTACATGTGGAAGAAGCCCGGCACAACCTGCGCGCACCTCGCGGAGACCCACGAGCTCATCAGGCTCATGCGCGACGTGTGCGACGCAGCCTGCCCGCACGTGCTGCTCCTGGCCGAGACCAACGCGCCGCACCGGGACAACTTCGGCTACCTGGGCCCGCCCGGGTTGCCCGGCGAGGAGGCCCAGCTCATCTACAACTTCTGCCTGCCACCGCTCGTGCTCTGGAGCCTGCACCGCGGCGACGCGACGCACCTCTCGCGCTGGGCGGCGGGCCTCGAGCCCCTTGGCGGCCGGGCGACCTACCTCAACGTCACCGCCACGCACGACGGCATCGGCATGCGCCCGACCGAGGGGCTGCTCTCAGAGCCGGAGCGCGCCGAGCTCGTGGCGCTGGCCAGGGCCCACGGCGGCGACGTGACCGGGAAGAAGAACCCCGACGGCTCGGCGAGCCCCTACGAGCTCAACCTCAGCTACTTCGACGCTGTCAACGACCCGCGCGCGGCCGAGCCCGACGCGCTCCGGGTGGCGCGCTTCATGTGCAGTCAGGCCATCCCGCTGGCGCTCGCCGGCATCCCGGGCATATACATCCACAGCCTGCTCGGTTCGAGGAACGACCTGGAGGGCGCAAAACGCACCGGCCGGGCCCGGAGCATCAACCGCGCGCAGTTGCGCCTGGAGGAGGTGCGCCGGGAACTTGCCGACCAGGCATCGCTCCGCGCGAGAGTCCTGGGCACGTATCGGCGGCTGCTCGAGATCCGGCGGCGCCAGAGCGCCTTCCATCCGGACGCCGCGCAGGAGGTGCTGGATCTCGGCCCCGCGTTCTTCGCGCTGCGGCGGACCGACCGGGCCGACGGCCAAAGCATCCTGGCCGTCCACAACGTCACCGGCCGGCCGCAGACCGCCGATCTGCGCGCTGCCGCGGGCCGCGCCGCCCGACGCGACCTGCTACGCGGGGAGAGCTTCCCCGTCGCCAGCCTCGGAACCGTCGGATTCGAGGCTTATCAGGTGCGGTGGATGGCATCGGAGTAGCGCTCCGCAGATCGCTCCGGCAAGCCACCCGCCGATGTCACAGCTCCAGCCGTGAGGCTCAGCCCGTCAGCGGGAGACGCTCCGCGCGGCGGTCATCGGATCCTGGGCAACCGGTTCCTGGCCGTCTCCGCGAAGGAGCTGTTCGGGTACTTGTCTATGATCTTCTGGAGATACTCCTTGGCCTTGTCGCCCATCCCGGATCGCTCGAAGTTGTCGGCCATGTTCAACCAGGCCTGACAGGTCTTCTTCATCTCTCCGTCATCAGCCGCTCCCGCAGGCCCCGGGGCTGGAGTTGGTGCTGGCGTTGGAGCCGGGACCGGAGCCGGCGTTGGAGCCGGCTGCCCCGACCCGGCTGGAGGGGCAGGAACGCCGGGGACCTCGCTCTGGCCTGAGCCGGGAACAACCGGACGGGGAAGGACTGCGGCCGGCACATCCGCCGGCTGTAGCCCCAGCGGCAGGGCATGGATCTTGAGCGAGTTGTTGTCGATGCAGACAACCTTGTTGGCCCGGGCTGAGGCCATGACCAGTTCATCGCCGTAGACGCTGCCCCGCGCCCACACCTCCGGCTTGAGCTGAAAGCCATCCGGGAGCTGGAAAGCCGGGGCCTTCTCCTTGAAGTCGAGGTCCATGACCGTCACTCGGCCTCTGCCATCGATCTGCAGGAACAGGTCGGCGCCATGGACCGGCAGCAGCTGCGATCCCTGGAACATTTTGATGGGCTTGGCCTGCAGGCCATACAGGCCACCGTTCGTGGCCAGCACCGACAGGCCGTCGGCAGTCGGATTGAGCGCTCCGAAGCTTTCGTGCTCGTAGGTCACCTTCCAGGGCTCCCCGACTGCTCCCCGGCGGCAGAGGATGAATCCGGACGGCGTGTGCGACGATGCCCACATGGTCACGCAGGTCAGCTTGGGGTTGGTCCGGATGTGGATGTTGTCGCGGTAGCTGGAATTATGGAAACCCTCTGCGGAGTCCTGGTGGGCGAAAGACGACAGATCCAGCATGGCGTAGACCCGACGGTCAAGCGCGCCGGACCCAACGGCGTAGCTGATCAGGGCCTCGCGCTCCTCGTCCATCCCCATGGCCATATGGGTAATCTGGCCGTTGACCTTGCTGACCCCCTGTGCAACCCTGGTCATGCTGGACAGGTCCCACTTCTCCAGCGAGCGACTGCGTGGCGAGTAGACCACCAGGAAGCGCCCCCCGGCGGCGACCACTGAATCGGGCACCTCGGTGGGAATCTCCTTGATGAGCCGCCCGGAAGCCACGTCCAGGATGCCGATTCTGTTCTGGGTCTTGTAGCGCAGCGCCAGGAGCGCGCCACCGTAGGCCACCCTGACATCGGAGACTTGGTCGGGCAGACGGTTGCCGCCGCCCACAGGGTCGATGGCCAGACCCGGCTGGGCGGGGCCGCCCCCGGGCAGTTCGAAGCCGGGCTTGACCTCCAAGCGGTCGCCATTGACCTTGAGCCCCAGGTCCATGATCCTCAGCCGCAACGCGTTGTTGTCCAGGAAGACGACCCGGCCCAGCGGCCCGGAGGCTATAACCAGGCGGTCGCCCGACATGGTCCGCCAGCCCCACTGCTGGGGGCGCGCACACTCCGGGGCCTTGAAGAACTTGACCCGATCCTGCATGTCGGGGGCGCGGACGTGCGTGGTCAGGTCCTTCTCGATCTGCAGGAACAGGTTGCTGCCCTGTATGGGCACCGTCAGCGACCCATGGAAGTCCTGCAGGCGATGCGCATCGGCCCCGAACACGCCGGAGGATGACGAGAAGATCATCGCGCCGTCATCGGAGGGGACCAGGGAGCCATAGTCATTGTGCTCGTACTTCACGGTCCAGGGCTGGCCGACCCCGGCTCGACGGCCGCAGACGAACCCGCTCGGCGAGTGGGACGTGGCCCACATGGTGACGGTCGTGAGGCTGGCGTTGGCTCGGATCTGTATCTGGTCACGATGTGAGGCGTTGTGGAAGTTGGCGGCAATGTCAGTGATCCCGAACCCGGACAGGTCTAACATGGCATACTTGCGCTGGTCCAGAGCCTCTCGGCCCACCGAATAACTGATGAGGGCCTCCCGCTCCTCGGCCAACCCCATGACCAGGTGGGAAATCTGGCCGCCGATCCGGTTCTGGCCGCCACCAAGCTTCTCGCCGGTCAGGATGTTCCACTTCTCGAAAGCCCCGGTCCCCGGCACGTAGAAAACCGCCAGGTTGCCCCCGGCCCCCATGACCACGCCGGGTGCCGGCGTGGGGATCTCCTTGTGCATGGCCCCCTGGGCGATGTCGAAGACGCCCAGCTTGTTCAGCACCTTGAAGCGCAGCACCAGGTAGGCTCCGCCGCCGGCCAGAACCGCATCGGAGACCTCGTCGGGAAGACGGAAACTCAGGCCTTCCGCCCCGGGGTCCTTGGCATTGGCCGCGGCCTTCAGAGCCTCGGCCGCGGCCGTCCCGAGAGTCATGCGCATGTCCCCGGCGCCGGCCGATGGACGGGGAGCCGGCAGCCCGGGAAGCGGCCCCGGCCCGGGCCCTGGCCCCGGCGTGACCACCACCGGCGGCGCGACAGCGGCGGCGCCGGCGAAGGAGATTTGCAGATCCCCAGGCTGGGTGAAGACGCTCTTGCCGTCCCCGCGCACGTAGCAGATCTGCATCAGATAGGTCACCGTGCCCTCCGCGGGGTTGTTCACGGTGAACTCGCCGCTGGCCGCGCCCTTGTCGACCGTGAGCGGGAAGGACTGGTTCGGGTAGAAATACCCCCAGATTCCGGCGGCGTCAGCCTTGGCTGGAGTAGTGATCTTGTCTTTGGGGAAGAGCGACACCGACACCGAGCGCATCTGCCCCATCGGGTCGATCAGCCGGGCGGTCGCCTTGAACTTGGCCGCACCCTTCTCGGAGCTGATCTGCGTCAGGGTGATGCCCGCCACCCGCCCGAGCAGCATCTCCTCGAGCTCCCGCGGCGGGATGGCGATGCCGATGTTGGTACCCGTGACCTTCGCCACCGAAACGCCGATCAGCGCGCCGTTGCCGTCAACGATCGGCCCGCCGGAATTGCCCGGGTTGACGTCGCCGTCGATCTGCAGGAACTTCGTTTCCCCGAACTCCCCGCGGCGTATGGACGAGATGCTCCCGCGGGCTATGCTGATCTCCGGGTTGCCGTCCCGGGCGGCCAATCGGTCGCCGAAGGGATACCCAAGAATGAAGACCGGCAGGGTCTCGCGAACCGCCAGGTTGCTCTTCAGGTCCAGCGCCTGCGGCAGCTTGTCGCCGGCCACCTTGAGAATGGCCAGGTCCCGGTCGTCATCCATGCCGACGATCTGGGCATCGGTGGTGCACTCGCCGGGATTGCCGCTCCTGAAGACCACCTTGATGGACGTGGCATTCCGCCCGGCAGGCTGAACC
>JAKLDR010000062.1 GCA_022703445.1 Planctomycetota bacterium | reverse complement strand
GGGGGCGCAGGCGGAGGCCATCCGCGCAGCCACGCCCGGCCAGGCGCCGGCCGACGAACTGACCGCCAACAAGATGGTCGCGCTCGCCCGCATAGCCTGCCCGCGGGCCAACCTGCCGGCCACCACTGCCCTGGCCACCATCAACCGCGCCGAGGGCCGCGAGAACGCCCTGCGCCGCGGAGCCAACGTGGTCATGCCCAACCTGACCCCGGTCAAGTACCGCGCGCTCTACGAGATCTACCCGGCCAAGGCCTGCATCGGCGAGACCGCCGCCCAGTGCGGCGAGTGCCAGCACGCGCGCATCCGCCGGCTGGGGCGAAGGCCGGGCCGGGGGCCGGGGCCGTCCCGGCGAGGCCGGGCCGCTCGGGGCTGAGATCTCGTCGGGAAGTCCTGTCCGTCATCCTCAGCGACCGGAGCATATCGGTGGTTTTGCGAAGCCCTGGTCCACATTCGCCAAAACCTCCTGGGCGCCGTCGGCGTCCAAGGATATAATGTGTCCCGAACATATTTTGGGGCGCGGCAGGAGGATGTCCCATGACCACGCACCGCCAGGTTGACGAACCCTCTCCGACAATTGTTGGACCCAGGCCGGCCGAAGGCGCCGGCGGCAAAGTCGCCATTCCCCAGGGCATGGAGCGGCTGCTGACCCTCGCCGGGATCAGCGCCGAGTGGCGCGGCAAGGTCCTGGCCGACCCGCTCGGCGCCGCGGCCGAGGCCGGGATCGAACTCGCGGACAGCGAGCGGGCCATCCTTAGGGCGGTGCCGAAGCCGGCGCTCGAGGGCATGATCGCTTCGTTTGCCCGGAAGCACCGGGGAGTCAACGTGGCCCGGTACGCGACCGGCGCGGTGGCGGCGGCGGCGCTCCTGGCCACCGGCATCGCCTACGGCGGCGACTCGCCGGCCACCAAGGGCGGCGTGCGCGCCGACGACCCCGGCGAGAGGCCGATCACCGACATGCCCCTGGGCGGCATCCGCCCGGACGTGCCGGAGGAGGCTCCGCCGATCCTGTGGATGACTTCGCTCGAGGACGCCATGGCCAGGGCGAATAAAGAGAGCCGGGCGGTGATGGTGGTCTTCCTGCATCCCGCGCGGGGCAAGCTTCAGGTTGTGGCGCCGGACTACCAGAATGTCGGTGGCCCCGAGGGACCGGCTGTCGAGAAGAGCGCCAAGACGTTCTTGATGGAAGGCAAGGAATCCAGGAGCGCCATCCGCACCGCACAGGTCATCGCCGTGCGAATCTCCCCTCCGGCAGTTCCGGAGGAACTCATGGCGACAGCCAAAGCGGAAGGCCTGGAGGTCTCTGGGCAGGACTTGGCCGATGCCCGCAAGACCGTCGCAGCCTACCTTGCCCTGCTCGAAAAGTACGGGATAAAGGACAAGCTCCCGGCCGTGGTCTTCCTGGCGCCCGACGGCTCGGAGCTCGCCAAGGCCGTCCAGCCCGACGACGAGGCGGTCTTCGTCAAGCTCATCGCCGAGGTGCCGCCCAAGCTCGCGAAATGGATCAACGACCAGCGCCGGCGAGAGCCCGGCCAGGCCGTGACCGACGGCATCCGGCCGGACGAGCCGGTGACCAAAGGGATCCGGCCGGATGAGCCGAAGCCATTGATAGTCGGCGAGACCATCGACTGAGAGGAGCGAACCGCCATGACCACGCATCGCCAGGTTGACGAACCTTCACCCACCATCGTCGGCCCGCGGCCCGCCGAGGGCGCCGGCGGCAAGCTCTCCATCCCCCAGGGCATGGAGCGGCTCCTGACCCTGGCGGGGATCAACGCCGAGTGGCGCAGGCGGGTCCTGGCCGACCCCCTGGCCGCGGCGGCCGAGGCCGGGATTGAGCTCGCCCCGAGCGAGCGCGCCATCCTCAAGTCGATCCCGGCGCCCGCGCTCGAATCCATGGCGGCGTCCTTCGCCCGGAGGCACGGCGGCGTGCCCGTCGGCCGGCTGGCCGGCGCGGCCGCGGCGGTGGCGCTCCTGGCCCAGTCGGCCTTCGCCGGCGAGATCCCCGCGGCGCCCGGAGGCATCCGCTCCGACGAGCCCGGCCCGCGGCGCCCGGTGGGCATGGAGACCGAGGGCGGCATCCGTCCGGACATCCCCGAGGAGGCCAGGCCGGTCCTGTGGATGACCTCTCTCGAGGACGCGCTGGCCCAGGCCAAGAAGGACAACCGGGCGGTGATGGCCGTCTTCCTGCCGGCCGCCAGGGCCGAGGCGCCCAAGCCGCCCCCGCCGCCCACCCGGGGCATCGCCATCGACGAGCCCGAGCTCTCCGTCGCGGAGAAGAGCCGCAAGGTGGTCCTGACTGACAGCAGGGATTTCCGCGCCGCGGTCAAGAAGACCAACCTGGTGGCCGTGCGGGTCATGAGGCCGGTCGCCAACCCGGTGGACCACGAGAAGGAGAAGGAAGCCTTCGACAAGGCGATGGCCGCCTACGAGGCCGCCATTAAGAGGTACGGCCTTGAGGAGGCCAAGCTCCCCGCGGTGGTCTTCCTGGCGCCCGACGGCTCGGAGCTTTCCAAGCTCGTGCAACCCGACGACGAGGCCGTCTTCGTCAAGACCATCGGCGAGGTGCTACCGAAGCTGGCCGACTGGATCATCCGGCAGCGCGACATGCAGCGGCCGCCGGACGCGGCGGGCGGGATCCGCTCGGACATGCCGACTCCCGTCGGAAGCCGGCCTGCGCCGCCGTTGGAGACGGAGTAGGGCGGGCGGGAGAGTGGAGCCAGATTTGTATCCCAGGAAATGAGGAGTGAAGACATGAAGGTTCCGCAGGGCGTGGAGAAGGTCGTGGCGCTGGCCACGCTGAGCGCCGAGTGGCGCAGCAAGGTCCTGGCCGATCCATTGGCCGCCGCGCGCGAGGCCGGGATCGAGCTCGGCGAGTCGGAGCGCGGCGTCCTCGGTTCCATATCGCGACAGATGCTCGCCGGGATGATCGACGGCTTCGGCAAGTCGGTCCCGCGTCCGGCTGGGCTCGGCAGGCTCGCTGCCGGGGCGGCGGCGGCGCTGCTGGTCACCAGCATGCTGGGCTGCACGGACGATCCGGGCCCGGCCACCAGGGGCGACCGCGCCGACCATCCCCCGGACAACCCGCGCAAGGAGGACCCGGCTCCGCCGGCGACACAGGGCGTCCGTCCGGACGTCCCGCCGCCCGCCACTAAGGGCATTCGTCCAGACATCCCGCCGGAGAAGAGTCCCGAGCCGCCGGCGCCGCCGGCGCCGAAGACGGAGTAGGACGGGGCGGTGGGATGTTATGTCCCCGGAAGTAAGGAGTGAGGACATGAAGGCTCCGCAGGGCGTCGAGAAGGTCGTGGCCCTGGCCACGCTGAGCGCCGAGTGGCGCTCCAAGGTACTGGCCGATCCGAGCGCCGCCGCGCTCGAGGCCGGGATTGAGCTCGGCGATTCGGAGCGCGGCGTGCTCAGCGCGATCTCCCCGCAGATGCTTGGCGGGATGATCGACGGCTTCGGCAAGTCGGTGCCGCGCCCGGCAGGGCTCGGCAGGCTCGCCGCCGGGGCCGCGGCGGCGCTGCTGGTCGGCAGCCTTACGGGGTGCGGCAGCTGCGGCCCTACGGATGGATCGCGCCCGGACCAACCCCCGGCCAACCCGCGCAAGGAGGACCCGCCACCGCAACCGCAACCAGCCGGCATCCGTCCGGACGTGCCGCCGCCCGCCACTAAGGGCATTCGTCCGGACATCCCGCCGGAGAAGAGTCCCGCACCGGCGCCAGCGCCGGCTCCCGAACCGTCGCCGGGCAAGTAGCGACATGTCCCAACTCGATCCGCGCGCTGACGGCGACCGGCCCGTGCCGCCGACCAACGGCATCCGACCGGACGTGCCGGAGCCCAAGGACGGGCGCCGGGTCGACGAGCCCGTCCCGACCATCGTCGGCCCGCGGCCCGAGGGCGGCCCGGGCGGCAAGGTCTCGGTGCCCCAGGGCATCGAGCGGCTGCTGACGCTGGCGGCGAGCAATGCTTCTTGGAAAGAGAAAGTTCTTGCCGACCCGGTGGCGGCGGCGGCAGAGGCTAGGATCGCGCTGTCGGAAAGCGAGAAGGCGATCCTCAAGGCCACCCCGCGCAGTTCCCTTGAACAGATGGCGGACTCCTTGGCGCGACGACAGGGCATGAGCCCACTAGGCAAGACCGCCTTGGTCGTGGGCGTCAGTGCCGCCGCGTTGCTGGCGGCCGGCTTCGCAGTGCCGTCGATGATGAAGAGCACTCGGGGCATCCGGCCTGACGTCCCGCCGACCAACCCTCACAAGCTGGACCCCGTCGGCACGGTCGGAGGCGACCGCCCCGAGCCGGAGGACGCTCCGCCGGTCCCGCTGTCGGACTCTCTCGAAGTAGCCCTGGCCATGGCCGTCCAGGAGAAGCGGCCGGTGATGGCGGTATTCCGGCACCCGAAGCCTCCCGTGAAGAAGTGGATCTCGGACCGTCCGGGGTCGCAGGGCATCCGGCCCGACCCGGTGGACGTGGGCATTGAGCAGAGAGCCCAGAACGTCCTGGAGACTAACGGCAAGGGATTCCGGGCCGCGGCAGCCGACGCCCGCCTTTACGTGGCGAGGCTGGCCAGACCCTTTATCCTTGCAGATCTGGGCCTTAGAGGTACTGCCGAGGTGGAGCAGAAGCTTGCCGACAAGTACATGCGGGACTTCGCCGCCTACGAGGGTGCTCTGAAGAGATACGGCCTGGACGAAACGAAACTGCCCACGGCAATCTTCCTGGCCCCCGACGGCTCGGAGCTCTCCCGGCTGGTACAGCCCCAGGAGGAGTCGCAGCTCATCGAAGCCATCAAGGCCGTCCCGGCGCAACTGACCAAGTGGTTCGATGACCACCCGGAGTTCAATAAGCGGGACATCTTCCCGGGACCGGGGATTGATGTGCCTTTGGGTGGAACAGCCGGCATCCGCATCGACATCCCACCGGAGAAAGCGAAATGACCATGCCCGCCGACATCACTCTCGTTAATTTGAACATGCTCTTCGTCCGGTACGCCGACGGGCGGACCGAGCGCGAGAAGCACCTGCCGCTCGGGCCGCTGTACCTCACGGCGGCCCTGGAGCGCGCCGGGTTCACCGTGGACTTCCGCGACTACCAGACCCACGAGTGCCCCGATCCCTTCACGCCCGAGACCATCGCCGGGTTCCTCAAGGACTCCGCGCCGATCCTGGGCGCCTCCTGCATGGCGAACCTGCTGCCCTTCACGCTCCTCGCGCTCCAGGACTTCAAGAAGGCGAACCCCGAGAAGACCGTGGTCCTCGGCGGCGTGGGCTCCAAGTCGGTCGAGCGCGAGATCCTCGAGAAGTGTCCGTGGATTGACGTCATCGCCCGCGGCGAGGGCGAGGTCTCCGGGCCGGTGCTGCTCAAGGCCCTCAAGGAGAAAACGCCGCTCGAGAAGGTGCCGGGCGTCAGTTTCATGCGCGGCGGCAAGTACGTCGAGATGCCGCGCGCCGCCCGGCTGACCGACCTCGACGCGCTCCCGGCGCCGGCCTTCGCTCACATCAAAGTCCGCGACTACGAGGGCTACGGGATGATCACCAGCCGGGGCTGCCCGTACCCCTGCACCTTCTGCTCGGTGGCGCCGGTCTGGGACCGTGAGACCTTCTCGCGCTCGGCCCGGAGCGTGGTCGGCGAGATGAAGCAGCTCCACGACGAGCACGGCGTCAAGCTCTTCCTCTTCCAGGACGAGTTCTTCGTCTCCGGCAAGGACCGGGTGGTGGTCTTCTGCGATGAGCTCGCGCGCTCGGGCCTCAAGGTGAAGTGGAAGGCCTTCGGCCGGGTTAACCTCACCGACGAGGAGACCATGCGGGCCATGGCCGCGACGGGGTGCTGCGAGATCCGCTACGGGATCGAGTCGGGCTCCGACCGGGTGCTGGCGCTCACCAAGAAGGGCTTCACCGCCGCCGAGGCCGTCGAGGTGGTGTCGAAGGCCGTGGGCATCTTCGACCGCACCGACTGCTTCTACATCTGGGGCTTCCCCTTCGAGACCATGGAGGACTTCCACCAGACCGTCTTCCAGATGGTCAGCTTCCGGGCCATGGGCGCGCGGATCCTGCCGAGCCTGCTCTGCCTGCTGCCGCAGACCGACATCTACCGCGACGTCAAGGCGACCGGCAAGCTCGAGTTCTGCCCGCAGCTCTTCCCCGAGTACATGATCACCGGCCACGAGGTGCTCCGCGGCGCGCGCTGCGAGGCTCCGGCCGAGCACCTGCGCATCTTCGACTTCATCAAGTCGAACCCGGACATCTTCCCGGGCTTCTTCCACTACGACCTCGCGGGGAACGTCCTGCCCAAGCTCAAGGTGCTCCAGGAGTTCGGCTTCTACGGCGCCGACCGCAAGGCCGGCGAGGTGGCCGACACCGACAGCTGCGGCGCCCACTCGCCCCGGATCAAGATGGCCCGGCCGGGCTCGGACATCGAGCCGGCGGAGCTGGCCACGCGGGCGAGGGAGTAAGACGTAGGTCACGCGGAGGCGCGGAGAACTAATTGGGCGGATCGGTCGGATCCGACGGATCCGTGAGCTTCGGCAGCGGAGAGACGGCCCAAAGGCCTCTGCGCCTCCGCGGTGAACCCCGGTGCCGCCGTGGGCCGCGCGTGATTCTTTCGGGAAAGCCTGTAATGTTCCGCCGAGCCGCGCATTTTCAGAGCAGAAAGACGGGAGCATGACCCAGCCCGGAGCCGGAACCGAGTTCGCCGAGCAGTGCCTGGCCCAGGCCGGGCCGATCCTGGCCTACGTCCAGGCTTCCGTCGGCCGGGCCGACCTGGCCGAGGACCTGGCCCAGGACGTCTTCGCGCAGGCGCTAGCTGCGCGCGCTCAGTTCACCGGAGGCGACACGAAGGCGTGGCTCTACCAGATCGCCAGAAGCCGGGTGGCCATGCACCGCCGGCGGGGCGACGTCGAGCGCCGGGGGCTGGCGCGGCTGCCCCGCGCCGGAGCCGGGGCCGAGTGCCCTTCGGCCGAGGCGCTCCGGAGCGAGCGGCGCCAGGCGCTCCTGGAGGCGGTCGAACGGCTCTCCGAGACCGAGCGCGAGGCGCTGCGCCTCAAGTTCTCGGACGGCTTCGACAACGGCTGGATCGCCGGCGCCCTGGGCGTGACCGTCGGCAACCTGGGCGTGATCGTCCACCGGGCGCTCGGCAAGCTGCGCGCCGAGCTCGAACGGGAGGGCTTCGCATGGGAGTGAATGGCGAGAAGCACGAGCTGAGCGAGGCCGAGGGGCAGAAATTCCTGGAAGAGCTGGACGTGGCGCTGGCTGCCGGCCGAGCGCCCGAGGGCGAACACCGCAAGACGCTCGCCGTGGGGCTGGAACTCCGCGAGGTCGCCGGCCGGCCGGGTCCGGAGGCAGCCGGCAGACTCCGCCAGCGTGTACTGGCCAGCCGGCGAGGCAGCGCCCGACCACTGCTGTTGGTGGCTGCCGGTCTGAGTGTGGCCGCGGCGGCTGCCGTTGCCGTGCTGGTTTGGAGAACGGCACCGCCGTCAGGCGGATCTGTCCCCGGCCGGCTTCCTGGCGGATCGGTGGTTCCGGAAGGGCCCATGGTGCTGCAGGCCCGGGCCATCGCCCGGGCGCAGTGGGGGGCGAATGCGGTTCAGGAGCCCGATCCGAGCATACACGCATCCAAAGCGCGCATGCCCGACCACTTGCCCAAACCGGTCGAGGACAGGCTCCTGGGGCTGCTGGGTCAAGCCGAGCTGGTCGTCGCTGGGAAGGTTTCCAGTGTTGAGTCGGCCCACTTCAAGCTCGCCGTGGCCGAAATCTGGCTCAACGTGTCGGGGCAGAAGGCCCCTCAGGAGATCGAAGTGGCCTGCGGTGCGGGCTCGCCCAAGATCGAAACCGAGGACTGGTTTACTCCGGACGGGCTTGCCGGAAAGAGGTTGGTGCCGGCCCCCAAGGTCGATGGGGACAAGGTCCTCATGCTGGGACGGGAGGCAAAGGGGGGAGCCTGGCTGGTCATAGGCGAACTGAGCGACCTGGAACCGGGCAAGGCCGGGGAGTACGCCCAGATGGAGCGTGATTTCCTGCGCGCCTGGTGCCGGTTGCGCGGAGCGGAGGGAGAGGAACGCCGCAAGTTGCTGCTTGCCACCCTTGGTGCCCCAGCGGAGAAGTCCATCGAGATCCGGGCGGCGGTTAGCTTCGCCGCGGTCCACTACACCCGGGAGGATGCCGAGGTCGCGCGAGTGCTGCTCGAGGCACTGAAGCCGCTGGTGGCCGCCTGGTCCGAGATCCATCCCTATGAGGCCGGGCATCCGCCGAGTTCGGTGCTCTTCAAAGGAGCTGCCGCGCTGGGCAGGTGCGCTGACCGGGCCATGGTGGAAAGGATCACCAAACACCTGGAGTCGCACCCCGACGACAAGCGCTGGGCCTGGCTGATGATCAGGGCCGCGGCCGAGTTCCCCAGCCCAGAGAAGGAGAAGTCCTTGCCCCGGGTCATGAGGGTCATGCACAACCGGCCGGAATACATCGACGAAGCCCACTCGGCCTACGGAGTGATCGCCGCCTACGGTCCAGCCATCCTCCCACGGTTGGGACAGATACTAGTGGAGACCTGCCCACCCCCACCCAAAGAGCCCCCGGAGCCGGAGCCCTCTGTCCGGGATGACGACCCGCACCTGCAGCCGGACGCGCTCGCCGCCCTCAGGCACAATGAGTACTATCGCGCGGACCTGGCCGCAGCCATCGCGGAGTCGGAGCGCACCCCGGTGGCCATCCCTTACCTGCTCATTGAGACGAGACGGGCTGAAGGCGGCAAAGGTCTCTCTCAGTGGGCGCTGCGGGCCGCCCTGGCCAAGCACCTCGTCGGGGAACCCCCGGGACCGGCCCGCCGGGAGTGGCATACGCTCCGGGGCGAAGAGCCGGGAAGCGCCGCAGCGGCTTTGCCCCGCCGGCTGGAGCTGTGGACCAGGGTGGGCACGGATAAGCAGGTCGAGGCCCTGCGCGGTCTGCCGAAGAGCGAGTTCGCCGTGTTCGAGAGTTTCTTCCGTAGCCTCTGGGGAGGAGGAACGGCAAACCACGCCTACGACCGCGCCGTAGCCCTTCGCGCCTGCGCCCTGGCGCTGGCTGCCCGGGGCGGTGCCAAGGCCGACCCGGAGTTTGTGGTCAGCCTGCAATCTGACCTGAAGGTGCTGGGGGGGAGGGCACCCGATCTGGGTGCTCGTCTCGCCAGACTCGGCAGCGAGAACTTCGCGGCGCGGGAGGCCGAGTTCAAGGCTCTGTCGGCCATGGGCAAGAGGGCTTCACCCTACGTCCAGGCCGCCCTCGCTTCCAAGGACCCGGAAGTGCGCGAGCGCGGCCGGCTGTTGGCCGAGGCGATCGGCCCCCTGGATCCGGACCTGGAGCCGGAGCTGCGCCTGGCCCTCAGAATCATCGGGGCAGAGCCGGAGGCGGGATCGCGTGAGTAGGAAGCGCTACTGAGCCGCGTCGGCACGGAGACGATACTGGTATCGAGGCGCCATGGCTCCGCTTCCCCGCATCAACCCGTCTTCAGTCGTACCGCCCGAACTCCCGGCACGCCTCCAGCATCGCGAGGATGTTCGCGTCGGGCGTGTCGCGGCCGCACTGGTCGCCGGTGGAGAGGATGAACCCGCCGCCGGCGCCGGCCGCCTCGATGCACTTCCTCGACTCCTCGCGGACTAGCTCGGGCGTCCCCCGGAGCATCACATCGGTGGTGAGCAAATTACCCATCAGGGCCAGCTTCTTGCCGTAGCGGCGCTTGACCTCGGCGAGGTCGGCGTCGCCCATCGGCGGGGCCTCGAGCGGGTTGAGGCAGCAGAGGTCGGTCTCGGTGGCGACCATCTCCACGAGGTCCATGCTCCGTCCGCAGGAGTGCATCAGGGTGGGGATGCCCGCCTGCTTGGCCAGCCGGGTGACCTCCTTGAGCGTGGGCAGGGTCAGGTGGCGGAAGATGTCCGCGCTCTGGAGGGTCAGCGACCCGGAGTTGCTCATGTACAGGAAGTCCGGGCGCTCGCCGAGGATCATCTCGGCCTGGCGCACCACCTTGCGGTGGTTCAGCTCGCGGAGTTCCTCGAAGAGCTCGGGGTGGTCGTAGTAGGCGTAGGTCAGGGCCTCGACGCCGCCCTGGACGAAGTAGATCCAGCCGTGGAAGCCGGGCAGCCCGGCCACCGCCAGACCGAAGGCGCCCATTTCGCCGAGCTCCCGGCGCTGCTCGCGGGCCTGGCTGAAGTCGGCCGCGGTCGGCGCGGCAAAGAACCGCCGGAGCATCGCGAACTGCTCCTTCACATCCTTGACCGGCTTCTCCGACTCGGTGGGCGGGTCGCCGACCATATAGACGGTCTCGCCGGTGAGCCGGCCCTCGGGCATGATGTAGGTGTGGCGCTGGACCACGCGCTCGGCCGAGCGGGCCGTGATCTCCGCGCGGGTCTCGATCCCCGAGTCGGTCTTCCACTTCACGCCGCCGTAGGCGAACTTGCCGTCGACCCCGAAGTGCCGGAGCAGGGCGATGTAGGCCTTCCAGAGCGGCGGGTCGTTGTGCAGGTAGATGTCCCAGAAGGGCTTGCCGGTCAGCCGGCAGGGCATCATGTTGCTGGTGTCCGGCGAACAGGGCACGCGGTCGGGCTTGCCGCCGGCCATGGCCACCAGCATGCGCTGGCGGGGAGTCATCCGTTCGGTGGGCATCGGTGGTGGTCCTCTGCAAAGCGCTCGATGGTCCTGGTTCGCTTGCACAATTTACCATCTGCGGGGTCCGAAACAACAGCCTTTTGCGTTGGAGCGGGCCTCTGCAGATTTCCAGAATATCGCCGACAACCTGCCGCCCAAGGTGTAAAGCCATTGGTTGGCTACTGGTTGGCGCAGCAGTCCAATAGCCAGCCACTGGAGATAAGACCTTGCAGAACAACATGATAAGCACTATCGGACGCAGCCTGATGTCGCAGGAAGTCGCCAAGAGGCTGCGTCTTATCATCGATGAACAGAACCTCTGGGGCAAGCTGCTGGCCCCGGAGCGGGAACTGGCCGATGCCTTCGGCGTGAGCCGGGACACCGTCCGTAAGGGGCTGGACGAACTGGAGCGCGAGGGGCTGATCAGCCGCCGCCAGGGACTGGGCACGCAGGTCCGCGCGCGCGAGGGACTGACCCCGGGCCAGGCGCTCGGCCAGGTGCTGGTCGGCTGCGGCACCGGGAGCGCGTCGGAGTTCATGAGCGGCATCGCCGAGGTGGCCGGCGCGGAGCGGTGGCTCGCGGCCTTCGGCAACCTGGTCATGGCCTCGGGGCGCGCCGAGTTCTCCGCGCGGCTGGCGGCGGGCGGGGTGGACGGCGTCATCCTGCTCTCGATCACCGATCCCCGGACGGTGCAGGAATTGCAGGCCGCATGGTCCGGCCCGCTGGTGCTGGTCGACCATTACTTCCCCGAGTTGCCCGTCACCGGAGTGATGGAGGACTGCGCTGGCGGCATCCGGCGGGCGGTCGAGCACCTCCTGGCTCTCGGGCACCGCCGCATCGCCTACGTCGAGCCCAGCCAGCGTGGGCTGAACCCCTGGAAATATCGGGGCTACGCCGAGGCGCTGGCGGCGGCTGGAATACCCATGGATGAGTCCCTGGTTGGGCAGGCCGCTCCGCAGTTCGACGCCGGCCAACGCGCAGGCGAGAGGCTGCTCGCCCTGGCCGACCCGCCGACGGCGGTCGTGGCCTGCTCCGACCGGGTGGCCTGGGGCGTCTGGCGCGCGGCGGAACTCGCCGGCCGGAAAGTCGGCGCGGACCTGGCGCTCGTCGGCTACGGCGACGACTCGGCCGTCTCGGGCCTGGGCCAGGAGCTCTCCAGCGTCGCCTTCGACCCGGCGGAACTGGGCCGGAGGGCGGTGCGCACGATCCTTGATCTGCGCGCCGGCCGCGCCAAGCCGGGCGGGTTGGTGCTGGTGCCCACCGAGCTGGTGATCAGAGAGTCCTCGAGAAACGTCAGGAGACCCGCGTGAAAACGATCTCAGGTCTTGCCTTGGTCCTGGCCCTGGCCGCCCCGGCCGCCGCAGGCGAACTGCAGCCTGCGCCGGCCCCCAAGCCGGTCGAGCTCATTCCCCCGGCGGCGGGCATCGCCAAGGACCACCCCCGGCTACTACTGCGGGCCAAGGACTCGCCGCAGGCCGTCTCGGTCGAGCAGCTCAGGAAGATCCCCCGCGACGCGGAGTTCAGCGCCATGCTCGAGCAGCTCCGCAAGTGCGGCGGAGCCGCGCCGGCCGCGCTGGTCTGGCAGCTGACCGGCGAGAAGGCCGACGCCGAGAAGGCGCTGGCCGCGCTCAGGGCCTGGAAGGCGCCGGAGAAAGCCGGGGACCCGTTCGACATCTACTTTCCCTGCCGCGATGCGGCCCTGGCCTACGACTGGCTGCACGGCTACCCCGGATTCACCGATGAGATCAAGAAGGAGGTACGCGACAAGGTCTTCCCGCTGGCCGCGATCGGCCTGAAGAACGGGCACGACCACGTCTTTCACAACTACGTCTGGATGTGGAACTGCGGCGCGGCGCTCTGGGCGCTGGCCTCGGCCGGCGACGATCCGCGCGGCGACAAGCTCCTGACCGACGTCGCGACGCGCTTCAACGCCGACATGTTCCCGGCCATGGCCTACCTCCAGGGACAGCCGGCCGACTCGCCGGGCTACTGGTCGCTCTACTGCCTGGCGCCGGGCGCCACCGTCCTGGCCGCGGCCCAGAGCGCCTTTGGGCAGGACCTGGCCGGCAAGGTGGCCAAGGATGGCGGCGACTGGGTCGGCGGCCAACTAGAGAACCTGGCCCACCAGACGCTCCCCAACCTCCGGCACATGCCCTGGGGCGACCAGCAGGAGGGCGGCGACGGCGGCGTGGCCCACGAGATGGCCGGAACCATCGACATGATGACCTGGCTCTCCAAGTCGCCGGCGGGCGCGCACCTCGGCCGGCGGATCGCCGGCCTGCGCGGCACCAAGCGCTTCTACGGCGAGACCGCCATGTTCTACTTCATCTACACGCGGACCATGGCGGTCGAGGCCAAGGAGCCGCCGCTGGCTCGCCTCTCCGGCGGGGCGATCGGCGGCAACTGGATGGCCCGCGAGAAGTGGGACGACGGAGCGACCGTCGTCGCGCTGCGCTGCACCGACTGCTACACGGGCCACAACCACTTCGACGAGGGCAGCTTTGTGATCTACCGCCAGGGGCTGCTGGCCGCCGACGCCGGCATCTACAAGAACGTCGGCGGGGCTCAGCAGAAGACCAACTGCCACAACACGCTGCTCTTCGGCGGCGCCGGCCAGCGCGGGGTGCGGCCCAGCTCGAACGCCACGCTGGAGGGCTACATCAAGGCCCTCCAGGGCGGCGGCAAGGGCTTCGAGACCGGCAACATGCTCTTCCAGGAGGACAAGGGCGCCTGGGCGGCCGCGGCCGGCGAATTCGGCCAGGCCTACGACCCGGCCGTGGTCGGCCGGGCCATGCGCCAGGTTCTCTTCCTGCGGCCGGGCACGATCGCCATCGTGGACCAGCTGGCCGCGCCGCAGGGCAAGGATCTGCCCGAGGTGACCTGGCCCTTGCACGTGACCGGCCAGCCCAAGGTCGACGGTGCGGGCGTGTCTGCCGGCAACGGCAAGGCCTGGCTGCGCTGCCGGGCTCTGCTGCCTGCGGGGGCGGCCGCGCCGGCGGTCTCCGATGGGCCGCTCACCTACCTCGAGGGCGGCAACAAGAAGGCCCCGACCTGGAGGGCCGAGTACAAGTACCCGGGCAAGGCCAGCCTGACGCTGGTCCACCTCCTCGAGGTCGGCGACGGGGCCGAGCCGGGCGCCGCGGCGGATGCCAAGGCCGAGGCTACCGTTGAGGGCGTCGCCCTGACCATCGCCGGCCGGAAATTCCTATTCGCGGTGGCCGCGCCGTGCGCGGTCATCGAGGGCAAGTGATGGGTTCTGACAAGGAAGGAAAGACCATGCGAACCGCCATCGCGTTGGGTGCTCTTCTGCTTCTTGGAGGAGCCGGGGCTGCTGCCGCCGGCGAGAAACTGGAAGTCGGCCCCGGCAAGAAGTTCGAGAAGGTCGCGGCCGCGCTCAAGGCCGCCAAGGACGGCGACATCATCGAGATCGATGCCAAGGGCAAGTACGAGAAGGACGTGGGCTACGTCAAGGCCAGCAACCTGACCATCCGCGGAGTGGGCGAGGGCCGGGCGGTGCTCGACGCCCAGGGGACCTGCGCCGGCAGCAAGGGCATCTTCGTCACCCAGGGCAAGGACGTCACCATCGAGAACATCGAGTTCCGAAACGCCGGCGGCGAGGTCAATGCCGCCGGGATCCGTGCGGAGGGCGAGAACCTCACCGTCCGGAACTGCAAGTTCCACGACTGCCGCGACGCGCTGCTCGGCGGCAAAGGCGAGGTGCTCATTGAGTTCAGCGAGTTCTCCTGGTGCGGCCACAACTCCGACCCGGCCACCCACAACCTGTACATCAGCCAGAACGTCACCAAGCTGACCTACCGCTACAACTACTCGCACCACTCCCGAGAGGGGCACCTGCTCAAGACCCGCGCCAAGGAGAGCTGGCTGCTCTACAACCGCCTTTCCGACGAGGACGGCACCGGCAGCGCGGTGGCCGACTTCCCCAACGGCGGCGTGGTCGTGCTGGTCGGCAACATCCTCCACAAGGGGCCCAAGGGCCAGAACAACCGGCCCATCGCCTACGGCATGGAGGGCATCAAGCACGAGAAGAACGCCCTGGTCGTGGCCAGCAACACCATCGTCTGGGAGAACCGCCGCGCCCAGGAGGTGGGCTTCGTCCACGTCAAGAACGTCCCGGAGGGCCTGGTGCCGGTCATACGCAACAACCTCTGCATCGGACCGCTCAAGCTGACCACCGCGCCGAAGTGCGAGGAGTCCGGCAACCTGATCTTCAAGACCGCCGCCGAGGCCGGCTGCGTCGACCCGGAGAAGTGGGACTTCCGGCTCAAGGCCGGCTCGCCGGCCATCGACAAGGGCGTCGACCCCGGCAAATTCGGCGACTTCAGCGTGGCCCCCGACCTCCAGTACCTGCATCCGGCCAAGAACGAGAAGCGCCCGTCGGACGGCAAGCTCGACGTCGGCGCCGGCGAGTTCACGCCCGCGAAGTAGGGACACGGCAACCTACTCAACCGAAGCAGCCGCTTCGGCGGCGAAGGTCTGATGTCGAGATCATACCGAGTTCCGACAGAAGAGAAGCGGGCGCCCCATGGGGCGCCCGCTTTGTTGTTGACGTTCGCAGCCGCGGCTGCGGTATCGCGCTCTACTGGGCCAGGGTGAAGTACTTGTTGAGCATCTCGTTGTACTCGGCCTGCAGCTTGGCCCGCTGCTCGGCGCTGAGGTCGGCGGTGGCCAGGCGGTGCTTGATGCCGAGCATCAGGTGGAACTCCCGGGCCAGCGCCCGGGCCTCGGGCTTGGTCAGGTTGGGATCGGCCAGCTTGCTGGTTAGATCGGCATTGGCGCGCACGTCCTTGCCCAGGCGGTAGACCGGCATCTGGTTGCCGTCGGTGTCGTGCTTCTCGGCCCAGATGCAGCGGCTGGCCTCGTTGAACGCGCCCTGCAGCTGCCGGAACTCGCTGGGGGTCAGCTTGCCGTCGCCCTTGAACGAGGAGGCCATGGCATCGATGGCTGCCTGCTGGTCCTGGAGCTTCTTGGCCTCGTCGGCGGTCAGGTAGCCCTTGTTGATGCCGTGCTCGATGCGCTTGTCCTGACGGACGTCGCGGCGATCCACCACGTTCTCGCGGGCCTGTTCGCGCTGCGCGGGAGTGCCGGGAGGGTTGAGGCGGTCGCGGGCGTCCTCGCGGCGGTCACGCACGTCCTCGCGCCGGTCGCGGACGTCCTCGGCCCGGTCCAGGGGCCCGTTGTTGCCGTTGGCCCGGTCGCGCACGTCCTCGCGGCGATCGCGGACATCCTCGTTCCTGTCGCGCACGTTCTCGCGCCTGTCGAGACCGACCCGCGCGCGCCGGTCGTTGGCGTTGGCACTCACGGTCCAGCCGGCCATCGTCACCGCCAGCCCCAGGGTCATCCATTTCGCGAACTTGATCATGGCTCTTCTCCTTCTCGTCTCTCCGTTCAACCCAGCCCTGCCCCCGCAAGGGCCTGCCCTCGCAAGAGCAACCGGGATGCCACAGCTGGATGACGGCCGTAATGTCTCGTATGCGCCAAAATCATGTTAGTTAGCAGCTTGGCCGATCCTGGCGGGGCGCTGACAAGACTGTGGTGAAAACCCACAATGCCTGTAGATTCAGAGCTTGCCGGATCGGTAGATGGACCAGGCCAGCCCCAGCCCCATGAATCCGGCGAAGACGTAGCCGACCAGCCCAAGGATGGAGAGGTTGAGGTTGCCGTAAAGGATCAGGGGTTTGACTTCCTTCGCCAGCAGCAGCGAACTGCCCACGATTACCGCGGCGATGATCAGCGCGAAGGCCAGCCGGTTCGAGGAACGGTCGAGCTCCCTGGTCAGGTGTTCCAGGCCCTCGTGCCGGAAGGTCATGGTCAGCCGCCCGGCCTGGGCCTTCTTCATGAGCATGCGCAGGTCGCGGGGCAGGGCGTGCAGGAAGCTGCCCAGGTAGTAGAGGTTGGCCCCGGCGCGCTTGAGAAGGTGGCGCGGGTCGAGCCGCTCGATGAGCAGCCGCTCGGCGTAGGGCTTGACCGCCTCGGCCATGTTCAGCTCGGGGTCGAGCTGGCGCAGCAGCCCGCTCATCAGCACGAAGGAGCGCCCCAGCATCACGAAGTCGCGGGGCAGCTGCACGTCGTGCCGGCGGGCCAGCCTGACCAGGTCGGAGAAGACCGAGCCCAGGTCGACCTTAGAGGCCGGCAGGCCGTAGTAGCGGTCGAGCATCTCGATCAGGTCCAGCCGGATGCTGGCCAGGTCGGCCGAGTCGCTGAAGACGCCCATGTCGGTGTAGACGCTGATGATCAGGTCCAGGTCCCCGCGGACCAGCGCGGTCAGGGTGGTGGCCAGCTGGCTCTTGAGCTCCGGCGACATGTGCCCGACCGCGCCGAAGTCGAGCAGACCCACCCGGCCGCCGTCGAGCGCCAGGATGTTCCCGGGGTGCGGGTCGGCGTGGAAGATGCCGAATTCGAAGTACTGCCGCAGGAAGGCCTGGCCCAGGGTGTGGGCCAGCTTCCTGGTGTCCAGCCCGGCGCGGCGCAGCCCGGGGATGTCGGAGAGGCGCAGCCCGTCGAGCCGCTCCATGATCAGCAGGTCCGGCCCGGAGAGCTCCCAGTGCACCTCAGGCACGCGCACCGGCGAGTCCGCCCCGAAGAACCCGGCGAACTTGACCATGGTGGCGGCCTCGGTGGTGAAGTTGATCTCGCGGCGCAGCGCCCGGCCGAACTCCTCGACGATCAGCCGCGGCTGGAAGCGGGCCAGCTCGGGCACGTGGCGCTCGGCCAGCTCGGCCAGGCTGGCGAGCAGGTCCAGGTCGGCCAGGAAGGTCTTCTCCGCCCCGGGGCGCTTGACCTTGAGGGCCACGGCCCGGCCGTCGGGCAGCTCGGCGAAGTGCACCTGGGCCAGCGACCCGGAGGCCGCCGGCTGGTCCTGGAAGCTGCGGAAGACCTCGGCGATGGGCCGCTTCAACTCGCGCTCGATGATGCCGCGGGCCGCGCCGCTGTCGAAGGGCGCCACCCGGTCCTGCAGGGCGGAGAGCGCCTCGACGTAGGCCTCGGGGATGAGGTCCGGGCGGGTGGCCAGCAGCTGGCCGAACTTGACGAAGGTCGGCCCCAGTTCCTGGAGGGCGAGGACCAGCCTTTCCGGGGCCGGCATGGGCTCGTGCGGCTCGACTTCGGTGGTGCGCAGCAGCCTGGACAGCAGCGGGGCGTAGCTGCTCAGGTGCAGACGGTCGACCAGCCCGCCGAAGCCGTGGCGGCTCAGGACCACGACGATGTCCTTCAGCCGGCGGAGGCTGCGATAGGTCCGGACCAGTTCCAGAATGCGCACGTCGCTGCGGCTCGTCCCGCCGGGCTCAGCCCTGCTGCCCGAGCTTCTTCTCCAGCTCGGCGACGCGCTTCTCCAGGGCGGCCAGGTCCCGGGCGGCGGCCAGGTTCGCCTTGGCCATGGCCTTCTCCACCGCGCTCTCGACGTGGCGCTGGACGGTCTTCCTGACCTCCTCGCCGCGGGCCATGATGTCCTTGACGAGCTTGCCGGGCTGTTCGCTGCGGGCCTCGCCGCGCTTGACCAGCTCGTCGGCCAGCTCGCGGGCCTTCTCCTCGGTGATATCCAGCAGACCCAGTCCCAGCACGGTCAGCTTCTTGACGGCGTCCATGGCCTTGCCCCTCCCAGGCGGATCCGCTGCCGGGATCCGCTCCTGCGGAAATGATACCCGCGCGCGGGCCGGGCGCAAGGTCGCCGCGGGCCGCCCTCACCGCTCCCGGCAGGCCTTCAGGAGCGCCGAGCGGATGCGGCCCATGTCCTCCCGGCCGGTGATCTTGCCGTCCCCCAGCTTGGCGTAGAAACAGTCGGTGGCCACGCCGCCCTCCGTGGCGATCTTGGCGAAGGCGATGTCCGCCCCCGAGTCGGACAGCGCCGCGCAGAGGTCGTAGAGCAGCCCCACCCGGTCGGCGCAGCTCACGTCGATGACCGTGTAGTCGGCGCTGACCGCGTTGTCAAAGGTCACCCGGGCGGGCACGTCCCGGCGCACCGGCGCGGCCCCGGAGGTGTGCCGGCGGGCGGCGGCCACCAGCCCGGCCAGATCCGCCCGTCCGGAGAGAACCTCGCGCACCGTGGCCGCGGCGGCGCGCCAGAACTCGTCGGTGCCCCCCGAGTCCGGCGCGGCGGCGTCGACCACGTCGAACTGGTCGATGATCACCCCGTCGGAGCGGGTGTAGGCGCGGGCGCCGAAGATCGAGGCCCCGGCGGCCAGGAAGGCCCCGGCGATCTGGCTGAAGCGCCTGGGGCGGTCGGGGCCCAGCACCCAGAAGTGCACGTGGGAGGCGCGGCGGTGGAAGTCGACGGCCACCGGCTCGGCCGCCCCGCCGGAGCGCTCCCGCTCGGCGGCCATCTCTTCGAGCAGCCGGATGTGCAGGGCGGCCTCCTCGGGGGAGACCTCCAGCAGGTAGCGCTCGGGCACCTTGGAGAGGTGCTCCTCCAGGGCGGCGGTCCGGTCCGGGAGCGCGGCCCGGAGCTCCTCGGCCAGCCGCCCGCGGCCCCGGGCCGGGCGGGCGGACAGGCGGGCCGAGAGCCTGCCGTGCAGGGCGGCCAGTTGCTCCGAGCGCCAGGCGGCCAGCGGCGTCCCGCCCACCGCCGAGAGGTCGGCCCAGGTCACCAGGTAGAGGGCGTCGAGCCGCGCGCCCTCGCCGATGCCCTCGGCCAGGTCGGAGAGCAGCTTGTCCTCGGTGGTCAGCCGCGAGCCGGCGGCGTTGGCCAGCAGCTGGTGGTTCTCGACCAGGAAGATCAGCAGCCTGGCCTCGTCCTCGGCCAGCCGCAGCTGCTTGGCGATCCGCGGCAGCATGACCCCGGCGCGCTCCTCGTGGCCCGAGCCGGCCTTGGCCTTGCCCACGTCGTGGAGCAGGGCGGCCAGCTTGACCACGTCCATCGCCGGGATCTGCGAGCACAGCGCCGCGGCCAGCTCCGGAGTCCCGGGGGCGGCGCGCTCCGCGGCGTCCAGGGCCGCGGCGGCCATCAGCGAGTGCTCGTCGACGGTGTACTCGTGGTACACGTCGGTGGTGGTCAGGCAGTCGATCCCGGCGAACTCCGGGAGGTAGGCCCCCAGGAGCCCGCTCTCGTGCATGGCCCGCAGCACCGGGGCGGCGCCGGCCCGGCTGCGGAGGATCTCGCGGAAGAGGCCCGCGGCCTCGGCGCTCCCGCGCAGGTCGTCGCCGGCGGCGTACAGGTTGTCGCGGACCCGCTTCAGGAACTCCTGGCTGAGGGCCAGCCGCGCGCGGGCCGCGGCGGCGAAGCCCTGGAGCATGTGCAGGCCGCCGTCCCGGCCCTCGAAGAGGTCCGGGCGGGCCAGGTACAGGCGGGATCCGATGCGCGTGAAATCGCCGGCCACGCTGCGCCGGCGGTCCATGGCCGCCTTGCGGCGCCCGCCCCAGGAGGACTCCTCCTCGTACTCGGGGGCGGCGGCCCGCAGCGCCCTGGCCACCGCCCGCAGCGCGGTGAAGACGTCGCGCATCAGCAGGGCGGCGGCGCCCAGGTCCTCGCCCGGCCGGTAGCCGAGGGCGGCGGCCAGCCGGCCCTGCAGCTCGTAGTCCAGCCGGTCGGCGCGCGAGCCGGCCAGGCCGTGGGCCACGATCCGGCAGCCGGCGAGCAGCCCGGCGGCCTCGCGGGCCTCCTCCAGGTCCTCCTCGGCCAGCAGCCCCCGCCCGGGTTCCCCGGCGAGGCGGCGGGCCGCCTCCAGCCACTCGACCGCCAGGTAGTCGCCGAGCCCGCCGGGATTCTCGGCCAGGTCGGGCTGCGAGCGGCAGGCGCTGCCGCCCTCGCGGGAGTGCCGGCCGAGCGCGGCGGCCACCACCGCCTCGGTCCAGGCCCGCAGGCGCTGGGGCAGGGCCGCCGATAGCTCGGCGCGGAAGCGCCCGAACAGCGCCGCGTCTCCCCAGGCCAGGCGGGCCACCACGGCCGCGGCGCACTCGGAGGCGTCGCCGTCAACCGGCCAGACCCGCTCGCCGGCCGCCCGCAGGGTCAGCCGGCAGTCCAGTCCGGCGTCGCCGAGGAACATGGCCAGTTCCTCGACCGCCGCGGCGGCCTCGTCGGAGCCGGCCGCGCCGGTCCCGCCAGCGGCCGTCGCCGCGGCCAGGAAGGCGCCCTCCACCGGCCCGTGCGGGGTGGCCAGCCGCCAGGCCCAGTCGCCCAGGGCGGCCAGGGCCAGGCCCCCGCCGGCCCCGGGAAGGCGCCGGGCCAGGGCGCCGAGCAGGTCGTCCAGCGCCGCCGAGTAGCCGGCGGCGGCCTTCAGCCCGGAGCGCGGCTCGGCCCGGGCGGCGTCGACGGCGCGCTCGCGCTCGGCGGCCAGCCACTCGCGGACGGCAACCAGGTCCGGCGCTCGAGCGGGGTCGGAGAGCCCGGTCGGCAGCGGCGTGCGTTCGGCGTCGGTCATGGGGGCGATTGTACGGACGCCGCCGCAAAGGACAACAGACCTTGACGCGCCCTCCGCGGGGGTTAAGCTTGCTGGGCCGTCATGGTCCCGCCCGATATCCGGACCGCGGCGGCTGGAGGCCCGCGATGAGCATCAACGTCGGCCAGGTCTTCGTCCAGCACGAGAAGCTGAACCTGATCATCAAGGTGGCCGCCGAGTATCTGCGCATGTGGCAGCGCGACGTCTACTCCCGGCTCAGCGACATCGAGAAGAACGAGCAGGGCGCCGAGCACTTCCTGGAGAAGCGCACCCGCAAGATCACGGTCCTGCCGCCCAAGGGTGGCTGGACCACGCTGATCGAGTGCGTCCGCTTCCTGGCCGACGCCGAGCTGGCCAAGCACCTCTCCGAGGGGCTGGGCTGCCGGACGGTCTGGGCGGAGGTCCAGGGCGGCGCGCTGGGCTGGGCCTGCTTCGAGTTCGAGAAGGGCGCCCTGGTCCGCGGCCGGATGGAGCCGCTGGCCGGCCGCGAGCCCAGGCTGGTGGCCGCCGCCAACGAGGCCGGCCTGGCCGGTCTAACCGAGCTCGAGTCCGCGGACATGCCCGACTACCCGGCCGATCCGGAGCGCGCCGCCTGGGACCACCTGGTGGGCCTGGGGCTGCCCGCCGAGCACCTCTTCGTCTACCCCTCGGACCTGACCAGGCTCGACTCCGGCGGGGACATCACCGCCGGCTTCCTGACCCTGAAGGAATCGTCCTTCTACAACGGGCGCCTGATCACCGCGCTGGGGCCGGCCCGCTTCCCCCGGCGCACCGGGTCGCTGCCCTGCCGCCCCGACCTGGTGGCCCGGACAGGGGGCGAGCCGGTGGCGGTCCACGAGGTGCGGCTGCTGGCCGGCCGGCCGCGGCCGGCGGCCCTCGACGCCGCCTTCACCGCCGAGCTGATCTGGCGCCGCCGCGCGCTGGTGTCGCTCTCGGCGTCGAGCCCCGGCAGGCTCCCCGAGATACTCTTCCGCTACAAGAACCCCGAGCGCCCCGACGTCGACCTGGACGCCGAGATGGAGCGGCGCCGCTCGGCCAGCCGCTCGCCCATCATCCGGCTGACCTCCGCCAAGGACCTGCTGGCGCGCCGGGGCTTCGCCGCCCGCGCCGCCGCGGTCCTCAACGCCCGCCAGGCCTCGCTGGAGGCCAAACCCGACGAAGTCGGGGACCTCTGTGTGACGGTCGACGGGCAGGCGGCGACCGTCAGCCTCTTCGCCGCCCACCGGCGGTACCTGGCCGCCCCCGAGACCCTGGAAGCCCAGGCCGGCGCGGCCTTCGACGAGTTCCTGGCCGACCGGGCGCAGCTCGCCGGGCTCTCCCCGGCATCGGTCGCCAGGCTGGCCGTGCTGGTCAGGCCCTCGGCGGCCGTGCCGCCCGACGCGGTCAGCGCCGCGCTCGGCGTGGGGCTGGCCGCCGTGGCCGCGGTCGGGCGCGAGGGCGGCTTCACGCTTCTGCCCCGCGCCGCCCTGGCGAAGCTCGGGCTGACCGAAGTGGAGGCCCTCTCCGCCGCCAAGAAGAACCTGGAGGAGGCCTGCTCCGGGATGCGCCCGGCCATCGGCACCGGGGCCTTCTCCCCGCTGCCGGCTCCGGCCGGAATGCCGGCCGCCTCGGTCCTGGCCTGGCCGGGCCTGGCCGGCAGGCTCTCCGAAGCGCTGGGCGGCGGCCAGGCGGTGGTGGCCGCCCCGTCGTCCGGGGCGGTCTTCTTCGCCCCGCAGACGTCCGCGGGCGACTCCGCCTACCGGGCGGCCCTGTCCGAGGATTTCGACCTGGCAGCCGAGCCGGTCTCCGACCGGGTCCTGCGTCCTTCCGCCCAGGGGTTGGAGGCGGTCTGACGGGACGGTTCCGGCTGCAGTGAGGAGGATATCATGCCAGAGCAGGCCAAGGTCAACCCATTCCGGGAGGACTGGCGTCCGGTCATCAGCAAGGTGATGAAGGCCGCCGGTGCGGCGGCCGAAGCCGGGGCCGGCGTATACAAGCGGAACGTCATGTCCGACGCCGTCTGGCTGGCCGGGCTTCTGGAGGCCGAGCATGCCGGCAAGCGGCTCAAGGAGCTCTCCAAGGAGCAGTACGAGGCCTTCATCGCCAAGGCCGCCCAGTGGGGCAAGGACAACGGCAAGTTCGCGGCGAAGACCTGATAGATGCAAGGCTCAAGGTTCAAGGTGCACGGGCCGAGTCCCGCTTGGCTGCTGCCCGGGCCCCGAACCTTGCACCTTGAACCTTGAACCTCAGCTCCGGCCGCGCACCGGTCTCCGGCTCTTCGCGTAGAACTCCCTGAGCAGCGCCGGGACGGCCCGGTCGCGCTTGATGGCTCCGACCAGCCGGGCCACGTTCCGGGCGTGGAAGTCGAGCAGGTAGCGCCCCTTCTTCTCCGAGCCGTAGTGGGCGTCGCCCTGGTAGTGCTCGGGATAGTCGGCGTACCAGCTGATGCCGGTGTTTACCGGGCCGAGGTGGTCCGCCCGCCCGCGCGGGTTGCCCGGCCGCCGGGAAATCGCGTTCATCTTGACCAGCTTGGGGTGGGTGGCCAGCAGACAGCTGGTCTCGCGCTCGCCGGCGTGGCCGTCGATCTCCGTCTCCCGGAGCCTGCCAGCCGGGGTCGTTCTCGGTGGTGTAGTAGGCGGCCAGATCGAGCAGGTAGACTGCGTAGTCCCGCTCCGCCTCCAGCGCGGACTTGACGAAGGGCACGAGATGGCGGTTGCCGCCGTGGCCGTTCAGCAGCACGATCTTCTTGAGGCCGTTGCGGGCGATCTCCGCGCAGACCTCGCCGAGCAGCTCGACGATCAGCCGGGACGACAGCGCCACCGTCCCGGGCAGGTGCCGGGCCTCGTGGATCTGCCCGAAGTAGTAGGGTGGGAAGACCACCGCCGGCTCGAGCTCCGCGGCGCGCGCGGCCACCGCCGAGGCGTAGAGGTAGTCGGTGCCCAGCGGCAGGTGGTCGCCGTGCTTCTCGACCACGCCCACCGGCACGATGCACAGGCCCTTGGTGCGCCTGACCGCGCGGGCGAAATCCGGGGCGGTCAGCTCTTCCCATCTCATGGGCTTCAGCCTTTCGCCGTGAGGCGCTTCAGGCACTGGATGGTGTGGATGAAGGCCCGGACGATGTGCATGGGGTCCTTGACGGGCAGCGCCACCACGGCCTCCTCGGGCTCGCCGCGGCGGTTCCTGATCTGGATCCACTCGCCGACGGCCTTGTCCGGGTTGGGGAAGGTCCGGAAAGTGTAGTCGTGGAAGCGGGAGTACTCGTCCAGCGCCTCGCTGCTGCCGGTCTGCTCGTGGACCAGCAGCAGGGCGTAGAGCGCCTCGGAGTGCGGCCACCACAGCTTCTTGTCCCAGAGGTTCCGGACCTTGTGGACCATAACCTCGCGCTCGAGCTCGGGCGGCACCGGGCCCTTGGGCTGCCCGCCGTCCCGGTCGCAGAACTGGGGGATTCCGCCGTGCTCGTCGTCCCAGCCCAGCCGGCAGGTGGCCATGGTCACCTCGGCGGCGCGGTCGATGACCTCCCGGTCGTTCAGGCGCATGGCCTGGTGGATGACGAACCACATGTCCTCCAGGGTGTGGCCGGGGTTGACGTAGCGCCCGAGCAGGGTGTCGACCGGCTGGTACTCCGGGCTGAGCATCTCCAGGACGATCTTGTCCGGCTGGACGAAGAGGTCCATGACGTCTTCCATGCACTGCCGGGCGGTGTCGGCCAGCTCCGCGGCGAAGGGCGCGTCGCCGAAGCGCTCGGCGGTGCGGCAGAGCTCCTGGGCCTCCTCCAGCAGGCCCATCGGCGTGCCGTGGGTCTTGTAGCCCTTGGGCGTCGGGTAGGGGTAGTCGTGGTGGGCGGTGCCGGCCTTGATGCGCTGGCGCAGCGACTGGTAGACGTCCTTGGCCCACTCGTAGGCTTCGCGGTCGCCGGAGACCCGGGCGTACTCGCTCACCCCGTAGTAGGCGAAGTCGTCGGCGTTGGTGCTGTAGTCGTAGTACTCGCCCGGGCGGATGGGCCGCTCGCGGCCGTCGTCGCCGATCATGATCGGCCGGCCGTCGCGGGAGAGCACGAAGGCGCAGCCCCCGCCGGCGATCCGGGCGTGGTCCATCAGGAAGCGGGCCGTGCCCCGGGCGGCATCCATGTACTTCTTCCTGGTCTCCTCGGGGACCTCGCCCACGCTGGTCTCGTAGAGCCGGGCGCACTGCCAGGCGAAGCGGCCCTGGCTCCAGACGAACTTGTGCTCGTGGAGCAGCTTGTCGCCCCGGTTCGAGAGGCAGTTGAGCACGCCGCCGCGCTCCCAGTCGACCTGCTTCAGCCAGTAGGCCATGAAGTTGTCGTGCAGCTCGCGGCGGTAGAAGTCGAGAAGTTCGCGGAAGTCGATCCTGGGCATTGCGGTATCTCCTTCTCCGGGGATTCTAGGCCCAACCGCGACACTTCTCAAGGGCACCGGCCGGACCCCTTGCGGCCGCCGCGGCTCCGGCGATAATGCCGGGGCTTTGGCGTACACCACGGAGGCCGGATCCTGCCATGAAACTCCTCTTCCTCGGCACCCCCGACTACGCCGTGCCCAGCCTCCGGCGGCTGGCCGCCGAGCACGAGGTGGTCGGCGTGGTGGCCCAGCCGGACCGGCCGGTGGGGCGCCGCGGGGCGGCCGAGCCGCCGCCGGTGGCGCGGCTCGCCCGGGAGCTGGGCCTGCGCCTCTTCCAGCCGGAGAAGCCCGGCCGCCGGGCCTTCGCCGCGGAGCTGGGCGCCCTCGGGGCCGAGCTCTCGGTGGTGATCGCCTACGGGCACATCCTCCGCCCGGCGCTCATCGATCTGGCTCCCATGGGGATGATCAACGCCCATGGCTCGCTGCTGCCCAGGTACCGCGGGGCGGCGCCCATTCAGCGGGCCGTCCTGGCCGGCGAGGCCGAGACCGGCGTCACCGTTCAGCGTGTGGTCCTGGAGGTCGACGCCGGGGCGGTGCTGCTCCAGGAGCGACTGGCCATCGGCCCGGAGGAGACCTCCGGGGAGCTCTTCGCGCGCATGGCCGGGCTCTCCGCCGAAGCGCTCTCGCGCGGAGTCCGGCTGGTTGAGTCCGGCCGGGCGGTCTTCCTGCCCCAGGACCCCGCGGCCGTTACCTTCGCGCCCAAGCTGACCAAGGAAGAGGGCCAGGCCGACTGGTCGCGGCCGGCCGCGCACCTGGCCCGGGCCGCCCGCGCCTACAACCCATGGCCGACGCTCCACACGAAGCTGCCGGACGGGCGGGGCCTGAAGATCCTGAGGGCCAGGGAGGAGCCCGGCGCCGTCCCGGCCGGCCTGGAGCCCGGCGCCGTGGCCGCCGCCTCCGGCGCGGATTTCCTGGTGGCCTGCGGCGCGGGTCTGCTCCGGCTCACCGAGGTCCAGGCCGAGGGCAAGCGCCCGATGAGCGCCGGCGAGTTCCTGCGCGGCGCGCGGCTGGCCCCGGGCGCCGGGCTGGGCTGAGCCCTCCGGCTCTTTGACACCGTCCCCGCCGGCGCTAAACTCCCGGGCATGCCTGACGACCGCTCCGGAACCCTCACCGGCCAGAAGCTCGGCACCTACCAGCTGACCGAGAAGATCGGCCAGGGCGGCATGGGCGCGGTCTACAAGGCCCGCGACCTGTCGCTGGACCGCACCGTGGCGGTCAAGGTCCTGCCGGCGGCCATGGCCGCGGACAAGACCTACGTCCAGCGCTTCGTCCGCGAAGCCCGGGCCATCGCCCGGCTCAGCCACCGCAACCTGGTCCACATCTACCACGTCGGGCAGCGCGACGGGCTCTACTACTTCGCCATGGAGTTCATCTCCGGCCGGACGCTCCGCCAGCACCTGGCTGCCGCCGGGCCGCTGACCATCGAGGAGTTCCTGCGGATCGCCGGGCAGGTGCTCTCGGCCCTCGGGCGCATCCACGCCGCCGGGGTCACCCACCGCGACGTGAAGAGCGCCAACGTGATCATCGAGGAGGGCACCGGCCGCGCGGTGCTCACCGACTTCGGCCTGGCCAAGGAGCAGGAGGCCGGCGCGGGCGGCGCCGAGGGCCTGACCCGGGCCGGCGTGCTCCTGGGCACCCCCGAGTACATGAGCCCGGAGCAGGCCGAGGGCCGGGCCGCCGACGCCCGGAGCGACCTCTACGCCTTCGGGATCCTGGCCTACGAGATGCTCTCCGGGAAGGTGCCCTTCCGCGGCGCCTCGGCCCTGGCCGTGCTCCGCAAACACGCCGAGGAGCCGCCGCCCCCGCTGTCCGCCGCCCGTCCGGGCCTGCCGCCCGCGCTGGAGGCGGTCGTGGCGCGGGCCCTGGCCAAGCGTCCGGACGAGCGCTACGCCTCGGCCGCCGAGCTGGCCGGCGACCTCGTCCGGGTGGGGCACACCGCGGAGCTCGCCGAGCTGGCCTCCTCCGGACTCGACGCCACCGCCCGGACCATCGTCGGCGGGCCGCTGGCGGGCGCCGCCGCGGTCCCGGCCTCGGCCTCGGTTCTGCCGACCTCCCCGACCGTGACCGTGGCGCCGCCTCCGGCCGCCGGGGTGGGCCCGCGGCGCGGGCTGGCGATCGCCGCGGCGGCCGCCGCCGCGGTCCTCCTCCTGGTCCTCGGGCTGGTCCTGGCCGTGCGCGGCTGCCGCCGGGGGCAGGGCGGCGGAGGCGGAAAGGACGGCTCCGGAACCGTCGTGATCCCGCCCGTGGCCCCGCCCCCCAAGGTGGAACCCGTCACCTGGGACCTGGTCTTGCCCGACAAGACGCGCCGCCGCATCCGCCTGCTCGGCTGGGAGGGCAGCGCGGCCCGGGTGCTGGACCTCTCCGACAACCGCGAGAAGGTCGTGGAGATGGCCCCCGGCATGGCCCTGGAGCTGCCGGCCCGGGAAGCGCCGGCCGGCGGCCAGCGCTGACTCCGCGCACTTGCGCCAGGGAGTCGGCGGGCCTAGAATGCCGGCAGGCCGTGCACTGCCCGCCTTGGGTGACCGCCGGCCTTCCGGGAGGGTTAGCCCCACAGTCTCTTGGGGGATGAAGCCGATGAGCACCGCTCTCCGAATCGCCTGCGCCGCGCTGGCCGCCGGCCTGTTCGCCTCCGCCGGGTGCGCCCCGGCGGGCCCGGGCCCCGGGCCGGACTCCTCGGCCGGCCCGTCCGGCACGGGCGCGGGCCGCTCCGGGGCGGTCCTGCTCCGCTACCGCCTCGCCAAGGATCAGCGCCTGCATCACGAGCTGCGCCTGAACCTCAACTCGGACGGCGACAGCTGGACGGACGAGAAGCTCCGCGCGGTGATCCACCAGCAGTGCCTCGGCCGGCTGGCCAATCCGGGGGGCACGGGCGGGCTGTTCATGCTCAACTTCCTGCGCGAGGAGTCCGAGCGGACCAAGCGCACCAAGGACGTCGACGGCAAGGAGCAGCCGGTCATCCGCATGGTCGGCAACATCGAGCCGGTCATCTCCACGGCCTACGGCTACGACGGCGAGCGCAACCTCAACTACTTCCCCTGCGACGAGCGCGGCAATTTCGCCCTGACCCAGGACGCCCGCTTCCACCGGGTGACCTACGACAGCCTGGTCTACCTCCTGCCCGTGCTGCCCGCCGGGGAGGTGGTGGCCGGGGCGACCTGGACCGCCGAGCTGCCGGTCTACGCCGGAACCGACTACGTCTACGGACAGGTCGACTACCGCGGCGGCAGCGAGTTCACGCTGAGGTTCTCGGGCAAGGTCGAGAAGATCCAGTCCAAGGGCGGCTCCGTGCTGGCCCAGCTGAGCTGGAAGGTCTCCGGGGCCTTCGACAGCCAGGGGCACGCCGAGCGCTTCCCCCAGGCCTTCCACGCGCGGCAGCGGCTGATCCACGAGGTGGACGCGGAGGGCCGCGGCACCTTCGACGTGACCCGCGGGGTGATGCTCGCCAAGGACGGCCGGGCCACGATCACCTTCACCTCCATGCTGCGGATCGCCCGCGACCGCGGCGAGCCCAAGTGGGAGAAGAGCGTCACGCGCCACCGGCTGAGCTACGAGTGCAAGTTCCTCTCGGAGGACGTCGCTCCGGCGCCCGGCCCCGCGGCCGCGCCGGCCAGGACCGCCCCGGAACCGGCGGCTCAACCGTGAACCTGCGTCTGTCGGGGCCGTTCTGCCTCAACGGGAGAGGGAGTCGGGAATAGCCCATGAGCTGCGAGTCCTTCCGGGCCGAGCTGGTCGCGTTCCTCCAGGAGGAGCTCAGCGCCTCCCGGCGGGCCGAGGTCCAGAGCCACCTGGCGACCTGCCGGGACTGCTCGGCCGAGCTCGACGGCTTCCGGATGACCCAGCAGGCGGTGGGCGGGCTGCGGGTCAGGGCCGTCTCCAGCGGGTTCGAGAAGAAGGTCCAGGAACGCATCGCCGCCAAGGTGGCTGACCTTCGCTCCCGCGGTTCGGTGCGCTTCCGGACCGGCCGCGAGCGCAACGAGGAGGCCGCCAAGTGGCCGGGGCTGCGCGTCTGGCTGGCCCGGCGCCGGCGGACCGTCTGGTTCCTGCTGATCGCCATCGGTCCGGTGGTGGCGGCCTTCGCGCTGGCCTGGGTCTACATTGTCACCCCCTACTTCGAGGAGGCCCGCAAGCGCCGGGAGTTCCGCGCCAAGGAACTCGAGGATCTCAAGCGCGGGCTGAACTACCAGCTCCGCCGGCGCGCCGCGGAGCAGCGCCGCGACTCGGCCGTGTCCGAGGACGGGTGGATCGCCGATGCCGGCTTCCCCGACGGCACCGCGCTCCGGCTGGTGGCGGTCTGCGAGCCGGCGCGCGGGTCGGTCCCC